>NZ_JBFBNW010000035.1:0-57417 GCF_040683955.1 Streptomyces sp. NPDC093111 | reverse complement strand
TTTGACTGGTGTAGATCCGTGTCGTGTTCGTTCTGGGTCGGGGTGTCCGGACTGCGACCTTCACTTCGCTTCGCTCGTTACGGGCGCCGCCACGTCCGGACACCCCTGCCCCCGCTCCGGTACCGGCCCCCTCCCGCCGTCGTCCCTCTCAGCCTTGTTCCGGGGCCGGGCGCCGCATCGCCCGCACGTCGGGCCCGGCGGCGGCCCGCTGGCGCCGGCCCATGTCCCGCACCTTGCGCACGCTCGCGATCACGCCGGCGACGAGCGTGCCCCCGTACAGCCACCCGGCGTGCACGGCGAGCGCCGTGACCAGCGCCATCGCCTGTCCGCCCACTCCGCCCGTGCCGCCCGAGATGGGTACGACGCCGACGGCGAAGGCGATGGGGACGCTGATCGGGGCGGTGACGAGGTCCGCGGTACGCACCCACAGCGCGGTCAGCGCGCTGACCGGCAGGAACAGCAGCCCGAAGACGAGCGGCGAACTGTCGAGCAGCAGCCAGTCGAGAAAGCCGAGCACCAGCATCGTGGCGGAGGCGAAGAGGCCCGCCCCGAGGCCGGTGAGCCGCGGGTTCGGCAGCCTGCGCAGCGCCACCACGACCGGCGGCGCCGGGCGCTCCACACGGGGCTTGCCGGGGCGCGGACGGGCGGCGACGCGATAGACCGCGGCACCCTCGACCAGTGCGCCGGGCGGCGTCAGAGGGGTCTGCGGCGGGCGCCCGGCGGGGCGCCGCGACTGCGGCTTGCGTGTCCTGTGCTGCTCCACCCCACCAACGTAGGTCGGAACGGGCCGGGAACCACGTGCGGGACACGCCCTTTGGGTGACCTTGGCGCGAAGAGCGCCGTCGGAGCCCGGTCCGGTGCCCCCGTAAACTGGGGGATCGCCCCACCTCCACTCCTCTAGGGAAGTCGTCACCGTGTCGCTCACGATCGGAATCGTCGGCCTGCCGAACGTCGGCAAGTCGACCCTGTTCAACGCCTTGACCAAGAACGACGTGCTGGCGGCCAACTACCCGTTCGCCACCATCGAGCCCAACGTCGGCGTCGTCGGCGTCCCGGACGCCCGCCTGACCAAGCTGGCCGAGATCTTCGGCTCCCAGCGCATCCTCCCGGCCACCGTCGACTTCGTCGACATCGCCGGCATCGTGCGCGGCGCGAGCGAGGGCGAGGGCCTGGGCAACAAGTTCCTGGCGAACATCCGCGAGTCGGACGCGATCTGCCAGGTCATCCGCGCCTTCAAGGACGAGAACGTCGTGCACGTCGACGGCAAGGTCTCGCCGAAGGACGACATCGAGACGATCAACACCGAGCTGATCCTCGCCGACCTCCAGACCATCGAGAAGGTCCTGCCGCGCCTCCAGAAGGAGATGCGGATCAAGAAGGACACCGCGCCGAAGGTCGCCGCCGTCGAGGCCGCCCAGGCGATCCTGGAGCGGGGCGACACCCTCTTCTCGCAGGGCATCCTCCAGGGCTCGGAGAAGGCGGAGCTCCTCCACGACCTCCACCTCCTCACCACCAAGCCCTTCCTCTACGTCTTCAACGTGGACGAGGACGAGCTGACCGACGACGCCTTCAAGGCCGAGCAGAGCGCCCTGGTCGCCCCGGCCGAGGCGATCTTCCTCAACGCCAAGCTGGAGCAGGACCTCGCCGAGCTCGACGAGGCGGACGCCATGGAGCTCCTGGAGTCCGTCGGCGCCGAGGAGCCCGGCCTGGCCATCCTCGCCCGCGTCGGCTTCGACACCCTCGGCCTGCAGACCTACCTGACGGCGGGCCCGAAGGAGTCCCGCGCCTGGACCATCAAGAAGGGCGCGACGGCCCCCGAGGCGGCCGGTGTGATCCACACCGACTTCCAGAAGGGCTTCATCAAGGCCGAGGTCATCTCCTTCGCCGACCTCGTCGCCACGGGCTCGGTAGCCGAGGCCCGCTCGGCCGGCAAGGCCCGCATGGAGGGCAAGGAGTACGTCATGCAGGACGGCGATGTGGTGGAGTTCCGCTTCAACGTGTAGTGGGTGACATACCACCACTTCGCTGATCTGGCAAACATGCAGGTCAGAAGGGGTCCGACTCTCTTGAGTCGGGCCCCTTAGTTTTTCCCGTGCTGGATCGGTGCTGGATAATCTGACGACTCGTCACCTATCATCACCCCTCGTCATCTGCACCGTGCTGGATTCGTGCTGGGTCGGCTGAGCGCGTCGGCGCCTGGATGCGAACGACCGCCGCGCGGTTCCTGATCGACTTCTCCTACTGGCGAACGGTGTTCGTCCTCGCGCAGCCGGGCCATCTGCCTCGCGCCCTATTTGCGGCGCTCTGTCCTTGTTGGAATCGAGCGCGATGCAGGTCTGGACCGGGGGTGCATCATCCCCTCGGGTTGGACCTAATGCGACCGCAGGATGACTTGGAAGATCCACTTTGTGCGACCGTTTTTCGAACATGCGTTCGCGTGTTAGAAGTAATCGGAAGCACTCATTCCAGGGGGAAGGAACAACCTGTCGTGTCGCCGCACCGCCGCCCGTTTGTCTCCAGAGTTCTTGCGCTGCCCGAGAAGGGTGAGCCCCAGAGAAGGACCGCGATCACGGCTTGGGGCCTCATCGCCACGACAGCCGTGTTCACCACGACGTTCGGCCTCGTCGAGCGCTCCCGCGATGAGGTCGCGGAGGACCGCGCAGCCGGTACGGCTGCGACCGTGCCGGACATCGAGCCCGAGGACGACGGGGTCTACCGGCACGACCCGGCATCGGGCTACGTGCCCACTTACTTCGACGGCCACGGCGGCATCGCGGGCGTACCGCTGACGGAGGAGCAGCGTGACGCCGTAGTTCGAGAGGCTCTTCGGCGCGGTGTCTCGCAGGAGGACGCCCATGCGTTGGCCTACGGCGAGGGCACGGCTCCGCAGCACCCGGAGGGCCCCAAGGGGAAGTCTCCGAACCCCGGGATGACCGTGCTGGCCGCCGAGCCGATCTATCGCGAGGTGGCCCCGCTGGAGAAGCGAGTCGAAGGCGGCGACGGCCCCGCCGCCCCCGGCCTTCCGGACCCGAAGCTCAGGCATGAGAGCGGCGGCCGGCAACAGTCCAGCAGGCGCGAAGAGAAGGACAAGGGGCGAACGAAGCCGGGCATCAAGGAGCAGATGAGGAACATGGTGGAGAAGGTTGTTCCCGACCCGATCGAGAAGCCGCTCGGTGAGGTTCTGAGCCCTTTGAACCCCTTCCGCAGCTACATGAAGGCCATCAGCCAGCCCGGCACCGAACCGCTGTTCACCGTTTCTCCGCCCGAGGGCGGAGTGGTGACCATCACCGCGGAGACACAGGTGACCGAAACGATGGCGGTGACCGTGGAGGTCAAGACGCCGGTTGTGGAGGCGCCGCACTCACCGCCTCCGTCAGTCTCCGTAACCGTCACCAATCCGGAGACGGATGTGGTGACGGCTGTCTCCGAGGAGCGGCTGGTGCCGGGAGGCAGCGCCGATATCCCGAGGGTGGCGATCGGCGAGGTCGTGGAGGCTGTAGTGGCTGCGGCCTCGGAGCCGGACGCGCCGAGGGAGGACGAGAAGTCCGCCAACGAGGTGGCCCACGAGGCCAAGGATGCCTTGCGTGAGATCAAGGAGGCGCCTGCCCCCGCCGAGGGCGTTGAGGCGTCGGCCTCGCCCGCCCCCGCCGAAAGCGTTCATGCATCGGCCTCGCCGGGCCTCGTCGGGACGGACTAGCTGGACTGCGGCGCCTCGGCCAGCTCCGAGGCGCCGTGTCGGGTGAGTCGCTGGCAGACCGCGAGAGCGGTCTTGGTGGCGTCAGGCCCGGTCAGGCGGACATCGATTGCGAGCGCCGGTTCGGTCGAGAAGGCTCGCGCCCGGACGGTGTACGTGACCTCGTTGCCGTTGTCGTTGGTCCTGGCGTATCCGGCCAGTGGCGCGTTGCAGAAGCCGCCCATCTGCCGCAGCACCACGCGCTCCGCTTCGGCCTCCGTCTCCGTCTCCGGGTGGTGGAGCTTCGAGATGCGCTTGCGGGTCTCCATGTCGTCCTCGCGAGTCTGGAGGGCGATGATTGCCGCGCCGAGCGGCGGGCAGATGATCTCGGGGCTGATCCGCTCGCCGATTCGGTGGCGCAGGCCGAGCCGTTCCATGGAGCACGAGGCCACGATCAGCGCGTCCACCTCGTGCCTGAACAGAGCCTCCAGGCGGCTGTAGACGGGGCCTCGCAAGGGGACGACCTGAAGGTCCGGGCGGTAGGTCCGCAGGGCGGCAGAGCGGCGGACGGAAGCGGTACCCACGGTCGCGCCGGGGGGTAGCGTGTCGAGAGTGCCGGCCGGGTCGCGGGTCACGAGGCAGTCGCGGATGTCGTCGCGGCGTAGGTACGCGGCCATGGTCAGGCCCGGAGTGTCGTGCGTGGGGGCGTCCTTGAGACAGTGGACGGCGACGTCGATCTCTCCGGCGAGGAGCGCGGACTCGATCTCCTGGGAGAAGACGCCGTCCGACTCCAGGGAGGCGCGGTTGTCCTCGCGGTCGCCGCTTTCTCCGGCAAAGGGACGCAGCAGGGTCGCGTCTGGTGCAAGGTCAGCCAGGATGGGCGCGGACTGGGCGAGGGACATCCGTGAAGAGCGGGCGCCGATGCGCAGAGGTGTCCTCATTCGAGGGATCTCCTTTGGTGACAATCTGTCGGAAAGTGCATGGTTCTGGTGCAAGTACGATTGAGCGTCAACGGACCTGCGTCAGCGAGGAGTTGACCTGAATGGGCGACGTAGTGCGGATCGGTTCCCGGGCCAGCAAGCTGGCGCGGAGGCAGGTCAGTGAGTGGCTCGCGCCGATCGCCGAGCAGTTCCCTGACGTGACCTTCAAGCGGCAGATCATCCTCGAAGGCGGTGACAGGGACCGTGTCACGCCGACTCTGGCGGAGGTAGCGAAGACCGCTGGGGGGTCAGCGTTCTCCACCAACCAGGAGGCGGCCCTCGTGACGGGCGAGGTGGACGTGATCGTGCACTCGCTCAAAGATCTCCCCACCTCTGTGCACGAAGGGACGCGCCTTCTGGTGACCCCTGGACCGCGCGAGGACGTACGCGATGTGCTGTGCGGCTCGTCGCTGGCCGACCTGCCGCACGGTGCCACGGTGGGAACGGGCGCCCCCCGCCGCGTCGCCCAGCTCCTTGCCCTTCGACCCGACCTGAACGTGGTTCCGATCCGCGGGAACGTCCCCGGACGGCTGGCCCGCGCCACGAAGGGCGACCTTGATGCGGTGGTGCTCGCTGCGGCAGGGTTGAACCGGCTGGACCTGATGCCCCAGGTGCACGAGGTGCTCGACCCGACGGCTTTCCCTCCATCCCCGGGGCAGGGCGCGCTCGGCATCCAGGTCCGCGTCAACTCCCCGGCTGCCGAGGTGTTGGCGAAGGCCGGAGACCCGCTTGTCGACGTGTGCGTGAGGGCCGAGCGTGCCCTGCTGGCCGAGCTTCACGGCGGCTGCTCCGTGCCGGTGGGTGCGTGGGGGCGAATCGGTGCTGACGGCCTGCTGTACCTGACCGCCGCCGTGACGTCGCTGGACGGCACGAAGCAGGTCAGGGCCGACGGGGCAGGGCCCGCCGAGGACCCCGAGAAGCTCGGGGCCAGCATTGCGGCAGACCTCATCGTTCACGGTGCGGCCGGCATCCTGGCTGAGATCAGGAAGTCTTGAGGCCGCGGGCGATGTCCAGCGCGGCGTAGGTGATGATGCGGGTGGCTCCCACCCGCTTCAGGACCGTGTACGCCTCGACGAGGGGCTTGAAGTCGCGTTCCCCGTCGTCCCGGAGGTCGGTCAGGCGCAGGTATTCGCCGCTGACGGAGAAGGGGACGAGGGGAACAGGGATCTTGTCCTTGAGGTGCACGAGGGTGTCGACGGTGTGCAGGGCGGGTTCCGTGAGGATCATGTCCGCACCCTCGTCGACCATCTGGCGGGCCACATGCACGGCCTGTTCGGGCTGGTTCGGCGCGATCTGGAAGGCGCGGACCCCTGAGCGCGGTGTGGCTCCCATGGAAGTCCTGAAGCCCTCGTAGAGCGACGAGGCGAAGATCAGGTGCGGCATGATGCCGACGTTGTGGTGCCCGGCGCGGTCGAGTTCCTGACGGACCCGGCGCACGGAGCCGGGGATCATCGCAGCCGGGCCGACGATGTCCGCACCGGCCTCCGCCTGCATGACGGCCTGGAAGCCCAAGGCTTCGATCGTCCCCTCCACGTCCATCCGCCCGTCACTGCCAGCGAGCCAGCACTCCCCGGTGTCGTTGTGCTGGCAGACGCACGTCTCCGTCATGACGAGCACCTTGGGGGCGCCCTTCTTGGCGGCGGCGATGGAGCGGGCCATTAGGCCGGTGGGGGAGGCGTGCTGCGATGCCCGCGCGTCCCTGAGCTTGGACCCGGCGAAGATCTTCACCGACGTGATGCCGGCCGATTCCAGGGCCTTGACCGCCTCGGGCAGCTCCTTGACTGTCATCGTGGGCATAGACCGAGACTTGGTGTCGTCCTCCTCGCGCATGAGCAGGACCATGGCGAGGTCGCCCGGGGTCAGGCCCGGATCTTTGAGAAACTCACGGACGGCTAAGCGGTGGGCGGGCATTGCTCCTCCTGCAAGATCAGACTGGATGACTGCGTGGGGGGCACGGCCCGCCCCGGCCGACGCTGCCCGCTCCGAGGGGGATGTGTAGCGGAGCGGGGAGGCATGCCGGCCGGGGCGGGTGCTTGGGGTGGTGCTAGGCGGCGAGGATGTCGCGCGCGTCGAGCGGCTCCGCGGTGTCGCCGTCGCCCGGGTCGCCCGTCTCGGGGGTCTCGGTGTCGGAGTCCACCTTCTCGACCTCGGGGGTGTCGGTCTCAACGGTTGCGGGCATGGAAGCCCCCCTCTCTTTCGTCGGTCCCGGCCCGGTTGGGCGCGGGGGCGCATCCGTCGCCACGGACACGCCGCCGCCCTGGGTGGGCATCCGGCCGTGATGGAGTGCCGGTGCCCCGGGAAGTCCCCGCCAGGGCGGAAGCTCTGCGATGTGGCCTACCGGGGCATGACGGTGCCGAGGAACAGGGCGGCCAAGACACCCATGACGGCCAGGTAGGTGTAGACGCCGTGGGCCAGGGCCGGGTGCTCCTCGCGGATGGCCCGCAAGGCGGCGAAGCCCGTCTTGCCGTGCGCCTGGGCCCGGAAACCGAACGCGCTGATCTCGACGTAGGTGACGTCAGGCGCACTGTCGGCGGCGCCCGCCTGCTCGAACGCGAGGTCCGTGATGTCGTAGGGCTCGAAGCGCCTCTGCATCTTCAGGTAGGCGAGCAAGCGGCGCGGGGTCCAGAAGGCGGCCATGGCAAGTGTTCCTTTCGGTGGGGCTTACGCGGCCAGGTCTTCGACGTTGACGCGGGTGACGTCCGTCAGCTCGACGACCATGGCCGCGCTGATCAGCGCGTGGAGGCGGGTGTCTCCGTACGGGACCCAGGCGTCGCCCGGGTGGCAGTACCACCCGCCCTGCACGGGCCGGTACAAGGAGCCGACGGCCCCCCAGGCGCGCGGGTCGGGTGTGCGCACGGCGGCGAAGGTGGGCTCGTTGGCAAGGTGCGGGCACTCGGCGATCGAGCGCACCGCGCAGGGCTCGCACAGCGGCGGCATCTTGGTGAGGGACTTCTCCGGCCAGGTGGCTGGGGACCGCTTGGTGCGCCAGTCCAGGAACAGGACGCCGTCCTCGTTCTCGCTCGCGGGTTCCTGGCAGACCTGGCACAGGAGGTCGAGCATGCACTCGTATTGCCGGCCGGGGTGCATCTCGTCGTACAGGGCCCGCCCCTGCTGGGGGGAGGAGGAGACCCGCCCGATGAGGACGCCATGAGGGTCTCGGTCCCCGGGTTGCTCATCCTTGTAGGCGATGTGGAGCTGCGGCCGGTGCCGCAGGACCAGATCGCTTTCGAGGCCAGGGATCTCGCTGTCCCACAAGGCGACGTACGGAACGACCGTAGGGCGGGTGAGCGGTCTGCTAGGCACTCACGGCCTCCTTCTCAGCCGCCTGCCACCCTTCGCGCTCCAGCAGGGAGAGCAGCTCGCATGCCGTGACCGCCGCATGTCGAGCGAGGCGTCGGTTCGACCAGTCGGGCTTGTCGGTCGCGGTCCGCGCCCTCTCGATCAACTCGCGGACCACGATGCGCCCGGTGTCCAAGAAGCCGTCCGCGGCGTCGGCCAGGGCGTCGAGGAATCCCTGCATGGTGACGACGGTCGCGTGGAGATCCTCGTCGCGGACCTCGTCGAGGTGGCTGCTCAGAACGTAGTTCGACGTCTGCCAGACGGCCTCGGGCGTGATCCGTAGAGGGGTGTCCCCCTGATCCGAGACGACTTGTCGGCGCAGGCCGTCAAGGAACCTGCGTAACGTGTCATCGTTCTGCGACCCCTCGGTCAGGTCGCCGCGCTGGGACGTGTCCCAGACCCAGGATTCGCCCGGCGTGCGTCGCTCGGCGCTGGCACCCGAACTGGCGGTGCGGCGAAAGAGGGTGAAGGTGCGCGGCTTCGCGTGCTTGCCCATTACTCCGCCACCCCCAGCGTGCACCAGGTGCTCGTTCCGGTCCTGCCCCACTGGTCCGAGAAGGCGTCCACCAGGAGCAGGCCCCGGCCGCCTTCTTCGTCCGGACCGGGAGCACGCTTCGTCGGCTGACCATCCGAGTGGTCGTCAACCTCGATGCGCACCGTGCCCGAAGGGCTCCAGGTGAGCGAGAAGTCGATGCGTTCGACATCGCTCTCGGGGTGACCGTGCTGAATCGCGTTGGTGACCAGTTCGCTGACGAGGAGCTGGACGGTGCGAATGTCGTCAGGCTCGATGCCGCCAACCTGGTTGAGGTGAGCCGCAGCGAGTCTGCGCATGTGCTCGACGCGCTTGGCCTCGGGAGGGAAGGTGGCCCCGATCCGGCTCGTCCGTGCGGGCGGGCGGAGGCCGGCATTGCGGACGGAGAGCGGCGTCATGCATCTGCCCTCGTCACTTCGACGGCGCTGGGGGCGTCCTCGTCGGGCTCGTCGAGGTAGTTGGCGAACTTGGCGACGCTGGCGAGCCAGGCCCGGAACTCGGCCTGGTCTACCGGCGTGCTCGCGATGTGCGTGACGGCCGGGGCGATGACGCCCTCGACGCTGTTCTCGCGGAGCAGCCTCGACGCCTCGAACCACCCGGGCCGCTCGCGCCGGGAGCGGGCTACCGCGCCGGTGTCGATGATGACGGCGTTGTCGGGCACGACGAAGTCGCGAGCTTCGGCGAACGCTCGCAGGTCTGCCTTTACGGGGGCGGGGTCCGCACCCTCGGGCAGGTTGGCGTAGAGGAGTACGCGCGTGCGGTCGGGGAACCCGCTCGCAGCGTCAGCGATGTTGCGTCGGCGCTGTTGACTCGCGGTGGTCCGTTTCATGCGTCAACCGTGTCGCAACCCAACGGGCTCGGGAAGTAACACCTCGTAGCACTAACGGAAGTTGCAATGCCCCCAGTGACACGAGCCGTATCACTGGGGGCAGTTGGACGCTGAAAAGTGCTACGTGGCGTATCACTACGCTCAGTTCGGCGCAGGCATATGCCAGTCTACAGAGCTGTTTTTAGGGTAGCGGGCGCGTACCCGTCGGCGGCGATGGCCGGCACCCCGATGAGTTCGGAGACCCGGCGAAGCCGAGCCGTGGAGGCGTTGCCGATCTTCTGGACGATCACGCCGGGGAGGGCCTGGTGGCGGGACCACTGCGGCGCATCGTGAAGGACGCCCTCCAGGGTGTCGAGCGCCTTGTCGTAGAGCTTCGCGTCCGCCTGGGCCATCGCCACGTCGAGCTGATACCGGTTCCGGGCCGCATCGGCCAGGCCCTCCAGGTGGACGGGCTTTACCGACTCGATCAGCTTGAGCGCCTTGCCCGGCTTGCCGATGGTCACGTTGATGCCGACCGCCTGAGTGGTCGCGGTGTGCGGGCCGAACCGAGCGCCGTGGAAGTCGCGCTCCCGCCCGAGGCGGGCTCCCACTGCGTGCAGGCGCGAGAGGTAGTCGCCGGTGCGGTCGGTGTCCTCCAGGCGCGCGGCTGTCACGGCACAGTGGTTCAACAGGTTTCCGTAGACGGTGAGTTGTTCCGCGCTCTGGTCTGAGTAGCGGGGTTCGATCTCGTCGGCCGCGGAGGCCGCAACCTCCATCGAACGCTGAAGGCGTCCGTCACGGAGGTAGACCCAGGACCGAGCAGAGTCGACCCGGGCGGTACGCAGTGGATCACCCGCCGCCAGCGCGGCGCTGCGTGCGTGGCCGATCGAGGAGTAGGCCAGATCCCGTGCGCCGAAGAGGTTGGCCACACATGCTGCAATCTGATAGCCGTCCGAGAGGTACCCGAGGACCGGGTGGGCGGCGTCGCCGTTGAGGGTCTGCGCGGTGATCGCTGCATCGCGGAGCAGCGGCCCCAAGATGGCGCCAAGCTCCTGGTAGTCACCAGCCCAGTAGAGAGCCCAGGCCCTCTCCGTCGCGCGACGCAGCTCATCGGCCAGCACCGGATCGCAGTCAGTGGGGAGGAAGCCCGCCGCTGTGTCGTGGACGCTGGACGAGATGTGGCGCAGGGTGGCCCGGTCGTCATGCCCCATGGAGCGCCGAGGGGCCTGCTGGCCGAGGACGACGCTGGTGTCGACGCTGAGTGCGTTGGCGATCTTGAGCAGTGTCGGGAGGGAGAGACGACGGTTCTGCTCGGCAGCCCGGATCGTAGGGAGGGCCAGACCCGTCTTGTTCGCGAGCTGTTCTTGCGACATTGCTTTGCCGCGCAGGATCTTGATCCGCTCGCCGTTGCTGTAGTCACTCCATTGGGGCATTCCCGACTCCCAGTCCGTTCAAGAACACGCGCCTGTATTTGAACGGTACCCGCACGAGCGGGGTGAGCGGGCAGCCAAGCTCCCAGCCGCCGTAGGAGGCCGGGAACTTGGCTTCTCTGTTCGATTGCGGATGGGTGGTCAGTCAGGGACGACGAGGGTTTCGTATCCGTCCACGTAGGGCTGGCCGTTGAGGTGGGCTGCGATCTTCCCGACGCCGCGTTCGAGCCGGTAGCGCACGGCGCGGTCCGTGACAGCGTCGCGGGCGGCGATCAGCTCGTCCGGCCAGTCCAGGGCGTACCGCAGGAACAGGGACCGGCGTTCTCCCAGCGAGAGGTCGCAGGTGACCCACGCCTTCCGGATGTCGGCGAGGTGAGCGAAGAGCGTGCCGGCCGTTCGAGGGTCGACGGAGCCCTTTGGCATATCGGCGTCCGGGGCCTGGGCGTTCCGGATGCCATACGCGGCCCCTGCGTCCCAGACGGCGGGAAGGAGGTGCTCGACGAGGCGCCGCTCGTACCCGCTCACATCCGTTCCCCGTCCGAGTCCGCGCGGGCGGCCTCGTAGGAGACGTGGCGGGCGCGGTGCCGGGCCTGGGTCTTGACCTGATCGGTGAGGTCACGGACGAGACGGTGATGCAGGACGCCGGGCCCCAGCTCCGGGTCGGCAAGGCACCCGCGCACCATGTCCGCCTTCGTCGCCAGGAGGAGAAGAGCTTCCTGGAACGCGTCGTCGTACTCCATCGTGAGCCGGGACCCGTACCCGTCTGCGACCCGGCGGGCAGCGCGGCCGGCAATCCCCGCCGTCTCGCGGGTGATGACGGACCAGTCGACGGATTCGGTCACCGGACCACCTCCTTGACCGGGACCGCGCCATCCTTGGTGACCATGACCATCAGGCCCGGGGCGCCACGGGTGCCGGTGCGGTGCCGCCACCATGTGCTCTCGGACTCCAGGGCCGGTACCTGGATGAAGGTGCGGGGCCCGTCGGTGTCGACGAATTCGTGGTGGAGATGACCGGCCAGCAGGACGTCGGCCTGGTGCATGGCGGAGGTCTTGTCGAAGGACTGCCCCTTCCACCACTCGAAGTGCTTCCCCGGCCTCCACTGATGCCCGTGGGCGTGGGCGATGACCGTCCCGGAGCACTCGACAACGACGGTCAGCTCGTCGTTGTCCGGCACGAAGACTTCGACGTGCTCGTAGTCCTCACCGGCCAGCGACAGGGCCTCGGCGACCGAGATCAGGGCGTCCGTGTCGTGGGAGTCGTCGTACCGCGTGACTCCGCGCCCGTTGGGGCGGACGGCCTCGCCATGGTTCCCCGGGACGGCGACGACGGTCAGGCGGGAGGCGTGCGGGGCGAGCTTCAAGACGGCGTGCGCCATCAGGCGCCGGGTAAGACGGATCTGCTCGGTCAGGGTCAGGCCGGTGCGCCAGGTGTTCGCGCCGTTCTGGCTGACGAAGCCTTCGATGTGATCACCGAGCCAGCAGAGGTGGACGTGGTCGATGGTGAAGCGCAGCCGGTACTCGGACAGGAGATCCGCGGCCTTGTCGATGCAGTCCATCGCCCGGCGGAGGGTGCCTTCGGGGCCGTCGCCGTCGACCTTGCCGAACTGCATGTCTCCGAGGGCAACCACGAACGTCCACTCGCCCTCGGTGTCCAGGGCGGTGCGGGCGGGTGGGGGGTGCTGGTCGAAGACGGCCAGCAGTTCGTCGACATCGAGGCGCTGGGGCGGCGAGTGCTTCCTGCGGGCGAAGGAGAAGCGGGTGCTCACGCCGGGCTCCCCGTTCGGCATGGTCCATTCGCTCGACCGGAAGCCGGAGACCTCCCAGTCGGCGGGATCGAGGCGGTGCGCGCGCAGGACGTCGGCCGCTGAGGAGTCGGGGTCCATCTCGGCCGGGCCGCGCACAGTGACCTCGGCGGAGTCGCCGGAGACTTCGATCTGGCGGGTGTAGTCGCGGTCGGGGTCGGCCTGGCGGGCGGATATCGGGGGCGGAGTGGGGGTGGTCAGAAGGTCGGCCAGAAGCGTGTCAGTCACAGGTTAACTAAACCTCCGTGAGGGATCGTCGGTAGGTGCGGATGGTGGAGGCGGACACGCGGTGTCCGTGCTTGCGAAGGACGAGCGCGAGGCGCTCAGCGGAGGAGCCGTCGAGGAGGCGGATCATCACGGACTCGCGCTCGTCGGGCTCCAGCTCGTCGTAGATGCGCTTCAGGGTCGGACCGGGGTTCCCCGGCAGGGCCTCGCTCACTCGGAGCTGCCTTCCAGCTCGTCGGCCCGCGCGCGCAGGATCTTGGCGGCCTCGCCCATCCCGAGCCCCGTATAGAAGTCGGCGCCCCACGGGTCATTCGGCACCCACCTGTCTAGCTCGGCGGCAGCCTGGCGGTAGTGCTCGGCACTCATATCGGGAGCCTCCTTCGCTCGGCTTCCATCAGGGCGAGGAGCTGCTCGGTGCGTCGTGGGCGGACGTAGCCGACCTCCCGGCGGATCTCGCTCTCCGACCAGACCTGTCCTCCGTGCCGGCCGCGCAGGTGGCCTCGGAGCTGCTCGCGGGCGGCTGCCCGGTCCTCGCCCTGGACCGGTTGCATGTGGTGGCAGCCGCGGCCGTCCATGAACACGGGGCACGCGAGGCTGTAGTCGTTCACGCGGCCTCCTTGTCGAGGGATTCCACGGCCGCCACGGCGAGGGCGGCCAGTCGGACGAGTCCGCTGCGTACGTGTGCGGGGTCCCGCTCGGCCAGGGCGCCGAAGAGCCCGGCCAGCAGGGTGGAGTCCCAGCCGGGCACGCCGTCCAGGTCGCGGCTGATGTCGACGGAGCGCCAGCGGTTCGCCTCGCGCTGGTGGTGGTCGCGGCCCTTGTGCGGGTGCCGGCCGCCGCCGACGGGGACGAGGCGGTCGTCGATGAGCTTCCGGGCAGCTCGGACGTCGGCGAGGATCGCGGTGATGGGTGTCGGCCGACGGGTCTTGGCCTGGGTCACTGCTGGCCCTCCTTGGCTATGTCGAGGAGGGTCTGAGCGCCTCCGTGCAGGTAGGTCTCGGTCACGTCGCCGATCCGTAGGCGCATCGCCCTGGCCGAGCGAGGGAGGGCGCGGCAGACCTTCGCCGTGAAGTCGCTGCCCGCGTCGTCGGGGTCGCCCCACACGCGCACGACGTTGAACCCGGCCAGCATCCGTCGATGGCGGGGGAGCCAGAGCGCGGCGCCGGGGATCGCCGTGGCGTACAGCCCGATCTTCCGTAGGACGATGCGGTCCAGTTCGCCTTCGGTGACGTCAATGGTGTCGGCGGCCTGGTGGATCGAGTCCACGCCGTACATGCGGGGCGGGTCGTCCTTGAGCGAGTTGTACTTGCCGTGGAAGTGGGCCCGGTGGTCGTGTTCTTCGAGGCAGCGGAACCGGAGGGTCAGCGGGTGGCCGTCGTGGGCCAGGTAGGGAATCGCGAGCATCCCGCGAAAGCGTTCGTGCCCGGGGAAGGTGTCGTCACCGACGACGCCAAGCCGGTACGTATCCGCCTCGGCCTTTCCGATCCCGCGATTGAGAAGGTACCGCGCGGCGTCCGCCGTAAGCGCTGCCTGATAGGTGCTCGTCGCCTCCTCCAGCATCGCTCGTTGCGAGGCCGAGAGAGGCTGCAAGGGACTTGGCTCCGACAAAAGCTATCTCGTTCCCGTTGACGGTCGTCTCGTAGTGGATGATGAATTCGTAGCTGTCCCCGCTCGCCTGGCAGGAGTGGCATTTCCAGAGTTGCCGGTCGAGGTTGTAGGAGAAGCTCGGGGTCCTGTCCTCATGGAAGGGACAGGGGGCCATGCCCGTGGCCCGCTCGGGGTTGTAGTCGAGGTCGTAGTGGCCGAAGACCGCTTCGAGGGCAGGCTTCTCCTCACGGTCCTCGTCGCGGCCCCGGTCGATTCGCCTGATGTTCACGGCAGCATCCAATCCAGGTCTTCCATGGGGACCTCGAAGAACTCCTCGATCGCGAAAATTGTCTGGGCGTCGAATTCGTGGTCGCCCAGGCAGTCGAGGAACGCCTCGAAGGCGAGGATTTCGAACTCGATCAAGCGACTCGCTCCCCTCGGAAGAATCCGCCGCCCGGGTCGAATCCGAGACCGGTCAGCCCGTCCGGGGCGGCGAACTCTTCGAAGAAGGACTCAAGCTCGGCTTGGAGCCTGGCGAGTTCCGCCTTCTCCTCGTGGGTGATCATTCGGGGTCCAGGTCGAAATACTCCTCGACCGTGGTCAATACGAACGCTTTTCGCCACGACTTGCCGCGCCGCTTCACCACCACGACCGACTCGACGACGTCCGGGTCCAGGCCGCGGTGCTTGGCGAAGTTCTCGCGCTCCCGCATCGCCTCGTCGAGGAAGGGGCCGGGGGTGAACTTCGCGTTCTTCGCCTCGATGACGAGGTACTGGCCGTCGGACTCTCGGACAACGAGGTCTCCCTCGTCCTCGATGCCGGCCAGGCGGAGGCTCTCTACGTCCTCTCCGGCGGCCCGCAGGCCCTCACGCAGGTCCGTCTCCCACTGGGCACCCTTGCGCCGGTTCGCGCGGTTGCGGCTCGCTATCTCAGTCACAGGTTAATACCCTCCCCTAAAAGAAACCCGCCTTTGCGGGTAGACACAGGTTAACACGTTAGGCGTTTTCGAGCACCCTCGTTGGCGACCACGGCTGTGCGGACGAGGCCAGCGGCACGCGCCGCTCCAAGCGGGAGAACCTCGTCGACTCCGGGTGGCAGCGCATCGACGCGTACCGCTTCGCCGTCGGGTCGCAGGGGCCCATCCGTTGCTTGATCACGGCCACCCGGTACTCCAGGCTCGTCGGGTCCAGCGCCACGGAAAGGCTCAGCTCCGGTTTCTCGCTCAGTCCGCCCTTGACTTGATCGCGGGACGGCGGCGCCCACGGATCAGACTTCGCCTCCCAGGACTTGTCGCTGGCATGGTGCAGGACCATCACCGTCGCGCCCGTCGCGCGGGCCAGCTCGGTGAGCCCGCTCATCACGGCCATCTGTTCGGTGTAATCCGACTCCGCGGAGTCGAAGTCCATCAAGTTGTCAAACACTATGAGCTGGGGAAACGCGTCCCATAGCTCGATGAACGCCTGCAACTCCTCGTCCACGGCCTTCCAGGTGATCGGGCTGCCGAAGGCGAAGGTGATCCGGCTTCCGGCGAGGGCGGAGAGGTACTCCTGCCGATGCCGGCCGCCTGCGGCCATCCCGGCCTCGACCATCTCCGTAGAGTCGCCGGTCGCCATGCTGGCCAGACGGGACGACGCGGTGAAGGCGCTCATATCGGCCGAGAAATACAAGGTGGGCAGGTTCATCATCGCGGCCCAGTACAGGGCGAACCCGCTCTTCTGGGTGCCGGACCGTCCGGCGATCATGATGACCTCGCCGTGACGCGGCCGACAACCCAGGCCGTACAGCGCCTCGAACGCCTCGACCCTCGGCAATTCCTTGCCGGACTCGGCGTGCAGGGCCAACGACCGTGCAGGGGTAAGCAATTCGCTCCTCCTTCCGGGGGCGAGGGGGCCGGTCGAGCGGACCGGCCCCCGTTCGGCGTGCGTCAGTCGAAGTCGGGCGCCGAGGCGACGGCGGCACTCACCGCGGCCTCCCGCTTCGTGGCGTAGTCGATGACGGCCTGGCGGACCGTCGCATCGCTGACCGGGCGCCACACCCACGCGGGATGCGCGCCGGGACGCTTCGGGGGTACCTGCGTCACGGTGGCGATGGTGGCGCTTCCGACGACCGTCTCCAGGTCGCGGGCGAGGAGGGTCTGCTCCACACGCGTGCCCTTGTTGACCTCGGGGGTCGCACTGTCGAGCTGCTCACGGGTCTTGAAGATCGCGATATCGCAGAGCACCGAGTCCTTCGGGCCGTTCGGCGTCGGCCGCTGGCGGTCGAAGCTGTTGACCTCGATGAGGATCGCGACGGCGTCCTGGGCTTCCTTCGGCTTGAACCAGCCGCCGCCCTGGGTGGGGATGTCCTTGAAGGTGAGGGTCACTAAGTCTGTCTCCTGCTGTTCGGTTACTCGTTGGTGTGCTGGGCGGGCGTCGGGCCCGCCTCGGCGTGGAGGGGCACCCCGTAGGGGGCGGCTATCCAGCTCCAGATGGACGCCGCGAGCAGTGCTGCGGCGACGGTGAGGACGAGGGCGGGGCGGCTCATGCGGCCTTCAGGGCGCGGCCCTTGGCCTTGTACGCGGCCATGACGCCCTCGTCGGAGAAGAAGGTCTGGTTGGCGGCCCAGAGCCGCTGGAGGTCAGCGATCGAGGTCTGCTTGTCGATCTCGCCGAGAATCCAGCCGCTGGAGTCTTCCTTCGGTGCCGGCCGGTCGTTCTGCGCCTCGGCCCACGGGTCGGCCGCGCGGGTCGGCGCGGAGTCCGCCGTGGTCTGGGGGATGACCCGCCCGCCGAGGAGTCCGGCGATGTTGCCCGCGCCGTGGGCCATGCTGGTCGCTTCGACTACCAGCTCGCTCAGGGTGAGACTGGTTACAGGTTCACTATCGAAGCCGAAATAGTCGATAATCTGTCCCCGGATGGCCGGAGGGGACCCTCGGAAGACGGCCCACGTGTCCTCGTAGCCCTTGCCGTACTTGATCGTGACGCTGATCGTGTTCTCGCTCGACTGACTCACTCCGTCCCTCTCGGATTGTTGTTACAGGTTAACACGTTGGGTATTGCTAGGCGGCCAGTGCTTGCGTGATCCGGCTCACCCACGGCCTCATCGCGGTCCGCACGCCCCGCATCTGGCGGATGTCGCGCGCGAGCACGGCGGCCCGCCAGCCGATCTCCAGATCCACCCAGTACAGCGTGCACTCGCCCGTCCCGGCAGGCAGGTGGATGATGATGCCCCAGCGCTGCGACACCTCCGGCAGTGGTCGGTACGCCTTCGCCGCCTCTGCGGCCGGCACGGCCGTGCGCTTCCATGAGGCCAGGGCCTTCTTGTCCGCAGTGTCCACGGGGTGCAGGCCGTAGTCGTAGAACTCGCCCCGGCTGTAGACGGCGAGCTGGGAGGCCATCTTCAGGGCCCCGTACTCGACCGACCCCGTCTTCAGGTCGCCGATGAACAGGCCCTCCAGGTGCTTGCCGTCCGGACCGGGGCCGCTGTAGGAGAGCAGGCGGTCGAAGGTGCCTCCGGTGCCCAGTTCGGGCACGACGACGAACTGCTCGACCGCCCGCACATCGAAGGCGGTCGTCTCGGCCATGTAGGCGGCCATGTCGCGCACGTCGGACGGTGAGGCCGAGGCTGGCAGAGGCTCTCCGCGGTCGACGTACTCGGACAGGGTGTGCAGGTGCGTGCCCCGCTCGCGCTTGTCGTGGGCACCAGACAGGTCCACCGCGCGGTCGGCCAGGGCGTTCAGGCGCCGTTTGTCCTCGGGGTTCTCGGGGTCCAGCTCGCGCGCCGCCTCCAGCAGGGACGGCCGCCGGGCCGTGCCCACCAGGGTCATGCGTCTGCCCCAGGCGGCGAGGGCCGTCTTGTCCTCGATCGCGTCGATGAAGGTGGTCGTCCGGGTCAGCGCCTTCGGCTTGCCGCCCTCCTTCGGGATGACCAGGGGCCGGTCCCAGCCGTCGCGCGGGACGTCTGGCGCGGCTCTCGGTATGTCTACGAACTGCACTCGCTGTTCTCCTCCTCGGGGATGAACTCGAACCGGGCCAGCTCCATGCGGATGCGCCCGTCTTCCAGGAAGAACGGCTCACCTTCGTCCTCGTCCAGCGGCTCCAGGCCCAGGGCCCGGATCGCTGCGAGAGCTGAGCGCACCCCTGCGGGTCTCACGTCCTGGTCGAGGGTCATGTGGTAGTCCCACGCCTCGTCGTTGACGTAGAGCGCGACGCCCTCGGCGACGCGCATGGTGTCCCCCCGGGACACAGTTGCGCTCATCAGGTAAGTCTCTCTGTGAACCTGTGACTGCACCAGTTGTACGTCGGCTGTGAACCTGTGTCAACTGAACCGCCACTCCCCGGGCAGCTCCCCTGACCTGCCCCCTAGGGGTGGTCTAAACCTAATGTGGAGTGTCTGATTCCGGACTCACCCTGAAGAACGAGAAGCCCCCGTCGGTAGTCCGACGGGGGGATGATACGAACGAGTGTTCGAGGATGACTCAGTCCTGCGCCTTACGGCCGGTGGCCACGTCCGGCGGGTGGATCAGCTCGTCATCGTCCTCGGTGCGGGGGATCAGGAACCACCCGTCAGTGGTCTCTGGGTCGTAGTGCACGACGAGGCCCTTGGTCCGCAGCTCCTTCTTCCAGGAGGCCAGCCGCTTCGCGTCCAGCGGGGTCAGCTGCTTGCCGGCCTTCCGGCGCCCCTCGGCCCGGAGCATCATCACGGGGTACTCGTACCGGTGCTCCTCCTCGACCTTCCAGGGGATCAGCTCGGTATCTCGCACGTTCCGGCGCGGCAGCTTCTTACGACGGCGGAACGTGGACCACATCGCCTTAGTGGTCTCGGTGTTGTAGTGCTCCTTGTAGTACTCGATCATCCATGCGTACGTCTTCCCCTCGAAGAACCACTGAATGACCTCGTCCTCATCGACGATCTTCTTGGCGCCCATGTTCCTCCTTCCGTCGCGCAACCTGTCATCCTTCGGGATGATCACTGACTTCGGCCATGGTTGCGTAAGGTTCACTGAGCTGTCAAACTGTGACCGCTACAAGATCACCGGTGCTCGAACGCCGGAACAAACGAAACGTGGCCCCGGCTTGCGCTCGAACGCTGCCCAGGGCCACAGCCATGAGTGCTCGAACACTCTCGGCGTACACAAGGAGAAGAGACCTCCACGTGCGTATTCAGCGTACTCCGCGGCGTGCCAATTTCACGATCGTGGGCAATGACGTGCTCCGCAACAGGGGCCTGTCCTTCACGGCCCGAGGCATCCTCGGCTACCTGCTCAGCCTCCCCGACGGGGCTGACGAGGACGTGCGCAAGCTCGCCGACAAGAACCCGATCATCGGACGCGACGGCATTAAGGCGGCGGTGGACGAGCTGATCGAGGCGCGGTA
Organism: Streptomyces sp. NPDC093111; assembly: GCF_040683955.1. Taxonomy (NCBI): domain Bacteria; kingdom Bacillati; phylum Actinomycetota; class Actinomycetes; order Kitasatosporales; family Streptomycetaceae; genus Streptomyces; species Streptomyces sp. NPDC093111. Next base: position 37,686 of record NZ_JBFBNW010000035.1, on the reverse strand, counting down.
CTACTTCCGCCACACCTACCGGAACGCTCAGGGCCAGGTGCGGACCGCCGTCTACGTCTTCGACACTCCGCAGGACTCCTTCACGCCGCTTCCCGACCTGCCGGGAACCGGCCCGGCGACCCCCAGGGCAGCGGGAAGGCTCCCTTCGGTCGGTAAGGATCTTGACTCTAAGAACGAGACCAAGACCCCTCCCTCCTCCCCAGCCGCAGCCGTCCAGCCGCGCGAAGAGCGGGAGGGCGACGGCGGCCAGGAGAGCGAGGCCGCCCGTCTTCTCGGCCGCCTCGGTTCGATCGACAGCCGCCTGGCCCTGTCCGCCAAGCAGGCGACCGCGCTGATCCCGCTTGCCGCCCAGTGGCTCCACCGTGGTGCAACGATCGCGGAGATCACCGACGCCCTCACGCAGGGCCTCCCGCCGCGCGTCTACTCCGCGGCCAAGCTGATCAGCGACCGCCTCGGCCGCAAGTTGCCCGCGCCCCGTCGCCAGTGGAAGTCGTACACGGACTGCGCAAAGGACTGCGGCCGTCTCCTGCCCGCTGAGCAGGACTCCGGCATCTGCCGCCACTGCGCCCTCGGCCCCGCCGACATCCCCACGCCGACCGCGACCGTGCCCGACATCGGCGGCCCCAACGGCGCCTGGCACGCCGCCCGCGCCGCGATGCGCGCCGCCTGAAGGCCCCCTCGACTCCTCCTCGCACCACCTTGAAAGGCACAGCCATGCCTCAGCACAACCGCCTGCCCTGGTACGCGTACGTCGTGGGCGCAGTCGTCCTCATCGTCGCCCTGGCCATGTCCGCCCCCGGTGAGTACCAGCTCGCCCGCACCGCCGGATGGGGCGAGTGGGTCGCGGCCGGCATGCCGGTCTGCCTCAGCGTCTACGCCGCCTTCGCGGTGTGGTTCGTCGAGACCCGGAGCAAGGGAGAGAAGGGCCGCGGAACCGCGATCGTCGGTGCCGTGCTGGCCCTCGCGATGACCCTGTCCGGTCAGGTCGTCGCCCACTGGATCGCCGCCGGATACATGGGATCGTCGATGGCGCTGACCGCCGCAGTGTCCGCCGTGCCCGCGATCGTCGTCGGTCACGTGGCCCACATGATCATCCGAGCCGCTCGCCCGGCCCTCGTAGCCGAGCAGCAGGCCGACCAGGCTGAGGACCAGGAGCCGATACAGCCCACCCTCGACGAGGAACTGCCGGTCGACGAGGTCGCCGAGGCCCGCCAGCGTCGCGGCCCCGGCCGCCCGGGTCCCTCGATCGAGGACCTGAAGAACGCCGCCCGGACCATCAAGGCCGAAGGCAAGAAGGTCACGGGCCCTGCCCTGGCCAAGGCCATGGGACGCGACCGCCGCCAAGGCTCGCGCTACCTCCAGCGCCTCAACGAGGCATCGACCGGCTGAGTAAAACCGCCCACCCCTCGCCGTACGGGACAATCCCGAAGTCGATGTCCCGTACGGCGAGGAGACACAAGAAGTGGAACTACAGGTCACCGTGCTCATCTGTGACGTATGCAAGGAGCGGGACGTGCCCGCGAAGAAGTACCTCTTGGCCATCGGAGAGTCCGAGCCCAAACGTCGCGACCTGTGCGACCGGGACGCCGCACCCGTGCTCGCCGCGTTCGGCCTGGCGGCCGAGCAGCCGGTTGCGGAGACGGCCTCCGAGACCGAACAGTCTCCGGCCCCGGCGAGGAAGACCGCCGCGAAGAAGACGGCCGCCAAGAAGACTGCCGTGAAGAGGACGGTTACCAAGAAGACAGCGGCGAAGAAGGCGACAGCGAAGAAGACCCTGGGCGCGCGGGAAACGACGCTGGAGGAGATCGCGGCCGAGAAGGCGAAGAATGCGGCCGGAACGGCCTGAAACGCGAGAAGGCCCCCGCCGACCACGAGGGTAGGCGGGGGGCCGGTGCTACTGGGGCTCCTCCTCGGAGCCGTCCTCGCTCGGCGCGACGACGCCGAGGGCGGTGAGGATCTGCACGATCACGGCCACCTCCGGGCTGTCGGCGTAGACGATGGACGCGATACTCACGATCACACCCAGCGCGGCGAGGGCCGCGCCGACGCGCGAGCGGTAGCGGACGGGAAGCAGGGCGACCAGGCTGATCGGCTTGAAGCCGGGGGTCTTCATCTTGCTCATCGGCGGCCCGCCAGCTTCTGGAGAGCGACGAAACCGCTCGGTCCGATCTTCGGGTCATGGGCGACGCCGACGGAGCGGTACCGCGGATTGGCGTCGTGGAAGCGGGCCACTGCCCGCTGGGTCTCGGGGCCGTAGAGGTCGGTGACCGCGCCCTTGATCGGGCCGAAGCCCGCCTTGATGAGGAGCTGCTGAAGCTCGCGGACCTGGGCGTGCCGGCCGCCGGGCGTCACGCCCGCAGACAGGGCCACGATGTTCGAGGTGGGCTTGTTCGGTACGTCGTCCTTGCCCTTGTAGGCCGGGTCCGCCGAGACGATCCCAGCGGAGAAGCGCGGGTAGCCGTACCCGTACACGTACGAGCTGCGTCGCTCGCGCTTCTTCAGGTAGACGCCGTCGCCTTCGGCCGAGCCGTCGGCGTTGGTGTTGCCCTCGACGGTATAGACGAAGCGGTCGTCGTAGTCGTAGACGAGGCCGGTGTGGGTGCCGCCGTTCGGGCCGAAGAAGATCTGCGCCCCGATCGCCGGGTAGGCGCTCCACCGGCCGCGCTGCTTGAACCAGGAGACGCCGGTCGCGCAGGACGCGGTGCGCGGGTAGAGGTCGGAGAGTCCCGCGTTCAGTGCGCACCAAGACACGAAGGTCGCGCACCATGCCTGATTCTGGCTCCACTCCAGGCCGGGGACGGCCGGGGAGAACTTCTGCGAGTTGTTCCAGTGGCCGCCGGACTTGCCTTCGTGGTAGCCGACTTCGTTCTTGGCGATCTTGATTATGTTCTGGGCGTCGCCCATATAAGGGGGTCTCCTTCGGGACATGCGAAAGGCCCCGTCCGGCGGGACAGGGCCTCGTGGGGAAGTGGGGTCTTATGCGGTGGGGACAGAAGTCGTAATGTGCGAGTCGAGCCGTTCGGCGACCGCGAGCCGCTCTGTCCGTTCGTGGGCCAGATCGGTGCGCAGGGCCGCGATGTCCCGGCTGTGCTGGGCCTGACCGTCGAGAACCCGATCGAGTCCGTGGATGACCCGATCGAGGTCGTCTCGGAGATTCGTCTCGTGAGTGTTGGAGACCTGATCCCGGGCCTCCTGGGTGTGTTCGCGGACCTCCGCCAGCGCGGCGCCCTGGCGGCGCACGAGTTCGACGAGGACACCAACGAGGGCGACCGTGACGGCCCCGCCGGCAGAGACGAAAGCGACCTGCACCGAGGGCTCAAGAGGCACGGGCCAGCTCCTCGATCCGGGCCTCCAGTGCCTTGATGCGCCGATCCTGGTTCTGCACGACGGGGAGGAGCGCGACTCCGAGCAGGTCGTACCGCAGCCCGTCAATCTCGCCGTCGAGGTAGTTCACGATCCAGGGCAGGTGTACGGCGACCTCCTCGGCGATGAGGCCGACTTCACCCTTCGCGCCCTCCTGAGCCGTGCCGTCCTCATCGAGCTGAGCCTTCCGGTCGTAGACCCTCGGCTTCAGCGCGAGCACGTCCGCGGGGTCCATCATGAAGTCGCGGACGTTCTCCTTGAACTTGATCGAGGAGGTGTTTCGGCAGAAGCCGCCGTCACCTCGCACCCACACCGCGTAGTAGGTACCGGACCCGCTGACCGCGCGAGCGTGGGGCTGCTTCGAGCCGTTGGCCCACGCGATTGTGTCCCCAGCCTCCAGATAGCCTGAGTGCGAGTGACCCGACGGTGGGAACGTGGTCGGCTTCGAGGTGATCGAGGACCAGGTGTGTGAATGTGTCTCGGGCGGATACGCGGATGGCGTGCCCGTGACGTCGCCCCACGCGTGCTTGTGCGCCGTGGGAGGCATCGAGGTGGGACGGCCGGTGAGGTCGTCCCACGCGTGGGAGTGAGAGGACGGCGGGAAGGTACTCGGCTTTCCCGTCAAGCTCGACCACGAGACGGACGCCACGAGCGGCGCCCAGGCAGCGCCGTCCCAGAACTCCCAGGTGTCGGTGTCGTAGTTCAGGCCCAGCTTTCCGAAGCGCGGCGTAGTCGGGCGGGTCCGGTTCGTCCATGCGCCCACCGTGTTGCCGACGAACGCGCGCTCCTTGTCCACGGCTGCGCTCGTGATGGCGGTGATGTTCGCGCCCACGGTGATCGTTGCCAGGGGGAGTTCGTACACCCCGGTGTCCGTCTGGGTAGGGGAGGGGATGGCGCCGCCCGCCACGCCCTGAAGGACGGCCAGCGCGATGCTGTTGGACGCGGGGTCCAGGCGGAGGACGACGCGGTCGGACCGTGCAGAGGTGCCGGCCGTCGCGATCGTCAGCGTCTCGACGGCGGTGGAGAGCACAGCGTGCCCACGCAGGATGGCGAAGCCGGGCTGGACCTTCACGGTCATCGTGGCGCCGTCCGCGCTGACGCTGAAGGAGCTGGCGGTGGAGGAGGAGGCGACGCCGCTGTCTGCGGCCTCGCGGAAGAGCTGAGAGAACTGGGACTCGGTGACCGTCTGGCCGTCGAAGGGGTAGGACGTGATCGCCACGTGTGGCGGTCTCCTTTCAGAGGGACTGGTCTTCGGCGGCGCGCAGGAGCGGGAGCGCGGACTCCAGGTCGACGGGCAGGGCACCGCGCACTGCCGTGACCGCAGCGCGCAGGATGGCCTCCCGCTCGGCGGCGGTCAGGTCGGGATAGGGGGCATGGGGTTCGCTGATCGTCACCTCGACGGTGCCGAAGACCTTCTGCACTTCGCCGACGGGGTGCACCGGGATGGTCGCGGAGATGGGCTTCACGGGGGTCCTTCCTCCGTCACGCCAGGCCGACCCAGAAGCGGTTGGCGCCGTTGAGCATGGACGAGACGGTGATCGAGGCAGGGGCGGTGGTGCCGCCCGAGGCGTAGTAGCCGAAACGGCGGGTCGTGTTGAGCCCGAAGAAGTTGGGAGGCGCTCCGGCCGACGACTCGCTGGCCAGGAGCATCGGCCCGTCACCAGCGGTCGTGCTGTACGTCATCCGCCAGGCGACGTAATAGATGCCGGGGGTCAGCGTGGCGGCGGCGGAGAGGGGCGAGCTGATGGCCGCCCCGCCGCCCGTGTGAACCTCGGCGGGCTCGTAGGTTGCAGTCGACATGTCCCCGGTCGCTCCGACGCGGGTTCCGGACGAGTTGTAGATCGCGGCCCAGGACCCGGACGTCAGGCCACCCGCGTAGCCGGTGGCGTGCCACACGATCCGGCTGACCTGGGTGGACTGCCGCATGCGGACGGCGGTGACGCGGATGGGGCCCGAGCCGGGGAACAGGCCGGTGCTGTGGGCTAGCGCGGGGTCGAACGCCCAGGCGACCAGCCCGTGATCCTCCGGGCCCCACTCGTCCGGCAGCCACGTCGCGGGGTCGGGGAGCTGGGTGGTTGGCACGCGACCGGCCGAGTCCAACGATGCAACGCCGTTCACGGCCCCGCGCGCCGAGGTGGCCAGCGCGCCGACGTTGGCCGCGGTGAGCGTGATGGAAGCGGCGCTGATGCCGCACACGGACTGAACGACACCCGCCGCCCCGGCTGGCCCCTGCGGACCCTCCGCCCCCTGCGAGCCGGTGGCTCCGGCGTCGCCCTTGGGTCCTTGCGCCCCTGTGGGTCCGGTCGAGCCCTGCGGCCCGGCCACCCCCTGCGGTCCGGCTGGTCCGGTATCACCCTTGGGGCCTTGTGCTCCTGCCGGCCCGGCAGGGCCGGTGTCGCCCTTCGGTCCCTGCGGCCCGGTGGCCCCGGCAGGGCCGGTGACTCCCGCGTCCCCCTTGGGGCCTTGCGGCCCGGTCGGGCCGGTGTTGCCCTTCGGGCCCTGGGCGCCAGTCGCCCCGGTCGGGCCGATGACGCCCTTGTCCTCGGGGGCTGGCCAGACGGTCAATCCCATCAGACCACCTCCACGCCGCTGATGTGCAAGTGCGCGATGGCGCCTGAGCCCCGCACGTTGATGAGTTCGCCCGCCTTGAGTACCTGGCGGACGTCGAAGGTGAGGACACCGGATGGGGGGATGCCCAGGCCGGGCAGCAGAGCGGTGTCGCCCAGGTGCACAGTCACGCTGGCAGCGGTCGCCGGGTCAGGGTTGGTGGCAACGATGTTCGTCACGATGGCTTGGCCAGACGCGGGTGTTGTGTAGACGTCCGTCCAGATGGCGGGGACGCTGCCTCGGTAGAGCGCCTTCGGTGTGCTGGGCAGGGTTACCACGCTCCCATGAGACTCATGACGGGATCTCCCCCGCCTCCTTCGGCGGTGCGCTCCAGCGCGGAGACGCGGCGCTCGGTGCTCTGTGCGTGCCGGGCGGATGCTGCGCGCGGGTTGAAGCCGGTCGGGTCGCCGAACAGGGCGCCGACCTGGAAGCCCTGGTCGCCCGCCTTGAGGACCAGGCCGGTTACGGGGGCGGTGAGTTCTTGGCCGCCCGCGATGACGCAGACGCGGTCGCCGAGGCCCCAGTCCTTGCCGAACTCCATGGCGCTGTCGGCCACCGGTACGGCTTGGACGGCGGTCCGGGTGAAGCCCTCGTCGGCCAGCAGCTCGTCGCCCGCCTGCTTCAGCTCGGCCTTGTCGTCGGTGTTGCGCTGGTCGACGAATCGCTCGATGCGGCGGCCCCAGTCGCCCTCGGCCTCCACGGAGGTGGCGTTGTCGACAGGTACGAAGGTGCGGTCGGCTTGCTCGCCCTGGCCCGCCACGATGACGCGGGTCGCGCCCGGGGTGGAGACTGCGACGCGCTGACCGGCGAGAGTGCCAGCCAGAACGTCGAGTCGGACCTCGCGGGTCCGGTCGGCCACCTGGGCCGTCTCGAAGACGAGCTGCTTGCCGCGCTGCACGATCCGGAAGGCGATGTCGGCGACGGTCGCGATCCCGGTGAGCAGCTCGCCCAGGGTCGGGAAGCGTGCGCTCTTGGATACGACGGGGCCGCGCGCACCGTCCGGGCCCATGACGAGTCCTGCCCGGCGCCGGGCTGCCGGGGCGGCGGGGCCGCAGTTGGCGTTGACGTACGCGTGCATGAGCGACTCCGCGGGGCCGCTGCGCTCATCGTGGCCGGTCTTCTGCGTGGTGACGTCGGGGTTGGACGGCTCGGGCCAGGCGAGCATGTCGAGGAGGATCACCGAGTCTGAGACGCCCTCGAAGACGATGGAGCCGAAGCGGTCCTCCGGGCTGGCCGCGTACTCGCTGGAGGTGACCGGCCCCGACATCAGAACGTCGCCGGGGCCGGTGATGATGAGCCCCGAGCCGGGCAGGCGCAGGGTGTCGGCGAGCGGATGCTCGGAGGGGAGCGTCAGCTTGAACGTGCCGACGTTGTTGAACGCGTCCTCGACGTCGAGGGAGAGATCCTCGGGGCGGATCAGGCCGACGCGAGTAAGGGTGCGGTCGCGCACCTCGACCGTGAGGTCCGTGAGCTTCAGGTCAGATCACCATCCAACGGCGCGGGCGCCAGGAGCAGACGACGCGGGAGGCCGCAGTGGTGTCGAGGAGGCGGACCGCAGCTGTGGAGACGCCCGGCGGCACGGTCCAAAAGCGCGGTGCGGTGTCGAGGAGCGCGTACCGGTTCGCGCCCTTGCCGTCCGTGACGGTGCCTGTGCGGGTGTCGACGATCAGCTTCTCGGTGCTCGAAAGGGAGCCGGTCCAGCGCAGCGTCTCGCCGGTCGGGGAGACCACGGTCAGGTCACGGCCGGGGCCGTACACCTCCCACACCGGGTAGGCCGGCACGTCGCCCGTGTTGTCGAGCTGGATCTCGCCGATGGCCTGCGACGCCGCGACCGGCAGAGAGACGATGCTCGACAGGAACGGCGTGGTGCCCACGTCGCCCCCAACCCGCTGCGTCGAGACGGTGCTCGCCGTGAAGTACGGGTCGGGGGCGCGGAATGAGATCGTCGTCTGGACGTCGTTGGTGCCAGCGAGGTCGATCTCGCCGCCACCGGTTCGGTAGACGGGCGTCGACCAGCGCACCCCTGCGTCGTCCACCAGGATGAGCGAGCACTCTTGTGCCACCGCGCGCGCCAGGCGCGAGATCAGACTGCTCAGGTGTCGGCGGCTGCGGCCGACGATGTCCAGGGGCAGGTCGATGTCGCGAGACAGGACCCGTTGCCCCCGGAAGCGGGAGCCGTCTCCGGCCCCCTCCAGCCACTGCGCCGAGACAGACGGCAGACCAAACCCGGTGGCGCCCACCGTGGCCTGGTAGCCGTAGCCGGTGCCAGCCACCTCATTGAGGTCGAGCGAGTCACGCTCGGTTTCCAGTAGGAGTGCTGTCACTCACCACCCCACCATTCGTGCACGGTGGGCCGCCGCGAACAGCTCCTCCTGGGAGCTGAGCGAACTGCCCGCCGCTGCGTAGTAGTTGAGAACCTTCGTCGTGCCGCCCCCGGCGGCGGAGAGGCCGCCTGTGATGGCGGCGGTGGCCGCTCTCGCGGCGTGCGCGTAGTCCGCGGAGGCGGGCCGCACCGTGATGGCGTCTACCGCCTTGGCCACGCGGTCCGCCTGGCCCTCGATGCCCTGGGCGAAGCCCTGGCCGACGTAGCCGCCGAGCTTGGCGAACACCCGGCTCGGGCTGTGGATGCCGAGGCTCTTCTTGATCGCGGCCACCATCGCGTCGGCGATCTTGAGCATCTGCTTCTCGATCGCCGCCTGGTTGGCCTGAAGGCCCTTGACGATGCCCTCGGCCACGGCGATGCCGTTGGCGTACATCGCGTCCGAGGCCGTCTTCCCGGCCTGCTGCGCGTACTTGGCCAGCTCGGCTTGGAGGCGGTTGATCTCGTCGATGCCGTCCTTGCCGGCCGCCGCGATCGACTCGGCCGCCGCGAGTCCGGCCTCGGGGCCCGCGCTGGCGATCTGGTCGATCGCGGTCTGGCTCAGGCCCTTGGACTTCAGGACCGCCAGAGCCTTGGCGAATCGTTTCGCCTGATCGACTGCCGCCTTGAGGTCGGTGACGATGCCGCCGAAGGAGGAGTCCTTCGACTTCGTCACGTCGCCCGTGGCGATGATGCGGTCAGCGACCCGGCCGGCATAGTCGGCGGCGTCGTCGCGCAGCTTGTCGAGCTTGTCCCGCGCGGCTTCCAGGCGCTTGGCGCCCGCGTCCCACTGGGCGGTGAGCTTCAGCAGCTCGGTGCGGTCGCGGTTGACGCGGTCCTTCAGGCCCTTCGACGCGTTCGCGGGGATCTTCGCCGTGAGGTCCGTGAGCGACTTCTTGACGTTGTCGTACTCGGACTCCAGGCCCTTGATCAGGCCCTTGATGATCAGCTTGCCCGCGTCGTAGAGAAGGACGGCATCCTTCTTCGGCGGGCCCTTCCATGAGGTGAGCTTGTCGGTGAGGTTGCCGAGGGTCTCCTTGACACCACCGAACATCGAGGTGATGCCCTTGATGAAGCCCTTGATCAGTTCCTTGCCCGCGCTGAGCAGGGTGGAGCCCAGGTCGGACAGGGCCGACTTCGCCTTGCTCGGCAGCTCCTTGACGAACTTGATCGACTGGTCGACGCCGTCCTTGATGGCCTGCCAGAGTGCCTTGGCTCCCTCGACCGCCTTGGTCTTGATCGCGTTCCAGGCATCGATGAAGAACTGCTTGACCGCGTTCCAGCCGGAGGACCAGGTGGAGCGGACGCTGCGCAGTCCGTCGTCGATGTAGCCCTTGATCGCCGTCCAGGCGACGCCGAGACCACCGCGGATCGCGTTCCAGATGCCCGTGAAGAAGGTGCGGATTCCGGACCAGCCGAACTCCCAGACGCCCTTGACGAGCGCCATGCCCTTCTTCAGGACGCCGAAGATCCCGATGTTGATGATGATCTTGAAGGCGCCGACGATGATGTCCCAGATCCCGCTGAAGATCTGCTTGACGCCTTCCCAGGCGCGGGACCAGTCGCCGGTGAAGACGCCTGCGAAGACCTCCCAGACGCCCATGATCACGTCGAGGACGCCGGTGATGACGTCCACGATGCCGTCGAGCGCCATCGCCAGCGCGCCGATGATGAAGTCAGCGACGAACTGCAACGCCGGTACCAGGACCGGCATGATGAAGTTGACGACCTGGATCAGCGCCTGGAGGAAGGGCTGAAGGGCCTCCGAGACTCGGTTGAAAGCCTCGACGAGCGGTGGCAGGCACGCCGCGACGATGTACTCGAAGAGCGGGATCAGCGGCGTGATCACCGCCGCGAAGAGCTGCGTCAGCAGCTCCACGACCGGAGTGACGGCCGTGATGATCGCCGAGAAGGCCGTCGCGAGAAGCGGAAGGATCGGGGCGAGGCCCTCGATCAGCGACGCGGCGAGCGGGGCGACCGCCGCCAGGATCGTCGTGAACAGCTCCGCGATGGGCGGCAGGATCGTACTGAGCGCCGAGAACGCGGTGCCGAGCGCGGCTCCGACGATCGGAACGAGCTGGGCGAAGATCGGCGCGACCTGCCCGATCGCCTCCGTGAGGGCTCCGCCCAGCAGGGCGATGATCGGGATGACCGCCGGGGCCAGCGCCGTGAAGGCGTTGGCGAGGGGGACGAGCGCGGCGGCGACGAGCGGGCCGAGCATCGTCGCGAAGGCGCCGACGACCTCCATCAGGGCGCCGAACGCCTGGCCCAGCGGGGCCATGGCGGGGGCGAGCGCGCCAACGGCATTCTGGATGCCGTTGAACATGGCGACGACGCCACTAAAGACCGCAGGCTGCGCCAGCGCGCCTGCGACCGCCGCGAGGGCCTGGCCGATGGTCGCGCCGACCTGCGGGAGGATCGCCGTGAGCAGGTGCCCGAAGGTCGTGAAGAACTGCTCGACCGCCGGACCGGAGACGGTCGCGATCTGCTGCATCGCGGCGTGCGCCGCCGCGAAGACGTTGGTCAAACCCTCCTGGAAACCAGGGGAGTCGACCGTGGTGTGAATCCGCTCCAGGGTGCCGGCCAGCATCCCGAGCGAGGAGCCACCCGCGGCCTCTGCCGCGCGAGCGATACCGGCGAGGATGCCGCCCGTGTGCTGGAGGACGGAGCCGAGATCCTGGAGGGCTCCGATACCCTCGTCGATCTCCTGCTTGAGTCCGTCCTCGCCCTTGCGTTTGAGGAAGTTGTCGAAGCGCTCGCTGATCTGGACGAACCAGTTGGCCAGCGAGGGAAGGTAGCTGGTGCCGACCTTGCCCAGCGTCGCGATGATCGACGCGAAGGTGTCGGTACCGGCCGAGGCGTTCGCGATGGACTCGGACAGGTCCGAGAACATCTGGTCGAGCGCCGGGGAGAGCGAGGTCCCCAGATTGGTCGCGAAGCTCCCGAAGAAGCCGCCCAGTTCGGTCGCGGTCTGCGAGACGCCGTCGCGGAAACGCGGCAGCAGGTCGTCGACGACCGTGCGGATGGGCTCTGCGGCCTTGGCCCAGAAGTTCTCCGAGATCGTGTCCTGGAGGCCCGAGAGGGCCCCCTTGACCTCGGGGAGAACCTTGTTGAAGTCGCGGAAGGCCGCGATGGTGACGCCGAGGCCGACGGCCATCCCGCCAAGAAGGCCGGGCAGGAGGAGACCGGTGTAGCCGATCTGCGCCAGGCTCGCCGACAGGGCGGCGAGGTTGGAGGCCGCGGTGAGGCCCCAGCCCGCGAGACCGGCGATGGCCAGGCTCAGGGACCCGATGATCGGAACGCTCTTGTCGAGGTTCCGCAGGGTCCGGCCGAGCTTCTCGAACATCGAGTTCAGGACGCGGGCGCCGGACAGGGCGGCCAGGGCCGCGCCTACCTTGGCGACGGCCCCGTTGTCCAGGTCCGGGATGATCGGGACCGTGCGCGGCCGGGTGAGGACCTGAAGGCGGGTGGAGATTGCGAGGCCGGAGCCGTGCGCGAAGTCGGGCTCGACCTTGACCTTCAGCGGGCTGAGGTCATCGGCCCAGTCCTTGAGCTTGTGCTTCACGCGGTCGGCGGACTGCTGGTCCAGCTCCAGCTCGACCTTGCCGGCCGCCTTGAGGTTGTCGACCTTGAACGAGACGCGCTCGCGGTTCGCCCGCTGCTGAAGCTCGCGGGCCGCATTGCGGACGGCCGTTGCCATGCCGTCGGTGGAGATCGTCGTGTAGAAGCGGATCTTGCGCGCGTCGCTCTGCTTGTTCCGCTTGTTGATCTTCCGCAGCTCTTCGAGGAACTCTCGGCTCGCGCCGCTCATGTCGATCCGCGTCGACACCTTGAGCTTTTCGAGCTGCTGCTCGATGCGGTCGAGCTGCTTCTCGGCATCCCGCTTGAAGTCGCGGGTGTCGGGGGACACCTTGACGGCGACGCGGCCGATGATCTGGCCCGCTGACAAGGGCTACCTCCGCTGAAAGTGCTGGTAGAGCTGGGCCACGGTGGTGGGCCGCTTGGCCGCCTTCTTCGCCGCCTTCGCCTTGGGGCGGGGGAACGGCGGGATCTTGGGGGCCTTGTTCTTGCCCCACTGGCCGCTGGCCCGGGTGTTGGCGTTGAGGGCGTCGAAGAGGTCGGCGGCCAGGTGCCGGTCGGCGCCCCAGCCGAAGTGCTGTCTGCCGCCCGCCGCCAGGGCGACGGTCAGGGAGGTGTCGGGCAGCCTCGCCACGAGGAGGAGGACGAGAGCGGGCGAGGGCCCCCGGCCCGCGATCACGTCGGCGAGGTCAACGCCGTAGTAGTGCCGCAGGTCCCCGTACAGGCCCTCGCCGTAGTCGTCGATCAGTCGCGCGAGGCCGAGGCTTCCCCCACCTGGGCACCCCGGCCGTACCGGTCGAAAATCTCGGCGAGGACGGCGAGATCGCCGGACACAGCGGTCAGGAGCCGCTCTGCGGCCTTGGGGTGCTCGGCGACCAGGCGGATCGCCTCCGACAGAAGCTCCTCCTGGTCGGCGTCGTCAGCGCCCATCCGGTCCTGGAGGTCGGAGAGCGCGGTGCGGGACGCCTTCGGCAGGCGCAGCGGGTTGAGCAGGCGAATCGTTTCCTCGCCAAGCTCGATGTCGGTGGAGCCGTACTTCGCCTCGGCGGCGGTGCGGATGCTGTCGAGCGTGAAAGAAGCCATGGGGTGCGGACCTCCAGGTGTCGGGGGTGGTGGGCGGACCAGGGGAGAACCCCGGCGCGAGCGGGTCCGCGCGCTCGCGCCGGGAGGAGGGGGGAGGGGTCAGGTCGCCTTGCCGGCCGCCCAGGCGGTGCCGTTCCAGAACGCCGTCGAGGAGTCCGCGAGGTCGACGTACTGGCCGGTGGACCACTTCGCCGTGGGAGTGGCGATCACCGAGGCGAGGGCCGCGAGATCCGCAGGGGCAACGGCGCCGGTCGGAGTGAAGGAACCGGGAGTCCCCGCCGAGGCGCCCGTGGCGACAATGCCGCCGAGCGGGGTCACTGCGTAGGTCCAGACGTTGTTGCCGTAGACCATCGGCTTCACGGCCAGGGGCAGGCCCGCGAGGGATTCCGTGTCACCAATGGCCATGTCGTCCGCGCGGTAGATCTCCGCCTTCGGGGCGTAGACCGCGAAGTGCGACTCGCCATCGACGAAGACCGCGAGGAAGGCCGACTGGGTGGGGTGCGGGTCGGCAGGCACGCCCACCGAACCGTCCGGCAGGAGCGGCGCGTTGGCGCCGAAATAGAGCCGGAGCGCAGCCGTATCGAACTGGTTCAGGGTGAAAGTGATCGACTCGGTCCGGGCCGAATACTTCGTCCGGAGGCTCTTGTTCTGAAGCGTGCCGATCGTGGTGGCCTCACCGCCTTCGGAGGTGATTCCGAAAACATCCTCAAGCGAGGTATGGCCGACGTTCTGCCACGGGGAGACCGGTACGAGAAGGTCATCGGGCATGGAGGTGCCGACGGGAGCCGTCAGATAATTTCCATTGCCGACAACCAGAGTTGCGTTGTCGTTGAGCGCCAAGAAGGAACGTCTCCTAATTCGCGCACGCCAGAAACCCCGCAGAAAAGGGCGGGGCGCGTGCGGGTTGGACTAAGGGAGGGGGAAGGGGCGCTGCCGGGGCTTGCGAATCTGGATGTCGAAAACCGACTCGTATCTCCACACGCCCGTGGGCAGATCCGCGTATTGCACGGGCCCGGTCGCGGTGGCCCAGTCGCTCGCCCTGCGCGGGGAGGAGTTCATGTCCACGCGGGTGATGTGGCCCCTGCCGGGAATCACCTCGTGGTTCAGCCAGGAGTCGCGCAGGACGACGCGCACGGCCTCGGAGAGGATGGCCGCGTCAGAGTCGCCGTCGGGGTCCTCGGCGAAGCAATTCACGACGACCCGGGCAGCGTCGGTGAATCGGGTGTCGGCCGCCCACTGCCCGAATGTGGGGTCGCGGCGCACCAGGACGAGCGGGAATTGCTCGTGGCGGTCGATGAGGGATTTCACGCGAACGCCGGGGAGCCCCTTGCGGAGGATGGCCAGCAGGAGGTCTTCAACCGGGGAGAGTTCGGCGAGTGCCTTGATGTGGTCGGGTATTCCAGCCACTAGTCGAGCTTCACCTTCCCCTTACGCTTCTTGGGGAGATTCGATGCGGTGGCGAGAATGTAGAGGCCGTCCATGGCGGGGAGTACGTCGAGGTACTTCCGGCCGTGCTTGTCTTCCCGGACGATGACGGACTCTTCGCGGCCGTACTCGATGCTGAGCGCCGCCTTCTGTCCGCGATCATCGGAGAGGATCACGTACCGGTTGTTGTCGCCCGCCTCGATGTCGATTTCGGCATGGCCGTCCGCGCGATGCGCGATCAGGATCTCCTCGGCTCGAACGCCGATCTCGAATGCGCGGCGCGTCAACTCGGCCTGTACGCCGTCGTGTACGGCTATCGCCTTTGCGAGGCTGCGGGCCCCGATCGTCGGGTAGACCTGTGCCATTAGGGCCGCTCCCGAATGTCGATGGACCAGTGCCGCGTGCGGCGGGAGCCGTGGTGGTAGGCGGGAGGGGAGACGATGTCCCACTGGCGGCCCGCGTACTCAACTCGGGACCACAGCGAGACGCCCTCCAGGTGCGCGTCCACGACCATCCTGGTCACGTTGATCTGCTGCTGGCCCGGCACCTCGGCGCGGGCCGAGCGCTGTGGAATGAAGGCCGCCCGCACCTCGACGGGACCTGTGGGATCGGGCATGGTGACCTGATTGCCGCGCGAGTCGGTGACCTCGACGGTGCGCCAGACCCGGGCCCGCTGACCGCGCCTGCGCTGAAGGCTCACCAGGGCCCCCGATCGGAGGAGAACATCGGGAAGCGGGCCCCGTCGTAGTCGACGGGGACCAGGCCGCCCACGCCGGGGCGGATGGTGGAATCCCAGGAGCTGACGACCACGCTGACCAGTCCGGGCCGGGTGCCGGCCAGCCCCTCCAGGAGGCGTTTCTCCTCGTGCGTGAAGAAGACGGTGCCCGCGTCGTGGCCCAGGTCGGACCAGGCGAGGGTCTCGTCCCCGGCCCGGCTCTGGGTGTAGCCGCTGGGGTTGCTCATGTAGCGGGCGGCGGCCTTGAGGACGAGGGTCCGTACGAGCTGCGGTGCTCGGTCTGCTGGCCAGTCGCGGCCGTAGGCCGCGGCGAGCGCGGATGCGTCCTCCAGGGCCCCGGCGGCGATGCGCAGCTCGTCCTCGTCCGGTTCCCAGTCGAGGCGCCCCCGCAGGTCGTCGAGTGTGGCGTACGCCAAGCTGACTCCTTTGGTCAGGCCCGGCGGCCGTGCGAACCTTTGTTACAGGTTCACACGGCCGTCATGGCTCGATCAGGCGTTGGCCGGGTCGCCCTCGGGGACGCGGCCGGTCGGGGTCCAGACCTTCGCGTCGCTGATGCCCGTGATCTTCGACAGCTCGGAGGCGGCCTCGGGGTAGTCCGACTTGCCGTCGAGCGTCAGCTTGATGCCGCGCACGAAGTGCTGGTCGGTGGAGATGACTTCCTTCTCCTTCGCCGAGTCCCAGCCGACGAGGGTGTCCTCGACCGAGCGGAAGCCCTGGTAGCAGTTCACGATCGAACGGTCCTGGAAGAACTCGCTGTCGTAGTCGCGCAGCCAGCGAAGGGCCAGGCCCTCGAAGCTCGTGGTCGCGCCGAAGGGAACGGACTGGGGAACGGACGGCGCCGCCGAAGCGAAGATGAAGCCGCTCTGGGCGAACGCGTAGGCGCTGTCCGCCGGAATCGTCTGGTCGACGATGAAGCGGAAGCCGTACCGGTTTCCCAGAGTGGCATTCACGAGGGCGGACTCGGCCTGACTGTCGCCGACGTTCGACGCCAGGTTCAGGTCCGGGTCGGACAGCAGGACGGTCTCGAAGTCGGAGCCGACGACCATGTAGCGGTTGCCCTCGGGTACGTTGAACTTGTTGAGCACGCGCCGGGCCTCAATGATCGCCTTACGCATGGCCTTCTCGGTGTTGCCGATGGTCACCGCGTACGGCTGGTCCACCAGGGTCTTCACTGCTCGCCGGGCGAGGCCGCGGGCGATGGCCTTGACCTGGGGTCGCAGGAGCTTGCCCCACTGCGGGATATCGAAGTCGGCCTGCTCGTCGGTGAGCTTGACACCGTTGTAGACGTTGCCGCCGAAGGTCACCGGGATCGTGCGCTCGGCGTACTCGTCGAAGATGACGCGCTGACGGGTGCCCGGAGTCGAGCTGCCGGCCGAACCGGAGCGCCACTCGTAGTCGTGGAAGGGCAGGACACCTTCAACGGTGACGTTGATCGTGTCGTTCTTGGCGCCCTTGAACTTGTCGACGCCCTCCTTGGTGAAGAGGTTCGGAACGACGAGTTCCTGCTCCAGCATTCCGATGGCCGTAGCGATGAGCTTTTCCGGCTTGACCACCATGTGTTCGGCTGTCACTTAGCCTCCTGGGGCATAGAAAAAGCCCCCGGAGACCGGAGGCGTGGAAATGGGAAAAAGAGGCAACCTGTTACAGGTTCACAGCCTGAATGTGGGTCAACGGCGGGTGAGCCGCGCGAGCTTGCGCGGGTCCATCTCGCCGTCGTCCTCGTCGGCGGGTGTCAGCCCGCCGGAAAGTGTGGGGGCGACGGGCGGGGCGACGAGAGCCTGGAGCGCCTTGGCGTGCGCTTCCAGCTCCTCTGGGGTGTCGCCCTTCAGAGCGTCGGCCAGGATCTCGGGCAGCTCGAACTTCCCCGCGACGCGGGTCACCAGGAGCGAGCGCTCCAGGGCGGCGTTCTGCTGCTTCACCTCGGTCAGGGCGGCCTCGAACTCCTCGGGCGACTTGGCCTGGGAGAGCTTCGTCTCGGCGTCGCGCAGGCGGGTGCGGTATCCGGCCGCCTCGTTGCGGACCTTTACCAGTTCCTTGCGAGCCCACTCGGGGAGGCCGTCCTCGGCCGCCTCGGTGCCGGCTTCCGTGGCGAGGGGCTGCTCCTCGCTCGGCGTGCCGGGCTTCTCGTCGTCCTGGACAGGCTCGTTGGGGGTGTCTTCGGGCACGTCACGCCTCCTGGGCTGTGGTCGTGGTCTGCCGCGCCTCCAGGGCTGCGGCTCGCTGCTTCTGGCGGATGAACCGGCGCCAGACGCTGATCGCGTCCTTGCCGGTGTGGCCCTTGGTGACCTTCGGCCACAGGGCCTCGTACTGCCGTGAGAGCGCGGTGAGTTCGCTGGACTGATACTGGTCCCGGGACCACACCGGCATGGCGTAGCACGCGCAGTTGTCGTGGTACTTGTCGCCGTCGTTGAACGTGGCGGACTGGCGGCTCTTGTAGACCGGCCCCCGGCTGATGAGCATGGCGCACCAGCCGCATGGGGTACCTGACCTGGATAGACGCACATAGCCGAGCGCCCGTCCGTCCTTGCGCATGTGGCGCCAGGTGCTCGACCGCCCGCCGTTCATGGCGACGCGGCTGGCTGCGGCGGCCTGCCGTGCTCCGGCCTGCCGGTGCGCGTGCGCGCGGGCAGCGTCGGCGTCCCTCGCGGGTTGCTCGTCGTCGACCTCGGCCAGACGCCGGTTCAGGTTCCGAGTGCCAAGAGCGTCGAGCGCGGAACGGAGTTCCTCCTCTGCCTCGCGCTCGGCCCGCTCTTCCTCTTCACGCAGCCCGTCGAGTTCCTCGACGGTGATCTGCTCCCAGTCGTCATCGGCATCGTCGTCGCGGCGGGGCCGGTCGGCTTCGTCCTCGGCCTGGTCGTCGGGCGGGGTGGAGGAGGCTTCCCCGGGCTCGCCGGTCGCGGCCTCCTCTGCCCGCGAAGTCGCAGGCCGGTACGTGCCGGCCAGGGCCCCGAACTCCCGGCGAAGATCCCCGAGCGTGATGTGCTCGGGCTCCGGGTGGTACGGGTCGGCGACGGTCGTCCCGGTCTGGAGTGCTCGGGCCAGCCGGTAGTACGCGCGGGCCAGGTCGCGGGCCTGGCGCCTACGGCTCATCACCATCGTGATGGCCTTGCGGAGCCAGCCGCCCGCCGTGGCCGCGCGGAGGTCGGCCGGCACGTCCGCCCACAGGGACAGGGCCTCGACCGTGGTCTGGGCGCCGATCTCCACGAGCGCCGCGTGGAAGGCTGCGGATGCCTCGTCCGTCTCGGACTGCCGGGCGGGACGGCTCACGCAGCCACCTGCTGAACGCCGGTCTCCTGCTCGGGAGTTGCCCGCGTGAGGGCGCCCGCGAGCTGTGCCACGGAGTCGTCGTCCTCACGCATCTGCTCCCAGTCCTCAAGCTCGGTCTGGGTGACGCCGGGGACCCTGCGCCACAGTCCGCGCTCGGGGATGCCGAGCTGCGTGCGCAGCTTGCCGAGGGCGTCTGCGGCCTGGCCCAGGCTGCGCGACTCCATGTCGCGCCAGACGACCTCGCCCTTGTAGTCCTCGGCGGCCGAGGCGTTGCCGGCCAGCTCGGCCGCGAGTCTGAAGACCCTCTCCCAGGATTCGCCGAAGCTCGTACGGAACTCGGCGATCTTCCTGCTCAGGGCCACTTCCGCGGCCTGGAGCGCCTCCGCCGACAAGTTGGCGATCTGCCCAAGTAGGTGATGCGGCGGCACCTGCGCGAGGGCGCTCAGGTGGCGGATACTCATGTCGATCGAGTCGATGAAGCCCTGCAACGGGGTTTCGTCCAGCGAGCCGAAGCGAACGTCCGGGTCCTCGGCGAACAAAAAACGCCTGCTGTTGTGGTTGATCCGGAGCGGGATCGGATTGCCGTCCGCGTCGAGGACGGGCTCGCCAGTCTCAGGGTTGCGCTGGACCGGCGGGGCCATGCCGGTGACCGTCCGTACCTTCGTGCTGCCGTAGCTCTGCGCCAGCAGAAGATCGAAAACGGTCTGGTTGATGCGGTCCTGGAGGGCGATCATCGGCTCGATGACGCCCAGGGTGCGACCTTCCAGGTCGACGTAGGCGGAGAACCGGGTGACCGGGCACTCCGCGGCTCCGTGCGGGCGCCGGGCCTGCACGCGGATCGACTTCTCGTCGTTCAGCGCGAGGAAGCTCACGGCGTACTCGCGTCGGGCATCCCACAGCCGGGCTTCGCCCGGCTGCTCACCCTGCGGCCAGGCCGTCACCGTGAGGGCCGCTGCCGGGGTGTCGTCGTTGGCCGCGTCCTCGAACAGCGCCGCCGTCTTGAGGGCCGACAGGCCCCGCGTGACAACGCCCCCGGCCTGGTTCCGCTCCGTCACGGTGAAGCTGTGCCCATAGGCCAGGGCGCCCCGGTAGATGGCGGCCTGACGTGCGTCGAGTCGGGATGCCTGCCAGTGCTCCCACTCGGGAGTTGTCGAGTCGGGGCCGCTGGACTCGCCCGACCCGCCGCCCTGGCGGTGACCGTCCACGTAGAGGGCCTGTGCGGGCGTTCCGACGAGCAAGGGCATCCAGTTCGAGACCGCACGCCGGGCCAGCAGGCGGTACTCGTCGTCCGCCTGGGGCGGCATGTACGGGTCCGCGTGCCGGCCGTGGAGGTAGGCGTCGATGTGACGCAGCCGGTCGCCGTCCCGGTGCAGGATGCCCAGAAGCTGTCGCGCGAGCGACAGGGGAGAAGGGCTGGCCATGGATCACCGCCCTTTGTTACAGGTTAAGAGATTGGTCAGAGGAAGTAGCCGCGTCCCGTGCGCTTGCGCGCCCGCTTGCCCCGAGCCCGAAGGTCCACCAAGGCTTCGTGCGCCAACATGAGCGCCGCGTAGGCGTCGACCTTCCGCGGGGACTCCCGGCTTTCCTTGCCGAAGGAGAGGCCGAAGTTGTTGCTCCTGCGCCTGGCGTTGAGCACGTGGCGGCGCAGGCGCCGGTCGCCGTCGTGGACGATCTTTCGGTCAAGCACCGACCGCACGAGGCGCTCGTGCGCCATGGTCGATGCCTTCAGGCTGGTCCTCATGTCCCAGCCGATCGCGTCCTTCCCCGGGGCCTTCACGGCCAGGCCCTCGCCGTACAGCGCGGACCACTCGGAGATGTAGCTCTCCCAAAGGGCTACGTCGGCGTACATGCCCTGCACATTGAACGTGCTGAAGGCTTCGTGGACGGCACTGTCGACCTGCTCGCGGGAGACCTCCCAGTCCTTGCCGGCCGGGCCGTCGGGCTTCTCCCAGAGGCCGAGGATGCTGGCGTAGCCGTCGCTCACGCGGAGGGCTGCCAGGCAGGTGCTGTCGTCTCGGAGGCCGCCGTCGAAGCCGATCACGATCTCGTCACCGGGCTGAAGCACCCGGGTGTCGTCCCGCAGGACGTCCCAGTCGGCGGGGGAGTACACCGCGTCCTCGGACGCGACGATCTGGTTCAGCCACATTCGACGGCTGCGACTCGGCGCGATCGTCGTATCGAGAATCGACTGAAGGATTGTCTCGACCCGCAGCCAAACGGCGTCGCCGCGAATCTTCGGGAGAACAATCCGAATCGCTTCCGGCGTCAGCGGAGTCGCGGGATGCGCCTCTACGCTGTCGTACATGAAGCCGATGTCGGCAGCCCGGCCTTCGAGAATCTTCTCGAAAGCCTCACGCATTCGCTCGGCGACGCTGTCCTCACCGGGCAGATATGCGTTGGTGATCGCTAGGTAGCGCGAATCCTTTTTCGTAGCATTACCGTCGATGGTGGCGTACATCTTGTCGCCGTTATTGCCCTCGACCCAGTGATGCGTTTCGTTAAGAACAACGAAAGTGGATCGCTAAAGACCGCGCCCCTTCCAGGGCGCGATAACTACTTGTCACCGCCTCAAGGCGCTGTCGGCCGCCGTTTGCACGGATTAGCTCGGCTCCGGCCTTGATGCCGTACGTCTCAATGAGTTTGTCGCTCATGAGGCCCGGCATCACGGTCATGGTGTTGCGCGTCTGGTCGCGCGAGACGGCCGCGATCTGGACCCACGCCTGGGGGTGGGGGATGCCGACCGGCTGCCCGTTCTGCCAGTGCGAGAAGCGGGAGGGGCCGACGAACTCGACCAGGGAGACCACGGCCAAGAGCGGGTCCTTGCCCCAGCCTTTGAGGCGCTGCAAGACGCCCTTGCGGTAGGTGAAGCGGCCGTTCTCGTCGACGGCGTACCACCAGAGCACCCAGCGGAGCTGCTCACGGGTGAAGCGCCAGGGCCCGCCGTCGTCGGCCCGCAAGAACTCGGCGCACCAGCCTGCGATCTGCCACCCGAGCGTGTGCTCGGGGAGCTTCCACGAGCCGTCCGGCCCGCGTAGCCACGTGGGCCCCAGGAAGCTCGGTTCGAGGGCGTCGATCTCCTCCTCGGTGAGCTGCGGGGGAGCCTTCACCATGTGGGCTCACCTCCCCGGAGCTACTCGGCGAGTCCGAGATCCTTCTTGTAGTCGGCGATGGCGAGCACGGCCGCGGACTGCTCCTCCGGCTCGGGCTCGTGGAGTTCGATGCGCACGCGGCGTCTGTCGCCTTCGGTGACGAGGAGCCGCTCGAAGGTGCTGTAGATGGTCTGGAGCATCTGGCCGCTGCGCTTGCCGGCCTGCTTGTAGTGGGAGAGGTCTTCACAGAGTGAGAAGGCCATGGCCCAGTCGCTGGCCTGGTAGTAGTCGGCCTGACCGGATTCCTTGAGGGAGTCCCACAGCCGCTTCGCGATGGGGTGCCAGCTCCGGTCGCCGTTGGGGATTTTCGTGGGGCGCGCGATTCCGCGGGTGACCGCCTGGACGTCGCCGCCCTTGCGCTCGCGCGGGCGGGCGAGGTCGGACTCGCGTGCCGGTACGGGGCCGGGCATGGGCTCACCTCCTAACCAACCAGGCCGGGGTGAGTCTCCGTCCGCCGGAACCTGTTTCTCATGCGCCGTCGCCTGGCGGCCTGAGCCGCCGCGCCCTCACGCGATGACTTGACCTGGTGATGAAAACCGCAGAGCGCTCGAAGGTTGATCTCTCGATGGTCATCACCAGGAAGAATGTGGTCGACATCCGTTGCGATCTCAGGGCAGCGGTCTCCGTACTGGTTTCGCGCCGTGCAGCGGTGTCCGTCTCGCCGAAGTACCCTCTTGCGAATCTGGGGCCAGTCCGGCGGTAGCTCTGATCGCCTGCTGGAGCCGTTCCAGTTAGGAATTCGAAACTCCAGCCTGCGAAGTACGTACATACGTACTTCGTCTTCATCAGGCGAGCCCCGATAGGGGCTCAAGCCTTGCGACTTACGTACTTACACTTATGAGTCGCTAAAAGATCTTGCTTTCGGAAACGACTAGCCGCGTGATCGTGCTCACACTTACGTGAAGCGGCGGCGGCGAAGGGCAGTGGCGCCCAAAGGGCGCACAGCGGTAAGGCGGAAGGGCCGCCCGGAGGGCGGCGCAGAGCGAAGACGCCCTACGTACATGCGCTGGCGCGGCAGCGTGGCGGCCGATCTTCGTGGCGCAATGAGTACCGTTTCGGTCTGACGCCGCCCCGGGTAGCTTGCGGCCATGACGAGCGACGAGCGCCCTTCAGCGCACAGTGGGGGCGACCAGCTCGCCCAGGCGCACGCAGAAGTGATGGCCGAGGTAACCCGGACAGACGGCAAGGCGTCCGCGTTGCTCACGGCGCTCGGCATCCCGCTGGCCGTCCTGGTAGCCGTTCTGCCTGGCCGGGAGCTTCCAGCCGCCGGCACGGTCCTTGCCGGGTTCGCGGTAGCGGGAATGGTCGCAGCGATGCTGTGCACCCTGCGTGTCCTGCTGCCCCACATCGGCAACGCGACCCAGGGCTCCTTCCTGCACTGGGCGGACTGCACGCCGGACGAGGCGATGGCCGACCTCGCGGTGGACCGCCGCAAGGCGCAGCTCGTCGTCCGCTCTCAGATCGCCCGCCGGAAGTTCGCCATGCTCCGGGTCGCCATCCACGTCACCGCGGCTTCTGTGGTCGTCCTCGCGCTTGCGCTTCTGGTCGGCCTGGCTGCCTAGGGTTCGTTCCTGTGCAGTGCCGGCGCGGGGTCGCAGGGCGCATTTAGGGCTTCTGAGCTGCGGATACGCCGGGGGCGACGCAGGGCGCAGGAGGCTCTCGTCGACCTTGGAACCGTGGCAGAATCCGAGCTGCTATGACAGGGCGGTCCGCGCGCGTGCGCACCGGGGATCATCCCCCACCCCTACCGGCCGCCGCTGCACACGCGTACGCGCGCGACGCGCGGAGCTGAGGAACGCGCGCACCTTCCGCCCTTGGGCTGCCTCGGAACGGCTGAGATCGGGCCCTAAACAGCCTCTGACCTGCACGATTGGACATGCTGTGAACCTGTGACTAATGTTCTCGGTGTCGCAACGACGCAGGCCGCAAGGCAGGCAAGGGGCGACGGGCAAGGCGAAGTCACAGGTTGACACTCGCCGGGCCAGCCGCCTAGAGTGGGGCTCACCGCAAGGCCGACGAGAACGGGGCTCACGAGAGTCGCCGCCGTAGGCCAGCGGGAATCGCCCACCATGGGCACTCGGTTCGACAGCAGGTGTTAACCTGTGACAGGATCGAATCGCCGGGCCACACGGCCCAGCACACCAACGTTGCAAGGACGCTCGATCCGGCCCCTGTCCCGCAAGCGGGACGCCGGATGTCGCAGCCGGGTCTCTCCGGTGTGGATCGAGCGCAAGAGCGGAAGGCTGTCCTCGGACGGTCCAGGCTCGCTGACCCTTCGGGGTCTGAGGAATCATCGCCCGGCCAAGGGGCGTGAAAGGTCTAGCAGGGTGACCCTGCGCGGTACGGACTGGAAGCGTTCTGGACTGTTCGGGTACGAGGTTCGGGTACAGACGACTGAGTGAACGCAACTGCCGTACCGGCTGGGGACTATCCACCCCGGCGTAACGGGAGCGCTCTAACCGGCTGAACCCATGCTGACCTGCGGAGGGCACCCGATGCAGGTTCGGTATGGGGTCGGGGACGGGCGTGAGGTAGGGGCCTGATTGGTCGCCCAGGGCTCACCGTCCATCGGACGGCCGGAAACGGACCGAACGGGAGGGAAACCGCCCGGAAGGAACGTCACCGGCACGATGACGGACGGTGAGACGGGCGCTTGAGTGAGCGTCCGTCCCGTCAAGCGAAATCACTCGATCTGTTCTACCGGCTAGCGCAAGCGGCCGGGGTCGCTCACCGCAAGGTGAGTGGCCGCGAAGCCCCCCACAGGGTCAAACCTCTGGGGGGTACGGACTCGCCCCGCCTTCGGGCGGGGGTGAGTCGGGCTCCTGCCCAATTTCACGCTGGTTCTGTTAACCTGTAACTGAAAGGTAAGGTCACATGGCCGTCTCCCTGATCAAGGACAACCCGCTCGCCTACTCCGGCCGCTCCCTCCTGGAGGTCGCCATGGAGTCTTCCGCCAACCTGAGTGAGCGCACCTTCCAGCTCGGCCGCGAACTCGACGAGACCCGCCGGGAGTTGGACGCCGCGACCTTCGTGGCCGAGCTGTTCCACGAGGCGGGGCGTCAGCTCGCACTCGACCTGGAGATGGCGGATCTCACGATCGAGCTGCTCCGTGAGTCCCTCGACGAGACCCGTCGACTGCGCGACGAGCGTGAGCGCGTACTGCGGGACGAGGTGGCCTACTACAAGAACCTCGCCGACGCCCGCTGACGTCCAAGCTGTTAACCTGTGACCGGCCTGCCCCTGTGAGCATGGGGCGGCCGGTCCATACCGAGAACGAGGACGCATGTCGCCTCACAGGCTCGACCCGGTGTCGGACGAGACGCTGGTGAAGTATGCCGAGAAGCTCGAAGACGACCACGCCGCATGGCCCACCTGGTGCACCGGCACGTACGCCCACGATGACGTCCCCACCCACGTCGAGATGTTCACCTGGAACAGCGACCGCTCCGGCTGGATCGGTGACAAGTCGAACTTCGAGGTCGCCCGCGACCTGATCCGCTCCGCGGCCGATGCCGGCCGGGTGGATACCGAGGTGTCCGACGAGCAGGTCTATGAGTGTGGGGGAGGCTCCTCGGCCTGGGACGTCGCCCAGCTCTTCGTGCAGGTCTACGAGGGTGGCTGCTCCGAGGACTGCCTCGGCACGCACACCTCTGAGTGCCGTCCGGGCTGTGACCCGTACGTCGACTTCTGCCACGGGCAGGAGTGCGAGGGGGACTGCCACGGCACCCGTACGTACACCCCGGCCTTCCGTGAGGCCGTCGCGCTGGTCGAGTACGTCAAGAACGACCACCCGTTCCTCAACGAGGACGACTACTACGAGCAGCGGAACGAGACGTTCGAGAAGAACCTCACCGAAGCGCTCGATGACATCAGGCTGAGCTACCCGTACGACACCGCAGCCGACCACAGGAGCATCGTCGAGCACGCCTCCGATGCCCTGTGGGAGCTGTCGCACTGGGACCCCGACGGCCTCGTGGACTGGAACGGCGCGGGCGAAGCGTACGTCCACGGCCGCACCCAGCACTTCCTTGAACTCGGGCGCGAGGTCATGCGCAACGAGATCCCCGGCCAGCTCGCCATCACATCTGCCTGACTTCCCTGAACCGCCACTCCCCCCTGGGCACCCCCTCCCGGGGAGGGCTCCCACCTGAATACGAGGACACATGCGAACCGCCGCCCGCCCCTACGAAGTGCGCGTCTGGAACGAGATCGCCGACCTGCTGGGCCTGTGGGAGGTCGAGCGGGTCAAGCGGGGCCAGTACGTCGTCACCCACGACCACCGCGAGGTGACCCCATTCGCCACCGAGGACGAGGCGTTGTCCTTCGCCCGCTTCGGGGCCGAGGCCCTCGTGGAGACCTCACGCCGGGACTGCCCGTGCGGGGACGACCCCGAATGCGGGGTCTGGGAGCCCCACGGGATCTCGATCCAGGAGGTCGAAGGCGACCTCTCGCTGATCACCCCGCCTCTCCTCTGCCTGTAGACATCCATCACCAGGAGCAGCACACCATGAACGCCTTCAAGCGCCTCGCCCCTGCCTTCACGGCCGTCAAGTCCACGGTCAGCCGCATGCCGGCCGTCTGGGGACGACTGCGCCCCGTCGTCAACCCGTGGGCAGTCCTGCGCGCCGAGCGGCGGGCGGCAGTCGAGTGCATGACCTTGGCCTCGGAGATCGTCACTCTCTCCGAGGCGGCGCTGAACGACTACCGCCTGGCCGCCGGTGACCTCGCCAACCTCTTCGACGACGGGATGCTGGCCTCCCATGTCGCCGAGCGGTTCACCTGCGGCGAGATCGAAGGGATCGCCGCGTTCTTCCGGGCCGTCGACTACCCGACCATCGCTGACCTCTGGCTGGAGTGCCACGCCGAAGGCGACGACGACGAGGACGACCTCCACTACAAGGCCCCCGAGCACTCCGACGAGCTGACCCTCGCGGCCTAGGCGAGACGGAGTCGATCCCGTGAACAGCTGCGACTTCTGCACCATGCCCACCGCCCGCTGGCTCTACATCCCCCAGGTCCGAGCCCTCGCGGCGCTGATGACCGACGAGGGCGTGGTGGTCCCGCTCCCCAACGACGGCCGCTGGAAGGCGTGCGATCTGTGCTCCGACCTCGTCGACACCGACGACATGGAGCGCCTGATCGCCCGCGCCCTCACCACCATGCGCACCCTCGGCGTACCTCTGCCGGACGGCGGGCCTGACCTTGAGTTCATGGCCACGGTCGTCATGACCAACTTCGCCACCGTGCTGGCCGGTGCGCCTACCAAGCAACCTCTGTGACCTCTTAGTGAACCTGTAACAAGGCTGCCTCCGCCTCGTGCGGGGGCAGCCGGAACCGGAGACAACATGACCACGCCCAGCACCCCCGAAGCCGAGAAGGCCGCCCGCGAAGTCGTCGACCGCCTCGTCCGTGAAGGGCAGATGCGCCGCTCGGAAGGGGCGCGGCTCCTGCGCGACGGCCTGCCGATCATCCTTCAGGGCTTCGCCCTCGGTCGGCTCAGGGGGAAGTCCGAGGACGCCATCACCGCGGACCTGGAGGACGAGCGCGACAAGGCCGAGCAGCGCCATGCCTCCGCCCGGACCATCACGGCCCGCCGCGCCGCGCTCCTGAGCCTGACCACGGCCGAGTTCGCCATCGCCGCGTGGGAGGGCGTGCAGCGCGATCTCGCGGCCCACCTCGCCGCCACCTCCTGACGACGCAAAGGCGAAACCTCCGAAGGGAGGTCGGCGGGAGGCGGTCCCTCCCCCCTGACGATGCCAGCCCGCATCGCGCAACAGGAGTGTGCATGAACACCAGCACCCTTAACGCCCTCATCAAGGGCGTCGCCGCAGTCGCCGTGGCAAACGCCGGATGGGTCCTCTCCGGGAGTGACCCGAACACGTGGGAGTTCGCAGGGTCGGCAGTCGCCGCCCTCGTCGCCCTGGAGGCGTCCATCGAGTTCCGAAACCGCCGGGCGCTGAAGAGCCAGGCCGCCCAGAACTGACCCCCCAGCCGCCGGGCTGGGCGACCGGCCCGGCGGCCCACGTGAGGAGCAACATGTCCGCCCTGTCCAACACCGTCCAGCCGACCGTCTGGATCGGCTGCCTGGCCTGCTACAACGCGGGCCGACTCGTCGGCGAGTGGTACGACGCCGACACCGCAGACCTTGTCACCCCCGAAGACCTCCACGGCCGGCCGACCCAGCACGAGGAGTTGTGGGTCATGGACCACGACGACTTCTGCGGAGCCCTTGAGGGGGAGTGCTCGCCCTCCGAGGCCGCAGCGATAGCCGAGGCCCTGGCCGGGCTGACCCACGACGAGGCCGCAGCGTTCTCAGTCTGGGTGCGCGAGTGGGGCGAGTCCGACGACCGCTCAGGGTGGGTCGACCGCTTCCGCAGTGAGTACCGCGGATTCCACCAGAGCGAAGGGCACTTCGCCCAGGACTGGGCCGAGGACACCTGCGAGTCCGAGGACAAGGCCCGGATGACCACCTGGCCGTTCAACGCCATCGACTGGGACTACGCCGCAGCCGAGCTGTTCAGCGGCGGCTTCCAGTCCGAGGAAGTCCTCGGTGGCGTCCACGTCTTCTGCCCCCGATGAACACCGAACCCTGCGTCGAGTGCGGCTTCGTGCCCGAGCTGCTCGACGAAGACCTGACCTGTGCTTTCTGCCGACTGAACCTGTACCTGAAGGACGCCCTTATGAACATGACCGTGAGGTTCCCGGTCGAGATCGTCACCCACGGGGACATCGAGATCGACCTCGACGTGCCGGAGGAGTTCCTCGACGAGGACGGTGAACTCCGCGACGAGGACGGCCTCCGTGACTGGCTCAACGACAACGAGGACGAGTGGTACGAGCTGGTCCCCGCCTTCGAGGAGATCCAGTCGAAGGAAGTCATCGAGATCGCCAACGCGTACTGATGACGACGAACATCCCGCTGAGCGACCGGATCAAGCACCTCGTCACCGAGCTGGACGAGGCCGTCGCTGCCATGCGCCAAGAGCCCGACGAGGGCGACAGCCCCTGGTCCTGGGACGACGAACACGCGGCAGGGCTGAACCTCGCCGACGCCGCCGAGGCCCTGATCCTCGCGCTCCCTGCCGATCTCTGGCCGCCGTCCTGGTTCAAGGACGAGCCCCAGCAGGCCCACGTGCTCACCCCCGAGGACAACCGCCTCGTCGACGAGCTGCTCGAACAGCTCGGTTCCTGATCACCCCACCACGTTGACGGCGCCCGCCTCCGTGCGGGCGCCGTCCGAAGGATGCCCATGAGCGCCATGCAGTGCCGCGAGTGCGACCTCGCCCCGTACGCCGTCCACCCCGACGCCCATCTCGAATGCGACGAGTGCGGTCACCGCCTCGACATCCACGACTTCTACCTCGACCCGGACGAGGTCTGGTCCGTGGACGAGACCAGGACCGTGCACGTCTTCCTCGCCCCGGCCGCCTGCCTGAAGTGGCTCGACGACATCGCCGCCCTGCACACCGGTGACTGGGCGGCGGCGCATCAGGCCCTCTGGCAGTACCGCAACGCCACCGCCGCGCTCGTCGAGTCCCTCCGTGCCGGCCTGCCCCTCCCCGCCTGAATCACCTCAAGGAACGATCATGACCCACGACGCCAAGTACGAGTTCCCCGAAGGCGAGCTGTACGTCACCATCCTCCCGGCGGTCACCAAGCACGAGCGGTGGGGCTACCAAGACCTGACGCTCCCCGAAGCACGCCTTGGGGTCAGCTCCTCGCGCGACGAGAAGGACGAGCCGGGATTCGTGAAGATCCGCGGCCGGTCGTACCGCGTCGCCTCCCGCCGAGAGCGGGCTCACGCTCGCCGCGAGGCCCTGCTGCGCCGCAACGACAGGGACGCGTCCCTGTGGATCTACCAGAGCCCTCTTCGGCGCTACGAGTTCACGAACGACCGCGACCAGGAACTGAACCACGGCACGGTTGCCCGGGAGCGCCTCAAGGCCATGGTCAGTGAGGCCGCCGACCGCTTCGAGGCCGAGCACCCCGGGTGGCAGCTCATCAGCGAGCGTCTGGAGCTGGAGGCCGACCTCCGTAACGCCGAAGTCGGCGTGGCCACCGCCCGAGACGGCTTGGCGAAGGCCGAAGCCCGCGTCGCATACGTGGCCGCCCGCCTCACGGCCCTCGCCGCCTAGGGGCCGCTGTGATCACCCTGCCTCCGCCCACCAACGTCGTGCGCTGCGTTCAGTGCACCGGCCCCATCCGCTACCCCGCCAAGTACCAGGCGTACGAGTGCGCCGACTGCGGCCGGCACATCTACATGAGCGACGGCCTGATCCGGACCGGCTACCACTGGGAGATCGTCGGCACCTGGCTGACCAGCGTTGAGACCGTGGACGTGGACTGATGTCCCTCACCCGCCTCGACACCGCAGGAGCCCTCGGCGTCCCCGAAGAGCTGGACTTGACCGGCAAGACGCCGGAAGAGCTGGCCGAGATCGCCCACCCCTGGCCCGTCGACTGGCTCTTCCCGCCGACACCCTGGGCCCCCGATCGCGTCATCAACCTGTTCGCCGGACCCGGCGGCTGGGACGTCGGGGTGCGCGACGTCCTGGAGCACGAACTCGACACCGTCGGCGTGGAGATGCACAAGGACGCCTCCGCGACCGCTAGGGCAGCGGGCTTCCAGCGCATCACCGCGGATGTCCGCTCCCTCGACCCCAGCCACCCTGCCCTGCGCTGGGTCGTTGGCCTCGTCGTCTCGGCCCCATGCCAGTGCTGGAGCCCGGCCGGCAAGCGGGCTGGACAGGACCCGCGCAATCAGGAACTCCTCCTGGACGTGTTCACCATGGCGTTCGAAGCCACCTTCGGACACTGGCACGACAGCGGAGACTGCGGTGCCTGCGAGTTCGCCGACATCTGCCTGATCTGCTCCGATCCCGACTGGGACGGGTTCGCCGGGTTCACCGGCCCCCTGCTCACCTTGGACGAGGTCCGGGCCCCAATCGCACAGATGACAGACGAACGGATCGGCCTCGTCGCCGAGGTGCTGATCTGGGCTCTCACCCTTACCGCGCAGTGGGACAACCTCCGCTGGCTGGCCATGGAGCAGTCCGCAGCACTGCCCGAGTCCATCCTCGACGGCATCCGCGAGGAGCTGTGGTCAGCGGACTGGTGCAGCGCGGAGTACCGCGTCCTGGACGCCGTCGACTACGGCTTGGCCTCCCGCCGCAAACGCGTCTTCCTCATGGCCGCCCGTCACTCCTACGTCGACATGGACGCGCTCACCCCCGCCGAACCGCTGCCGACCACCACGGCCGCCAAGGCCCTTGGCTGGCCGGAGGGCATCAGCGTCAACACGCGAGGCGTCCGCAGGACCATGGGCGGCAACTGCTGGTCGGCGGACAAGCCCGCGACCGGCATCACCAGCAAAATCCGCGGCTGGTACTGGGAGCACGACAAGGACCGGAAGTTCTCCCTCGACGAGGCCGCGCTGCTCGTCGGCTTCCGCAACGGCTACCCCTGGACGGGCGCCCGGTCGAGCTGCACCCAGCAGATCGGCGATGTCGTCGCCCCGCCCATGAGCGCGGTCGTCATCGGCAGCCTCCTGCGCCGGTCCTGGGAGAAGCCGCTGCGGCGATACCTCGCAGAGATCTACAACCACGCCACCCCCGAGCCCGAGCACGTGCTCGCCGCCTGACCGAACGAGAGACCATGCGCGCAAACCTCCTGCTCATGCACTACGCCCGCACGCCCCTGAACTGCGCGGTGTGCGAGGCCGACCGCCTCACCTCCATGGCCGACGCCCGCGCCGGCATCTGCATCGCGGCCGGGGTCGCCATCGACGACATCGACCCCGCCAGCGGCTACGACCATTCTCGTCGCGGCTACAGCCTCGTCCGCGCCTCCTGGGTCGACCTGATCCGCCAGCACGGCGCCTCGGAGTTCCACGAGATCCGGGACATCGAAGAGGTTCGTGCGTCCTGGGCCGAGAGGCGCCCGGAGTTCGTCGAGGGCGACGACTGGCTGGCCGAAGCCTCCGCGGCTCACCGCGAGTTCATCGACTCCCTCGGCGTGCCCTGCCGCCGAACGACCTGCGTTATCCACTACCCCATCCACAGCCTGTGAAGACGAGGAAGACCATGAGCGAGACCATCTCCACCAGCACCGACGGACGCCTCCGTGTCCGCCTCGTCCACGACGAGTACGCCACGAATCCGCGGGAGGACTTCGACCACCTGGCGCACGTGATCACCATCGACACCCACCTTGGCCACTACGCCCCTGTCGACCAGGACGGAGGCCCCCTGGCTGAAGCCTGGGAGCGCGTGAGCTGGAACCGCTGGCAGGGCATCGACATCTTCACCCGCTGGGCCCGGATCTTCCACGGCGCGATCGTCATCGAGTCCCGGCCGGCACGCGGCCCGGTGTCCCTCTGGTACCTCATGCGCGACGACGCCGAAGACCTCGGCATGCTGCCCGAGGCGTACCTCGACACCGAGCGCGCGGAGTACGAAGCGTGGGCCGAAGGGGACGTCTACGGCTACATCGTCGAAGAGGCTGTCGACTGGGTCCGCACCGACGACCAGGGCGCCGCCATGACCACCTGGGAAGAGATCGACGCATCCTGGGGCCACTACGGCTTCACCTGGGCCGCCGCCGAGGCCGAGCGGGCTCTCACCCGCCACGCCAGCCGTCGGCTGGTGGCGGCATGACGGCCCGGGACTACGTCTGGTGCGGCCCCTGCGGCCGTGGCCGCCTGTACGCCGTCCCGAGCGGGGAGTTCGTTTGCTCCCGCTGCGGGTCAGACATCGACGCTGACCTCGACCTGTGGCTGGACCCCGGCCACGTGTGGTGCGTCGACTCCGACGGCCGACTGTACGGCCAGCCGGGCCCCCAGTACCGACCGTGAGGACGACATGAGCACCCACACCGAGACCATCACCCTGTCCAATGGCGCCAAGCTCCGGGTTCGCATCGAGCGCGGCCTGACGAACGGCGTCGTGTTGCACGAGCAGAACGACCTCAACCGCTTCGGCGGCGGCCGGATCTACTGGCTGGGCCGGGCGCTCTTCCTGATGTTCGGCGACGAGCTGCTGCGGATGCAGAACGCCAGGTACGAATTCGCCGAGACCGAGTCCGAGGCTGCCGAGAAGGCTCTCGCGTTCTTCCTGGAGTGCGCCGAGACCTGCATCCAGCACGCCAAGGCCGAAGGCGTCGACATCGAGACCTGCTATACCTAGATGGTTAACCTGTGACCGCCCACGTTCTGCGTATGCGGCCCGAGGGGCGGCTCCAGTGCACACGGTGCCGGGCCGCCTTCCTCGACCGAGACAACGCGGCCCGCAGCCGTTTCACCTGCCCCGGCGGCCCCTTGGCCCACGGCCTGATCGGCCGCCGGGAGCACGTCCTGTACCCGACGTGGAGTAAGGACCGCTCCTGCTCCGCCTGGGGGTGCCCCGATCCGGACCCCAGCCACGCGTGGCACGGCCCGGACCCCTTCTGTGACGAGACGACCTGTTCCCTCTGCCTGCATGACTGCGACTGCGACGTGTGCGAGGGCCTCGTGCACGCGCCGGGCCTCTACCGCCTCGTGGACAGCCGCGAGGCGTGACCGAAGGAGAAGACGATATGAAGCCCACCCTGATCGGACTCGCAGGCGCCGCGAGGTCCGGCAAGGACACCACCGCCTCGTTCCTCGTGGACATGGGCTGGCAGCGCAAGGCGTTCGCCGACCCCATCAGGGAGTTCCTCTACCGCATGGACCTCTGGCTTGCCGACGGCGAGGGCGGATCTCTGCCGCTCAACGCCACCGTGGACGAGCGCGGCTGGGAGGCGGCCAAGGAGGAGCACTTCGAGGTGCGAGGGCTCCTCCAGCGCTGCGGCACTGAAGCCGGGCGGGAACTGCTGGGCCCGGACGTCTGGGTGGATGCCCTCTTCAGGGGCCTCCGACCCGGAGTGCCCACCGTCATCTCGGACGTACGGTTCCCGAACGAGGCGCGGGCCATCAAGGAGCGCGGGGGCCTGGTTGTGCAGGTGTGCCGGCCGAAGCAGGTACTCATCGACGGCGCGTCTCACATCAGCGAGAACGCCCTTGCTGATTGGGACTTCGACGTCGTCCTGCTGAATGTCGGCACCCTGGACGACCTCCGCCTCTCCGCGGAATGCCTCACACGCAAGCTGTGAACCTGTGACTGATGTGTTAACGTGTAGCAAGAACGGAAGGGCAAACCAGATGCACCCGAACCCCGGCGTCACCGACCAGATCGCGCAGATCGTCGCCGACATAGACGCCCTCTACGAGCAGCAGAGGGCCACCCTCACGGAGCAGTGGGGCGAAGAGGTGGACGTCCCCACCGAGGAACTCTCCGAGTACGACGAGATCACCTACAACCAGCTCGTCGAGGACGCAGACCTCCTCGGAGCCACCAGGCGACGCCTCGTCGCCCTCCTCGAACCGGCTCCCGCGTGAGGATCACCCCCCGCAGGGAGGAGGTGGCCGCGATCGTGGCGCTCCTGGAGGACCCGACCTTCGAGAGCGCCAACCACCTGGCGAAAGCCGTGATCAAGGAAGTCGGCGAGATCCTCCAGATGCGCGACTGGGTCGCCCTGGTCCACACCTGGAGTGACGGAAGCCGCGGCCTGAACTTCGCCCCCTTCGCGAGCGAGGCCGAGGCGAAATCCTTCGCTTCGAAGATGGCCTTCGGTGGCTCCGGGCGCCTGGTGAAGCTCAACTCGCCGGGCGTGATGCTCGCCAACCACGACGGCAAGAAGTGGAAGGGCTACTGCCAAGACGAGCAGTGCACCCACGCCCCCTTCACCCATTCCGCCGCCAGCTCCGCGCGCGGGGCCTGCCAGATCCCCACGTGCCCCTGCACCAAATTCCGGCCCACGTAGAGCAGAAAGATCAGACCAGCATGAAGCCCGTCGAGTGGCAGACCTGCGAGTGCAGCTCCAAGCGCGCCTTCGCCGACCGCCGCGCCGCCGAGAAGGCCCTCGGCAGGGCGCAGGCGAAGCGAGACCGGCACGCGGACCGCCACGGCGCCCGCCGCGGAATCGCCCGCGAACACCGCATCTACCGGTGCGACCACGACCGCTACCACCTGACCAAGCAGAGCCGACGCGACTACCACGGAGCCGCCGCATGAAGCCCAGCCAGAAAGCCCTCGACAACGGGTGGGGGTGGGTGCTCGGCGTCAGCGGTGAAGAGTGCCGCGTCCGCCGACGTCCGCAGCCCAACCACGCCGAGATCCTGGCGGAGGTCGCCGAGATCCTTGGCGTCACCGACCCTGCGAGCGTGCCGGCCAGCGTGCGACAGCTCCGGACGGAGCATCGGCAAGCACTCGCCTCGGCGGCGACAGCCTGGTCTGCGGTGCACAACTTCGTACGCCTCGACGGCGCCGACCCGGAGGGGCGGGGTTGAGCCAGGGCGGCAGTAACCGGCTTCTGACGCCTGAAGAGGTGGCCTCGTGGCTGAAGGTCAGCGAGACCACCGTCAAGAACAAGTACCGGACGTGGGGGTTGAAGGCCCAAAAGGTGGGCCGCCTCCTGCGGTTCCGCGAGCGCGACATCGTCGCCTACCTCGAAGACAACTACGGGTAACGGTTCAGTCCTGCCCCGGCAAGAGAGAGGGGCCTATGGCTACCGTTTTTCAGAGATGCAAGACCGACAAGCGCAGCCCGCTCTACCCCTGCGACAAGGTGCGCTGCGGCCACGACTGGACGGTCAGGTACAGGGAACCCGGCGGGCGCACGGCTCGCCAGCGTGAGGAGTCGTTCACCAAGAAGACGGCGGCGGACAACTTCGCCAACAAGATGGAGAACGACAAGAGCGTAGGGACGTACATCGACCCCAACGCCGGGAAGATCACCGTCCGTGCCTACGTGGAGGACTGGCTGAGCCGCCGCGTGATCGGCGACTCGACGTTCTCGAACTACCGCGGATTCATCGACAACCACCTGATACCCCGGCTCGGCCGCAAGACGATGGCCGGAGTCGCCAAGCGGGACATCGAGCACTTCAAGGCGGCCATCAGCAAGGAACTCGCCGCCAGCACGGTGTACGACCGCATGAAGATGGTCAAGCACATCTTCTGGTCCGCCAAGGAAGAGAAGATCATCCAGGAGGACCCCTCCAAGGAGGTGAAGAACGCTCCCGGCAGCCATGCAGTCGACGAGGACGAGATCCCCACCCTGGCTGAGGTCCGCCTCCTGCACGAGCACATGTCGCCGCAGTACAAGCTCACCGTCTGGCTCCAGGCCGGGGCCGGGCTCCGGGTCAGCGAGGCCCTCGCCTTCCACACCGGATGCCTCCGCGACGACGTCATCCGCGTGCGCTGGCAGATCAGCTCGAAGGCCCACCGCGAGGACTGCAAGACCCGCCTCGTGCCGCTCAAGCACCGCGAAGAGGGCGAGTACCGCGATGTGCCGGCTGCGCCGTTCGTCTGCGACGAGATCGACGCCCACGTGGAGCAGTGGGACCCCATCCCGCTCACCTTCCAGAACGCCGCAGGGAAGTCCCGACAGGTTGAGGTGTTCTTCGCGCCGCGCGAGCGCGGCAAGGGGATCATGCCGACCGCGAACACGTACAGCTACCACTTCCGGAAGGCGTGCAGGCTAGCCGGGCTCGTGGACGCTGACGGCAAGCCGAAGTACCACCCGCACTCGCTTCGCCACTTCTTCGCCTCGACCGCCCTTGCGGCCGGCATCCCGATCCACGAGGTCTCCCGATGGCTCGGCCACAAGAGCATCAAGACCACGGTCGACATCTACGGGCACCTCGTCCCCGAGGCGTGGGACCGGTGCCGTGCCATCATGCAGAAGGCTATGGGTCCGGTGGCCGTGGAGGTCGCGAGCGAGGCTGCGGACGAGCCCTCCGGGTACGCCCCGGTGGCCTGACGTGCTGGATGTGCTGGATAGGTTTCTACCGTGCTGGATCTGTGCTGGATGCTCTCACCAGGGGTGGCGTTTCCGCAGGTCGCAGCTCTGTACTCGACGTTCCGCTTCAACGTGTAGTCGTTTCGTCGAGCATGCAGGTGAGAAGGGGTCGGACTCTGGCGAGTCCGACCCCTTCTGTATTCCCGTGCCGACGTGGTGCGGCGTTCTCAGCCGCTTCGGGGCGGCGTGAGCTTGTTGAGGTCCAGGCTGATCTCGAAGGGCACCGGGCGCTGGAGGGTGCCCCGGAAGATCCCGGCGGGCGCATAGGCACTGGTGGGTTCGTCGAGCTCGTAGACGTGGACGACAGGCGCCCCGTCCACGTCCTCGATGCACCAGTAATGCGGGATGCCCGCCTCCGCGTACTTGCGGAGCTTTACCGTGCGATCGCGATGGGCTGACTCGGGGGAGACCGCCTCCACGACGAGCTTCACATCCTCCGGGGCGTACCAGGTTCGGTCGGGGTCATAGGGCAGGTCCGTCAGCAAGAGGTCCGGCTCGGGGCGGTTGCGGGCATCGAGCCGGATCGTCATCTCGCGCTCGACCTCGAAGCCGGCCGGAGCTTGTGCCATCAGTGTGGTGGTCAAGGCGGTGACGAGGCGGCCGTGCCAGGCCCTCTGGGGCGACATCATGAAGACGAGGGCTCCGTCGATCAGCTCGGTGTGGCGGGGTGCCTCGGGGAGGCGGTCGAGGTCCTCCGCGAACCAGCCTTCCGCGCGCGGTGGGCGCATCCAGTCGGGCAGTGCGGTCATGGCTTCACGGTAGCGGCCCGGGGATCAAGGCGGAGGGCCAACGAGAGAGGCAGCCCCTTCGTCGTGGGGTGGGCGGGCCGAGGGGGTGAAGTTGACACGGCTTCCCCCGGTGCGTAATGTCCTCCGAGCTGTCCGACGTGAGCACCGATGCAGATCGGCCCCGGACAGTCATCCCGCAAGACCCACAGAAGCCGACGGTTCTTTGTCGTTCCGTCACTTCTTCTCGTGCGTTTTTGCGGAATGGGGAATCCATGTCCGAAGGATTCGAGCGCGAGTCGCTCGATTGGCTTCGGGGGCAAGGAATCCGCTAAAGTCTCACTCGTCGGAACGGCCCAACAGCCGAGAAGACAAACCCCGCTGACTGGGAGTCAGGCCCGAAAGGATCTGATAGAGTCGGAAACGCCGGAAGGGCCCGGAGCGAAAGCAAAAGGGACCGGAAAGCACCGAGGAAATCGGATCGGAAAGATCTGATAGAGTCGGAAACGCAAGAACGA
>NZ_JBFBNW010000034.1:0-57854 GCF_040683955.1 Streptomyces sp. NPDC093111 | reverse complement strand
GTCGCCAACACCGTCACCCCCACACACCCCGCCAACAACACCTCCACCAACCCAGCCACCACACCCACCACATGCTCACAGTTGTCCAACACCACCAGCATGCGGCGGCGGGAGCAGTGCTCGACCAGGGTGGCGAGGGGGTCACGGCCGGTGGTCTCGGCCAGGGCGGGGCCGCTCCAGAGCTGGGTCTCGCGGGTGCCGAGGGCGGTGAGGACGGCGGCGAGGACGGCGGATTCCTCGCGGACGGAGGCGAGTTCGACGACCCACACCTCGGTCTCCCGGTCGGCGGGGTCCGCCTCCACAGCTCGGGCGGCCTCCATGGCAAGCCGGGTCTTGCCGACGCCGCCGGGCCCGAGCAGGGTGACCAGCCGCGAGGATTTCAACTCACCGGCCAGCCACTCCAATTCGGCGTCCCGGCCCAGGAACGAGGTGAGCGCGAGGGGCAGTCCGGGCCGGGGCGCGACAGCCCCGACCGGGGGCGCTCCGGCCAGCAACTCCTCGTACAGCTGGCGGAGTTCGGGCCCGGGGTCGGTGCC
The DNA here is from genome assembly GCF_040683955.1 of Streptomyces sp. NPDC093111. NCBI lineage: Bacteria > Bacillati > Actinomycetota > Actinomycetes > Kitasatosporales > Streptomycetaceae > Streptomyces > Streptomyces sp. NPDC093111. The sequence continues at coordinate 57,318 of NZ_JBFBNW010000034.1, read as the reverse complement.
CAGCTGCGCGGCGAGGGCGGTGCGGACGGTCTCGTACGCGGCGAGGGCTTCCGCCGGGCGGCCGGCGGCGCGCAGGGCTCGCAGGTGGAGGGCGTGCAGGGGCTCGTCGAGCGGGTGCTCGGCGAGGAGCTCGGCCAGCGGGGCGAGGGTGTCCTGGGCGTGGCCGAGGGCGACGGCGGCGGCCAGCCGGTCGCGCCGGGCCCGGGTGCGGCGCCGTTCGGCCCGGAGGGCGAGGGGGTCGGTGTCGTGGTCGGGGAGGTCGGCGAGCGCGGCGCCCCGCCACAGGCCCAGGGCCTCGTCGAGGAGCTCGGCGGCCCGCCGGGGCCGGCCGGCGTCCAGTTCGCGGGCGGCGGCGTCCGCGTCCCGTTCGAAGCGGAAGTAATCGACGTCCTCGGGTGCCCCGACGACGAGCCGGTAGCCGCCGGGGTCCGAGGCGACGGCGGCGGGCCCGAGGGCCCGCCGCAGGCGTCCGACGAGGGCCTGGAGGGCGGCGAGCCGGTCGTCCGCCTCGCCGCCGCGCTCCCCCCACACCTGCGCGATCAGGGTGTCCGTGCGCACCGGGCGTCCGCCCGCCGCGGCCAGGGCGGTGAGGAGGGCCCGGAGCCGGGGGCCGTTCAGGGCGGCCTCGTGGCCGTCGGCGTGGAGGGCTTGGCCGGGACCGAGGATGCGATAGGACGGATGCACCGGCCCATTCTGCCGAACCTCCGGAGAATCCCCCGCGCGGCGGTGTCGTCGCCATGGCGTCCGGGGGGTGCCGGTTCGACAATGGTGAGGATGACCGAAGACGAACGCAGCGCGCGCGGCGGCGGCGAGATCGGGCCGACCGAGCGTCTCGCCATGAACCGTACCGGCAGCTTCGACTGGGATCTCGACACGGGCACCATCGATGTCGACGACGCGGGGCTGCTGGTCTTCGGGGTCGCCGCGGACGCGTTCGACGGCCGGCCGGCGACGCTGGTGCGCGGGCTCGATCCGGAGGAGCGGTCCCGGCTCGACGCGGTGATCCGGCGGGCGATCACCAGCGGGGAATCCTCGTACACGGCGCACGTGCGGCTCGAGCGGGCCGACGGGACACCCCAATGGACGCATGTGCAGGCGCGGATCCTGCGCCGGGACGGGCGCATGGCGCACCGGATCGTGGGGATCGTGCGGGACGCGACGGCCGAGGTGACGCATTCGGCGTTCCTGCTGGAGCTGGAGAAGCGCCGGGAGGTGCAGACGTCGATCGTGGAGCGGACGACGCACGCGCTGTCGCGGGCGGTCACGGTGGACGACGTGACGGCGGCGCTCACCGGTCCCGGGGGGCTGGCGAGGCTGGGGGCGGACGGGCTGGCGCTTGGGCTGGTGGAGAACGACTCCCTCAACATCATCGCGCTGTCCGGGGAGTCCCTGGACGTGTTCGACGACTTCCGGATCCGGCGTCTGGACGGCGGGCTGCCGATGGCGGAGACGGTGTTGAGCGGACGTCCGCGGTTCGTCCCCACGTTCTCGTCGCTGGGGCAGGACTTTCCGGAGCTGGCGCCGTACGTGAGCCGGATGCCGTTCCAGTCGGCCTGCTATCTGCCGCTGATCGCGCAAGCCCGCAAGCTGGGCGGGCTGGCGCTGTTCTACCGGCGCCGGAGCACGTTCAACGCGGACGAGCGCAACCTGCTGCTGGGGCTCGCGGCGATCGTGTCGCAGTCCTTGCAGCGGGCGATCCTGTTCGACGAGGAGCGGGAGCTGGCGACGGGGCTCCAGGCGACGATGCTGCCGCGCCGGATCCCGGTGATCACGGGTGGCGAGATCGCGGTGCGTTACCACGCGGCGTGGAGCGGCCGGCAGGTCGGCGGCGACTGGTACGACGTGATCCCGCTGCCGCGCGGGCGGGTCGGGATCGTGGTGGGCGACGTGCAGGGCCATGACACGCACGCCGCCGCGATCATGGGGCAGCTGCGGATCGCGCTGCGGGCGTACGCGGGTGAGGGCCACGCCCCGTCCACGGTGCTGGCCCGGGCCTCGCGCTTCCTCGCCGAGCTGGACACGAACCGCTTCGCGACCTGCACGTACGCCCAGGTGGATCTGGCCGGGGGCACGGTGCGCGGGGTGCGGGCGGGGCATCTGGGGCCGATGATCCGGCACACGGACGGGCGGGTGGGCCGGCCGAAGCTGCGGGGCGGGCTGCCGCTGGGGCTCGCGACGGTCTTCGGGGACGAGGAGTTCCCGGAGACCCGGCTGGACCTGGTGCCGGGCGAGACGCTGGTGCTGTACACGGACGGTCTGGTCGAGCAGCCGGGGACGGACATCGAGACGGGTCTGTCGGCGCTGGCCGAGGCGGTGCGCAGCGGTCCGCCGCAGGCGGAGGCGCTGGCCGACCACCTGTCCGAGCAGCTGTGGGAGCGCTGGGGTTCGGGGGACGACGTGGCGCTGCTCGTGCTGCGGCGCAGTCCGGACCCGGGCACGCCGCGGGCGCCGCGCATCCACCAGTACATCCACCAGGCCGACCCGCAGGGCCTGTCGGACGCGCGGGCCGCGGTGGGGCAGGCGCTTGTGGACTGGGGCATGCCCGAACTCGCGGACGACGCGGAGCTGTTGACGGGCGAGCTGCTGGTGAACGTGCTGCTGCACACCGAGGGCGGCGCGGTCCTGACCCTGGAGGTGCTGCCGGAGCCGGTGCGGCGGGTCCGCCTGTCGGTGCAGGACCGGTCGAGCGCGTGGCCGCGGCGGCGCACGCCGGGCGAGGCGGCGACGTCGGGGCGGGGCCTGCTGCTGATGGACGCGCTGGCCTCGCGCTGGGGCGTGGAGCCGCGCGGCGAGGGCAAGGCGGTGTGGTGCGAGATCGGGCCCGCGCCGACCGCGGGCCCGGCGGGCTGACGGGCCGACGAACGGGCGGACCGGCAGACGGGCGGACCGACAGACCGAGGAATCGGCCGACCGCCGAACCGGCGGACCGACAGACCGGCAAACCGACGAACCGACGAACCGACGGACTCACAACAGAAGGGTGCGGCCGATGGATCCGGTGGCGGCGCTGGAGCGGATCGCGTTTCTCCTGGAACGCTCGCAGGCACCCACGTACCGCGTCCGTGCCTTCCGTACGGCGTCGGCGGCGGTGACGGCGCTCGGCGCGGACGAGGTGGCGAGGCGGACGGCGGCGGGGACGCTGGAGGCGGTGAAGGGCATCGGGCCGAAGACGGCGGCGGTGGTGCGCGAGGCGCTCGACGGGCGGGTGCCGGACTATCTGGAGCGTCTGGAGCGGGAGATCCCGATGCCGGAGGTGTCGGGCGGCGAGGAGCTGCGGGCGGCGTTGCGCGGCGACTGCCATGTGCACTCGGACTGGTCGGACGGCGGCAGCACCATCGTGGACATGGGGCGTACGGCGGCCCGGATCGGGCACGAGTGGACGGTTCTGACGGACCATTCGCCGAGCCTGAAGGTGGCGCGGGGCCTGTCGGCGGGGCGGCTGCGGGAGCAACTGGGGCTGGTGGAGCGGCTGAACGAGGAGTGGGCGCCGTTCCGGATGCTCACCGGGATCGAGTGCGACATCCTGGAGGACGGTTCGCTCGACCAGGAGCCCGAGCTCCTGGACCGGCTGGACCTGGTGGTCGGTTCGGTGCACTCGAAGCTGCGGATGGAGTCGCGGGCGATGACCCGCCGGTTGGAGAAGGCGGTCCGCAATCCCCTGATGGACGTGCTGGGGCACTGTACGGGCCGGCTGGTGAGCGGCGGGCGGCTGCGGCCCGAGTCGGAGTTCGACGCGGAGCGCGTCTTCGCCGCGTGCGCCGAGGCGGGCACGGCGGTGGAGATCAACAGCCGCCCCGAGCGCCGTGATCCGCCGAGCCGGCTGCTGCGGCTGGCGGTGGCGGCCGGGGTGTACTTCGCGGTGGACACGGACGCGCACGCGCCGGGGCAGCTGGAGTGGCAGATCCTGGGCTGCGCGCGGGCGGAGGAGTGCGGGGTGCCGGTCGAGCGGGTGGTGAACACCTGGCCTGCGGAGCGACTGCTGGCCTGGACGCGGGGCCTGGACGCCCCGTCGTAGGAGTCGGGCGCGGTGGCAGGTGCCGGATGCCGGACCTGCCATCGCGCCCGAGTGGGCCGTCAGGCGGTGGTGACCGCCCCGGCTCCTAGTACGACAGGTCCTTCTGCTCCGTGATCAGGCGGCCGGCGATGTGCAGGTTCCCCTCGGAGTCGAGGATCCCGATGATCTTCTTCGTGGAGCCGATGTGGGTCGTGAAGAAGATCTTGTCCCCCTCCTGGTTGGAGGAGAAGTTCGAGTTCACCGACAGCTCGATGCTGACCGGCGAGCTGATGAGGATGTCCTGCGACTTCGGGTTGACGTGGTTCTGCCGTAACGCGATACGGGCGTGGGTGTCGCCCTCGTTCCAGTCCGTCGCCACTCCGAGATCGATGTCCGCCATGAGGCTTCCTTCCCAGTGCCGGCGGGCGTGCCCTCGGGACACGTCCGCAATCCAGTGAACGAGCCGTCCCGGCCGGGCCTTTGGAGCATCGCCCAACCGCGTGAGGACTCTACGCAGCACCGGTCACCGGAAGGGACCCGTCCGTCGAAGTACATCGCCCCACATGGGCAGATGCCTGCTTTTTGGCTAAATCGACGTAGATGGAGACCGAAAAGCGGGGCACGTGCCGCCCGCGCGGGGCGGGGGCACGTGCCCGGGTCAGCCTCGCTGCCAGACCGTGGTCGCGTTGCAGAACTCGCGGATGCCGTGGCCGGAGAGCTCGCGCCCGTACCCGGAGCGCTTGACGCCGCCGAAGGGCAGCGCGGGGTGGGAGGCGGTCATGCCGTTGACGAAGACGCCGCCGGCCTCCAGGTCGCGCACGAAGAAGGCGATGTCCTCGTCCTTGCGGGTCCACACGTTCGAACTGAGCCCGAAGGGCGAGTCGTTGGCGACGGCGACGGCTTCCTCGATGTCGGCGACGGGGTAGAGGGTGGCGACGGGGCCGAAGGTCTCCTCGCGGTGGACGCGCATCTCCGGGGTGATGCCGGTGAGCACGGTCGGCCGGTAGTACCAGCCGCGGGGCAGCTCCTCGGGGCGGGCGCCGCCGCACAGGACGGTGACCCCTCGGCGTACGGCGTCGTCGACGAGGGCCTCCAGGTCGGTGCGGCCCTGTTCGGTGGCGAGGGGGCCGACGTCGGTGTCCTCGTCGAGGGGGTCTCCGACGGTGAGCGCGTTCATGGCGGCGGTGAAGCGTTCCGCGAAGTCGTCGTAGACGTCCTGGTGGACGATGAACCGCTTGGCGGCGATGCAGGACTGCCCGTTGTTCTGTACGCGGGCGGTGACGGCGGTCTTGACGGCGCGCGGGATGTCTGCGGAGGGCATGACGATGTACGGGTCGCTGCCGCCCAGTTCCAGGACGGTCTTCTTCACCTCGTCGCCGGCGATGGCGGCGACGGAGCGGCCGGCCGGTTCGCTGCCGGTGAGGGTGGCGGCGACGATCCGCGGGTCGCGCAGGACGCCCTCGACGGCGCCCGAGCCGATCAGCAGGGTCTGGAAGCAGCCCTCGGGGAAGCCGGCCCTGCGGAACAGCTCGCCGAGGTACAGGGCGGTCTGCGGGACGTTGGAGGCGTGCTTGAGGAGTCCGGTGTTGCCGGCCATCAGCGCGGGCGCGGCGAACCGGATCACCTGCCAGAGCGGGAAGTTCCACGGCATGACGGCGAGCACCGGGCCGAGCGGCCGGTAGTGGACCCGGGCCGTGTCGGCGCCCGCGTCCTGGACGTCGTGTTCGTCGGGGTGCTCGTCGGCGAGCAGGGCCTCGGCGTGCTCGGCGTACCAGCGCATCGCCTTGGCGCACTTGGCGGCCTCGGCGCGGGCGGCGGCGATCGGCTTGCCCATCTCCGTGGTCATGGTGCGGGCGATGTCGTCGGTGTCCTCGTCGAGGAGGGCGGCGGCGGCCCGCATCAGGCGGGCCCGCTCGGCGAAGGGCGTGGTGCGGTACTGGCGGTACGTCTCGTGGGAGGCGTCGATCCGGCGTTCGATCTCGTCGGGCCCGTGGGCCTCGTAGGTGCGCAGCGTCTCGCCGGTCGCCGGGTTCACGGTGGCGATGCCCATGTCGTCTCCTCCTGGCCTCCGCCCCCTCCGGAAACCTTTCGCGCCCGGGCGCCGGGCGCAAACGGGGCGGGGCGGTGGGGTGACACGCCCGGGTGCGGGGGCGGGGGTCAGCCGCCCGAGACCCAGTGCAGGGCGCCCGCCAGGTGGGCACGGAAGGCGGGGTCGGTGTAGGCCTCCGGGGCGTGGCCGAGGGCGGTGAACAGGAACCGGCCGCCGCCCGGTCCGGTCTCGCGGGACCACACGAGGGGGTGGTCGGCGCCGAGGGTGCCGCCCCGGTAGGCGGTCTCGTCGGCGCGGGCGAGCACGCGGACGCCGGTGGCCCGGGGGTTGGAGGTGAAGTTGTACCACTCGTCGGTCCACTCCCAGCGGGCCGGCAGGCAGGCCGTCACGGGGTGGCCGGGGGTGTCCACGCACACGGCGCCCGGCTGGAGCTCGGGGTGCCCGTCGAAGCGGGTGCCGAGCAGTTCGCCGTAGAAGGGCCAGTCGGGTTCGGCGTTGGCGGCGGCGTGCACGGCGAGGAGCCCGCCGCCGCCCCGTACGTACGCTTCGAGGGCGGCGCGGCCCGGGTCGGTGAGCACGGTGCCGGTGGTCGACAGGAGGACGACGGCGGCGCAGCGGGCCAGCCGGGCGGGCGTGAAGGCGCCGGGGTCCTCGGTGGTCTCGGCGGGGCGGCCCGCGGCGGCGGCGAGCTCGGTGAGCGCCGCGGCTCCGGCGGGGATCGAGTCGTGGCGGTAGCCGGCGGTACGGGTGTAGACGAGGACGTCCCTGGTGTCGTTCACGCTGCTCCTGTGTGTGCCGCGCTTCCGGCGGGCGCGGTGCGCGTGCGCGTACGGGCGTGCGGGCGCGGACGCCGTCCAGCAAGCGCTTTCTGTCTGGTTTCCGGGTGCGACGGTAGCCAGCCGGATCCGCGCACCGCAAGGTAGCGGGACGGAAAGGCGGGGTGCGACGGGGTGCGACGTGAGCGGTGCGGTCATGGGCGTATCGGACGCGTCGCCGTATCTTGTGGCGCGCCCGCCGCGCCCCGCCGCGCCCGCCGCTCCATCTGGGGAGAGTCCATGAGCACCGTGCCGCCCGCGCTCGCCGCCGCCGTCGGTCCGCTTCCGGAAGGGGTCACCCTTCCGCTGCCGCCCGTCTTCACCTCCGTCGAGGAGGAGCGCCGCCACCGCAAGGAGCAACTGGCGGCGGGCTTCCGCATCTTCGGGAGGCTCGGGTTCTCCGAGGGGGTCGCCGGGCACATCACCGTGCGCGACCCGGGAGAGCCGGACACTTTCTGGGTGAACCCCTTCGGCATGAGTTTCGGGCAGATCAGCGCCTCCGACCTCATCCGGGTCGACCACGAGGGCCGGGTCCTCTCGGGTCGCAGCCCGGTGAACCGGGCCGCGTTCGTGATCCACTCCCAGGTGCACGCGGCCCGCCCCGACGCGGTCGCCGCCGCGCACTCGCACTCCCTGCACGGCAAGGCCTTCTCCAGTCTCGGCATCCCGCTCGACCCGATCACCCAGGACGCCTGCGCGTTCTTCGAGGACCACGGGATCTACGCCGACTACCGGGGTGTCGTCAACGAGCTGGAGGAGGGCGAACGGGTCGCGAAGGCGCTCGGCGCGTACAAGGCGGTGATCCTGCAGAACCACGGGCTGCTCACCGTAGGGCAGTCGGCGGCGGAGGCGGTGTGGTGGTTCGTCACCATGGAACGCTCCTGCCAGGCGCAGCTGTTGGCGATGGCCGCGGGTACGCCCCGGCTCATCGACCGGGACACCGCGCTGCTCACCCGGGGGCAGCTCGGCACCCCGCTGGCCGGCTGGTTCCAGGCGCGGCCGCTGTGGGACCAGATCACGGCCTCGGATCCGGACCTGTTCGACTGAGCCCGCGCGGGGCCGGGGCGTGGTGGCGCGGGGGGGCGGCGCTCAGACCGGGCGGGTGCAGGATGCCAACAGCGGTGCCAGGAAGTCCCTTTCGAGTGTCCCCGGGGGCAGTGCGGCCGGTTCGACGTAGCTCTGCGCGAGACCGCCCTCGCGCAGGGCCACGACCATCCGGGCGAACCGGTCGGCGTCCACGGTCAGTTCGCGTCCGGACCTGCGCAGGACGAGCTCGATCGCGCGGGCGATCTCGGCGCGCAGCCGGGCGTCGTGCCGGGCGAGCACCCAGGCCGCCTGCGGGTCGCGGATGGCGTGCAGGGTGAACTCGGTGCTGACCAGGTACCAGTCGCGCTCGTCCGGCTCGACCCGGGAGGCGAGCTCCGCGACCCGTTCCAGGGTGTAGTCGTCGGGGCCGAGGGCGTCCACCGCCTCGGCGAGGCGGTGGACGATCCGCTCGCTGTGCTCGTCGAAGAGGGCGAGGAACAGCTCTTCCTTGCTGGCGAAGTTCGAGTAGTACGCGCCGCGGGTGTATCCGGCGCGCTCGCAGATCTGCTCGATCGAGGCGGCGTGGAACCCGTGCTCGGCGAAGGTCTCCAGGGCCGCTTCCAGAAGGGCGGCGCGGGTACGCGGCCGGCGCCCGGTGACACCCTTCGGCACGGTCTCTCCTCCTCGTTCCCGCACGTCGTCCGCCTGCCCTGAGGGGTGGCGGGGCGACCACCATACCGGCGGCCCGCCCGGGCACGGACCGGCGTCCGACGTTAAGATGCGGACATGGGAGAGCGGCCCGTCGCGCCCGCCGCGCCCGAGCTGGTCCTGGAGATCGGCGGGGACGCGACCGTGATGAACCCGAGCCGCGTCTATCGCATCGGACGCGACCCCACCAGCGACTTCGTCCTGGCAGACGCCAGGACGTCGTGGCACCACGCCGTGCTGCGGGCGGCCGACGGGCACTGGACCGTCGAGGACGAGGACAGCACGAACGGCACCTTCGCCGACGACCGGCGGGTGCATCTGAGCTCCGTCGGCCCCGGCACGGTCATCCGCTTCGGGCATCCGTCCGACGGGCCCGTGGCGCTGCTGACGGCCCCGGCGCCGCCGCAGCCCCCGGCCGCCCGCCCGTCCTCCGTCTCGTACCCCGCCCGTACGGGCACCTTCCGGCAGCCGACCTCCGTGCGGCCGCTGCCCACGCGCAGTGTCCGGATCGGCCGGGCACCCGACAACGACCTGGTGGTCGACGACCTGACGGTCTCCCGGCGCCATGCCGAGCTCCAGGCCGCGCCGGACGGCACGTACTGGATCCAGGACCTCGGCAGCCACAACGGCACCTTCCTGAACGGCAGCCCGGTCGACCGGGCCCGGGTCACGGCCGAGGACATCGTCGGCATCGGGCACCGCGCGTTCTGCCTCATCGGCGCCGACCTCGTCGAGTTCACCGACAACGGCGAGGTCTCCCTCGACGTGACGCGGCTCGCCGTCACCGTCGACCACGGCCGCAAGACCCTGCTCGACGACGTCTCGTTCCCCGTCGGGCAGAAGTGCCTGCTGGCCGTCGTCGGCCCGTCCGGCGCGGGCAAATCCACCCTGCTCGGGGCGCTCACCGGCCAGCGGCCCGCCGACCGGGGCACCGTGCTCTACGACGGCCGCGACCTCTACCGGGACTACGCGGAGCTGCGCCAGCGCATCGGCCTCGTCCCGCAGGACGACATCCTGCACCTCCAGCTCACCGTGCGCCGGGCCCTCTCGTACGCCGCCGAGCTGCGCTTCCCCGAGGACACCGCGGCGGAGGAGCGGCGCGCCCGGGTCGACGAGGTGATCGGGGAGCTGGGTCTGGTGGAGCGGGCGGGGCAGCCGATCCACAGCCTCTCCGGCGGGCAGCGCAAGCGGGTCAGCGTGGCCCTGGAACTCCTCACCAAGCCCTCGCTGCTCTTCCTGGACGAACCGACCTCCGGCCTGGACCCGGGCATGGACCGCTCGGTGATGCACATGCTGCGCGGCCTCGCCGACGACGGGCGCACCGTCATCGTCGTCACGCACAGCGTGCTGAGCCTGGACGTGTGCGACCGGCTGCTCGTCCTCGCGCCGGGCGGGCGGGTCGCCTACTACGGCCCGCCCGACGAGACGCTCGGCTTCTTCGGCTTCGACCAGTGGCCGGAGGCGTTCGAGGCGTTCGAGAACGACCGGGAACGCGACTGGGCCGGCCAGTACCGCGCCTCGCGCTTCCACCGGCAGTACATCGACGAGGCCATGGTGCGGCCGGGACCCGCCGCCCCCGGCGCGCCGGCCGTCGCCCCCGCGCCGCCGCCCAAGGCCCAGAGCTGGTGGTCGCAGCTGCGGACGCTGGTGCGCCGCTACACGTCCGCCCTGTCCGCCGACCGGACCTTCCTCGCCATCATGATCGCGCTGCCCTTCGTCATGGGCGCGATGGCGCGGGCCCTCTCGGAGGGCAGCCTCGGCCCCGAGTCGACGCTGAACGTCCTCCTGATCCTGTGCGTCGGCGGCGTGCTCACCGGAGCCGCGAACGCGGTGCGGGAGCTGGTCAAGGAACGCACCATCTACCGCCGGGAGAGAGCCGTCGGACTGTCGCGCTCGGCGTACCTCATGTCCAAGGTCGTGGTCCTCGGGGTGATCACGATCGTGCAGGCGGTGGTCCTGACCCTGGTCGCGCTGATCGGCGTGCCGCTGAACGTGCCGGACGGCAAGGGCGTCCTGATGCCCCCGCTCGTGGAGCTCACCCTCGCCGTCGCTCTGCTCGCCTTCACCGCGATGATGCTCGGCCTCTTCGTCTCCGCCCTGGTGCGCAAGGAGGAGGTGACGATGCCGCTGCTCGTCCTCCTGGCCATCGTGCAGGTGGTGTTCTGCGGAGCCCTCCTGAACGTGCGGGGCACCCCGGTCCTGGAGCAGCTGGCGTGGCTGGTGCCGTCCCGCTGGGCGTTCGCGGCGATGGGGGCGACGATCGACATCGGGGCCGTCGCGCCGAGCGAGAAGACGGCGGACCCCCTGATGGACCACACCGTGGGCGCCTGGCTCTTCGACATGGGGATGCTGGTGGTGCTCTGTGTCGTCCTCGGCTTCGTCGTCGCCCGGCTGCTGCGCCGGCACGAGCCCGTCGTCATGCGGAGGTAGCCGCCGTGAACAGCGTCGTACCGGATTCCGACTACGCGTACGTGCCGGACTTCCGGCCCACGCACGTGGTGCCCCGCGACGGGCTGCCCGCCTGGGAGTCGCCCGACCCGGGGCTGCCGACCGCCCCGCTCGACGCGTTCCTGCCGGTCCGGCTCGTGGACCGGGTCGGCGACTGGGGGCACATCCTGTGCTCCAACGGCTGGACGGCCTGGGTCGACGCCCGCCTCCTCGTCTCCGTCCCCGACGACCCGCCCGCCGCCGGCCGCCCCCTCGCCCGCACGGCCGATCCGCGCCCCCTGATCGCCCGCGCGGAGGACGCCCTGGGCCGCTACCGGCGCGCGGCGGAGGAGCTGGCCGGCGGCCGGGCGGACGGCGAGACCTTCCGGCAGCGCACGCGCGGGCTGCGGGTGGGGATGGTCGTCGACGGCGAATCCCTGTGGCTGTACGACGCCGAGCACGAGCGGTGGCTGTACTGCGACGGCACCGGCCTGAGCACGTACGCGGCCTCCTCGGGGCCTTCGGTCGCGGCGGCGGTGGCGGTGCCGGGTGCGGAGGTACCGGGTGCGGAGGTGCCGGGTGCGGAGGTGCCGGAGCCGCTGGCGGCGGGAGGCGGCGGATCCGCAGGGCCTCCGAGGCCGGTGGCTCCGTTGACGCCGGTGTCTCGGGTGGCTCCGGTGGCTCCGGTGGCTCCGCACGAGCCGACCCAGATCGTGCCCCAGCTCGACTCCGACCCACCCGCCCCCGACCCGGCGGCACCCACCCGGGTGGTGGGACGACCGGACGATCCGGATGGACCGGATGGACCGGATGGACCGGATGGACCGGATGGACCGGATGGACCGGATGGACCGGATGGACCGGCCGTATCAGACGTACCGGATGGACCGGGTCGACCAGGTGAGGGCCGATGACCGCCCCGGACACGCCACCGGAGACACCTCCGGGCACTCCCCCGGACCCGTCTCCCGGCGGCCCCACACCCCCACCCACACCCACACCCACGGACACCGCCCCCGGCGCGGTCCCCGATCCGGGTGGTGGCTACGCCGAGTTGCCGGTGGGTCGTGACTCGGGGCTCATCGGCAAGCGGATCGCGGGCTACCGGGTCGAGGAGGAGATCGGGCGCGGTGGCATGGCGGTGGTCTACCGGGCCCATGACCTGAACCTGGAGCGGACCGTGGCACTGAAGCTGCTCGCTCCCGAGCTGGCCCGGGACGACACCTTCCGCAGGCGTTTCGCGCACGAGTCGCGGGTGGCGGCGGCGATCGACCACCCGCACATCGTGCCGGTCTTCGAGGCGGGCGAGACGGAGGGGCTGCTGTACATCGCGATGCGGTACGTGCCGGGGCAGGACCTGCGGGCCCTGGAGGACCGCGAGGGCGCCCTCGACCCGGTGACGGCGGCCCGGATCGCGATCCAGGTGGCGTCCGCCCTGGACGCGGCGCACGCCCACGACCTGGTGCACCGGGACGTGAAGCCGGGCAACATCCTGGTGGCCGAGGGCACCGACCGGGACCACCCGGAGCACGTGTACCTGACCGACTTCGGCCTGACGAAGAAGTCGCTGTCGCTGACCGGGTTCACGACGGTGGGGCAGTTCGTCGGCACGCTGGACTACGTGGCGCCCGAGCAGATCTCGGGCAAGCCGGTGGACGGCCGTTGCGACGTCTACAGCCTGGGCTGCGTGGTCTTCGAGATGCTGACCGGCGTGGTGCCGTTCCGCCGGGACGACGACATCGCGGTGCTGTGGGCGCAGCAGTACGACCCGCCGCCTCCGCTGTCGGAGGTGCGGGCCGGGCTGCCGGAGGCGGCGGACACGGTGCTGGGCAAGGCGCTGGCGAAGGCGCCCGAGGAGCGGTACGGGACGTGTCTGGAGTTCGTGGCCGAGCTGCGGGCGGCGCTGGAGCGGGGGACGCGGGCGAAGGACCCGCCGCGCGAGACCGGCGGAGCCGGGCGGCCGGCGCAGGGCCCGCCGCCCGAGCCGCCGGCGTGGGCACGGCCTATGTTCCGGCGGATCGGCGACACGTTCGAGCGGTGACGTCCCGTCGGGCTGCCGAGCTGCGTACCGGCTTCGTCCGGTCCTCGCCGGGGCATCGCCAGGTCTCCGTCGGCTCTGCGTCCGGTCTCCGGCTTGTCTTCGCCGGGTCTTCGCCGGGTCCTCGTCAGCTCTTCGTCAGCTCTTCGTCAGGGGCGCGTCGACCTCGCCGCGGCGGCGGACCGGGCTCGCGAGGAGGCCGCCGAGGAAGCCGGCGACGAGGCCCCAGAGCAGGGCGAGGCCGACGGTCCGCCAGAGGTCCGGGCGGAGCACGACCTCGCCGCCGAGGGACTCCAGCTCCCCGATGCCGAGGATGGAGAGGCCGAACCGGGCCTCGACGAGGGTGAGCGGGGTGATGACGAGCATCGTGAGGGCGAAGGCGACCCCGAGGTGCACGGAGTGCTGCCACAGGCGCGTGCGGGCCGGGGAGCGCACGGCCGCCACGAAGGCGGCGGCGAGGACCAGGACGGCCGCGATGGGGAGCAGCCACCAGGCGCGCGCGTCGTAGGAGGCGAGGCTGGACAGGTCGACGGTGGACAGGTCCTTGCCGCCGTTCCCGCCGCGCAGGACGTCGTCGAGGATCTGCGGCATGGGCAGCCCGAACGGGCCGTCGACACGGCCCTCCCAGGAGCCGCCGATGCCGACGCCGAGCGCGAGCCAGCTGACGTTGGGCAGGCCGAGCAGGAGCACGGCGAGCGTCTGCGGCACGTGGCCCTTGGTCGCGGCGACGACGACGCCGATCACGAGGCCGATCACCACGTACGCGAGGACGAGCAGGAGCATGGCTGAGGCGGCGGGTCGGACGGCCGCGTGGTGGCGGACGAGCCGGGTCGGCAGCGGGGTGCGGCGGGAGACGAGGAGGGCGACGAGGAGGACGCCGAGGATCCACAGCAGGCCGTAGAAGAGCGTGGGGCCGAGGTCGGTGCGGAAGCCCACCGAGGGGTTCACGGCGTCCAGGAGTTCGCTGAAGAGGTCGCCGAGGCCCCCGGTGTCCTGGGAGCTGCCGCCGCCGATGCTGAGGGGGAAGTCGTGCCGGGCGAGCGCGGAGAGGCCCGCGAGGGCGATCAGCCAGATCAGGACGGTCGGCACGGCGAGGGACAGCAGGTCGCGGGTGCGGGCGACGGCATGGTGGCGCAGCGGGCGCAGGAAGCAGAAGCCGGTGACGAGTGCGCCCACCAGGGTGACGGTGAGCGGCATGGCGGTGAGTTCGGCCTGGGTGCCGGCGAGGTCGCCGGCGTCCCCGGCGAGGCCGACCTGGCCGCCCGCGGCCATGACGACGACCGCGGCGAGGACGGCGACGAAGGCGCCCGCGCCGCCCGGGAGGTCCGCGGCGCCCGCGGCCCACAGGCCGAGGCCGGCGACGACGCCCATCGCCAGGAGACCGGCGACGACCGTCAGGAGTGCCAGGGCCACGTCACGGGCGAGCCGCCCCGGGGGGCGGGCGGCGGCGGGCGGGCTGGGTGGGGTGGGGAGCCGGTTGCTCACCTCGCCCACGCTAGTACCGGCGGACGCCGTCCGCTTGCGGGCGGTACCCGGTCGGCGCACACAATGGGCGCGGAACGGAAGAAAGGGAAAAACGTGACTTCCCACCCGCCGTCCGGCACCCCCTCGGTCCCCCCTGCCGGCCCGCCCTCGGGACCCCTCTCGGGCCCGACCACGCGCCCCGGGCAGGCCGTACCCCCACCGCCTTCGGGCCCGCCGCACGACGGCGCGGGCGGAGGCGGGGGCGGCGGCTCCGGCGGAGGGGGTGGTGCGGGCGGCTCCGGTGGCGGGGGCGGCTCCCGTGGCGGCGGCTCCGGTGATTCCGGTTCCGGCGGTACGGGCGGGGGCGCGGCGGGCGGGGGCGGGAAGGGCCCGTGGTGGCGTTCGGTGCCGAAGGTCGCCTCGATCACCGCCGTCCTGGTGGCGGCCATCGCGCTCGTCGTGGTCCTCACCCGCGGCGACAGCGGCGGCGGCAAGAACGAGGCGGGCGGCGGGGGCGGGGGCGAGGTGTTCCTGCAGAACACGTCCGCGTCCGGCCCGGACCCGTTCACCCAGTCGACGGCCCGCTCCTCCGGGGCCTCCATGTCGCCCGTCCCGCTGCCCTCCGAGACCGGCACCGGCACCAACGTCACGCGCAGCGTGTCGGGTTCGGCGCCGGGCCTGTACGGCGGCACGCACCGGACGGCGAGCTGCGACGTCGAGCGGCAGATCCGCTTCCTGGCGGACGAGCCCCCGAAGAACGCGGCCTTCGCGAAGGTCGTCGGCATCTCGGCCAACGAGGTCCCGGGCTATCTGCGCTCCCTGACCTCGCTCCAGCTGCGGGTGGACACCCGCGTCACCAACCACGGTTTCCGGGACGGCTCCGCGACTCCGTTCCAGTCGGTGCTCCAGGCCGGCACCGCCGTCCTGGTCGACGACCACGGGGTGCCCCGGGTGCGGTGCGCCTGCGGCAACCCGCTGACGCCGCCCGTCGCGCAGTCGGCGCCGAAGGCGGTCGGCCCGGTCTGGCCCGGCTACCGGGCGAGCAACACGGTGGTCGTGCAGCCGTCGGTGACGGTCATCAACGTCTTCGTGATCTACGACCCGCACGACGACAGCTGGGTCGCGCGGAAGCCGGGCGACACCGGCCGTCACGACCAGCACACGACTCCGCCGCCGCCCCCGACACCGACCCCGTCGAAGTCGACGTCCATGTCTCCGTCGACGTCTCCCTCGACGTCACCGAGCTCCCCGGTGCCGTGCGTGACGGTCACGGGCGCGGAGACGCCTCCCCCGAGCAACGGCGTGACGCCGTCGCCCTGCCCGTCGACCCTGTCGCCGCCGCCGTCGTCGCCCACCTCGTCACCGCCCTCGTCACCTCCGTCGTCACCGCCGTCCTCACCTCCGTCGTCGCCGCCTTCTTCGCCACCGGCGTCCTCGAAGTCCGCACCGGAGCCGGCGTCGTCCCCGGCGGACCTGACGACGACGGAGTCCTCGGCGTCGGAGTCGACCTCCGCGTCGACCTCGGCATCGGCGTCCGTGTCGACGTCGGTGTCGACCCCCGTGTCGACCTCGGCGTCCGTGCCGGGCGCGCCCGGCGCTCAGCCGGTCGTCTGAGGGGGCGCCGGGGTCCCTCCCGGCGCCACGACGCCGGTACGGGCGTGCCGCCGCAGGACCCGGGCAGGCCGTACCCCCGCCGCCTCCGAGCCCGGCGGCGGGGCCACCCGTCGCAGCGATCGGATCCACGAATGGATCCAATATCCGATATCCAAGGGCGCGGCGATCCGCTGCTCCGCCCGCCGCTGCCACGCCCTCTCGTCCCGGTCGGTGAAATGTCCGTCCATGGCGCGCTCCTCTCCCCCAGCTCCCGATCTGGCCCTGACCCACGGGCCACTTGACGGGAGTCTGTAGCCTTATTGGCCTGGACAGCACAGCCAATGAGGAGTGATTGGCATGGCACAGGGTCGAGTGGTCCGTACCGTGGTCACGGTCGCGGACCGCGTGTTGAGCGGCCGGCAGCTGGCGGCGCTGCTCACCCCGCCGCCGGAGGGGCGTTTCGGCTACCGCGAATTGGCCCGGGCGGTGCGCGAGACGCTGCTCGACGGGCGGGTGGCGCTGCGGATGCGGCTGCCCGCCGAACGCGAGCTCGCGTCGGCGCTGGCGGTCAGCCGGACCACCGTCACCTCCGCGTACGACCTGCTCCGGGAGAGCGGGTACGCGCACAGCCGTCAGGGCGCGGGGACCTGGACGGCGCTCCCCGAGGGGCAGTCGCCGATCGGTCCCGCCGCGATCCACGGCGACACCGGGACCGTGATCGACTTCGCCCTCGCCGCCCCCGAGGCGCCCGCGGGAGTGCTGGCCGAGGCGCTGGCCGCGGCCTCCGCCGAGCTGCCCCGGTACGCGACGTCCCAGGGCTACCACCCGTACGGCCTGCCCGAGCTGCGCGCCGCCATCGCCGACCGGTACTCCGCGCGCGGGCTGCCGACCCGGCCGGAGCAGATTCTGGTGACGACCGGGGCCCAGCAGGCCCTGGCGCTGGCCCTCGCGCTGCTCGGCGGGCCCGGCGACCGGGTGCTCGCGGAGAACCCCTCGTACACCAACGCCCTGGACGCCATGCGCAACCACCGGCTGCGGATCACCCCGGTGCCGGTCACCGAGACGGGCTGGGACAGCGGGCTGATCGACGCGGCGCTGCGGCAGACCGCGCCGCGGCTCGCCTATCTGATCCCCGACTTCCACAACCCGACCGGCCGGCTCATGCCCGAGCACCAGCGCCGGGAGGTGGCCGCGGCGGCGCGGGCCACCGGTACGTGGCTGGTCGTGGACGAGACGCTCGCCGACATCGCCCTTGACGTGCCGGCGCCGCGCCCGTTCGCGGCCTCGGCGGGACCGGGCACGGGCGAGCAGATCATCAGCGTGGGCTCGCTCAGCAAGAGCGTCTGGGGCGGGCTGCGGGTCGGCTGGGCCCGGGCCTCATCGCGGATGGTGACGGAGCTGGCCCGGGTGCGGATCACGCACGACCTGGCGGGTTCCGTCCTGGACCAGCTGGTC
This sequence comes from Streptomyces sp. NPDC093111, assembly GCF_040683955.1. Lineage (NCBI taxonomy): Bacteria > Bacillati > Actinomycetota > Actinomycetes > Kitasatosporales > Streptomycetaceae > Streptomyces > Streptomyces sp. NPDC093111. The sequence goes on along the minus strand of NZ_JBFBNW010000034.1, from coordinate 39,748 downwards.
GCGGTGGCGCTGATGGACCGGATCGACCCGCTGCTCCCGGACCGCGCGGCGGAGCTGCGGCGGCGCAGGGAGGCGCTCGTGGACGCGCTCGCCCGGCACGTGCCGGAGTGGCGGTGGACGCTGCCGCCGGGCGGCCTGTGCCTCTGGATCGACCTGGGCCGTCCGATCGCCTCGCAGCTCGCGGCGCGGGCCCTGGGGCACGGGATCCGGGTCGAGGGCGGCGCGCGGTTCGGGGTGGACCCCGGCACCCACGAGCACCGGCTGCGCATCCCGTACACGCTGCCGGGCGAGGTGTACGAGACGGCGGCCGAGCGCCTCGCGGCGGCTCTGGCCGGCGCCCCGGCCCGGGCCGCCGAGCCGGGCCTGCCGGAGTGGGTGGCCTGAGCCTCCGCGGGGGCCGGCGTTCCGGGCGCCGGCGGCCCGCTCGCCCGATAACCGGATGCCCCGGGCAACGGGCTGTGTGTACCGTCCCAGGGTGGAACCTCTGACCGACAAACAGATCCGCGCGTCCTTCGTGAACTGCACGAAGGGTGACGCGGCCCGGATGAAGACGCCGCTCGACTTCGCCGAGCTGCCCTGGCCCGACCTCGACTTCCTCGGCTGGGTCGACCCGGGCGCGCCGCTGCGCGCCCATCTCGTCGTCCCCCGCCCGGACGGCCCGGTCGGCGTCACCCTGCGGGTGCCCTCGGTGAGCCGTACCAGCGCCGTGAAGTCGAGCATGTGCCAGGTCTGCCTGACCTCGCACGCCTCGTCCGGCGTCACCCTGCTGGCCGCGCCGCTCGCGGGCAGCCGCGGCCGGGAGGGCAACACCATCGGCACGTACGTCTGCGCCGACCTGGCCTGCCCGCTCTACGTGCGCGGCAGGCGCGAGCCCCGGCTGCGCGGCCTCCGGCAGGAGGAGTCCCTGAGCGTGGCGGAGCGGGTCGACCGGATGATGGGCAACCTGCACGCCTTCGTGGACCGGGTGACGGCGGGCTAGGACGGGCCCTGGCCCGCAGGGGTCAGCGGAAGGCCTGCTCGCCGGTGAGGGCCTTGCCGATGACCAGGGCGTGCACCTCACTGGTGCCCTCGTACGTGAGGACCGACTCCAGGTTGTTGGCGTGGCGCAGCACCGGGTACTCCAGGGTGATGCCGTTCGCGCCGAGGATGGTGCGGCACTCGCGGGCGATGGCGATGGCCTCGCGGACGTTGTTCAGCTTGCCGACGCTGATCTGCTCGGGGGTCAGCGCGCCGGCGTCCTTGAGGCGGCCGAGGTGCAGGGCGAGCAGCATGCCCTTGCCGAGCTCCAGGGACATGTCGGCCAGCTTGGCCTGGGTCAGCTGGTACGAGGAGAGCGGGCGGGCGAAGACGGTGCGGTCGGCGGCGTAGGAGATCGCGGTCTCCAGGCAGTCGCGGGCCGCGCCGAGCGCGCCGAAGACGATGCCGAAGCGGGCCTCGTTCAGGCAGCCGAGGGGGCCGGAGAGGCCGCGGGCCCCGGGCAGCATCGCGTCGGCGGGCAGGCGCACGTCGTCCATGACGAGCTCGCTGGTGACGCTGGCGCGCAGGGAGAGCTTCCGCTTGATCTCGGGCGCGCTGAACCCGTGGGTGTCGGTGGGGACGACGAAGCCGCGGACGCCTTCCTCGGTGCGGGCCCAGACGACGGCCACGTCGGCGACGGAGCCGTTGGTGATCCACATCTTGGTGCCGTTGAGCACCCAGTCCGCTCCGTCGCGCTTGGCGTGGGTGCGCATGGCGCCGGGGTCGGAGCCCGCGTCCGGCTCGGTGAGGCCGAAGCAGCCGATGTACTCGCCGGCGGCCATCCCGGGCAGCCAGCGCTGCTTCTGCTCCTCGGAGCCGAACTTCCAGATGGCGTACATGGCCAGGGAGCCCTGGACGGAGACGAGCGAGCGCAGGCCGGAGTCGACGGCCTCCAGCTCCATGCAGGCCAGGCCGTACGCGACGGCGCTGGTGCCCGCGCAGCCGTAGCCCTCCAGGTGCATGCCGAGGACGCCGAGTCCGCCGAGGGTGCGGGCGAGTTCGCGGGCCGGGATGGCGCCCTCGTCGAACCAGCCGGCCACGTGCGGGCGCAGGTCGCGGTCCGCCGCGGCCCGGACGGTGCGGCGGATCTCGCGCTCCTCGTCGGTCAGCAGTCCGTCGATCGCGAGCAGATCGAGCGGATGGACGGGCGCGGACTGCGAGGAACGCGACGGCTGCGGCGACGACTTCACGGACGGCCTCCTGGCGACTGTGGCAACTCGGCGTGCCGCAGCCTAGCCCCAGATTGGATATTGGATCCAGTCTTGAATATCCGCTATCCGATGCGTACGGTCCGGGGACATCCCGATCGCCGACGAAGGAGAGCGGAATGCCCATGGACCACCCGGAGACGCTCCCTCCGGGCGCCTTGTCCGGAATCGTCGTCGCCGACTTCGGCCGGGTGCTCGCCGGCCCGTACATGACGATGCTCCTCGCGGACCTCGGGGCCGAGGTCGTGAAGATCGAGCGCCCTGGCACCGGCGACGACACCCGCGCCTGGGGCCCTCCGTTCGCCGACGGGCAGGCCACGTACTTCCTCGGTGTGAACCGCAACAAGCGCTCCGTCACGCTCGATCTGACCGATCCCGCCGGCCTGGCGGCGGCCCGCGCGATCGTCGACCGCGCCGACGTCCTCGTGGAGAACTTCCGCCCGGGCACCATGGAACGGCTCGGCCTCGGCTACGAGAAGGTGCGGGCGTCCAACCCGGGCCTCGTCTACTGCTCGGTGACCGGCTTCGGCACGGCGGAGGGCGCCGGCCTGCCCGGCTACGACCTGCTCGTCCAGGCCATGGGCGGCCTCATGAGCGTCACCGGCGAACCCGGCGGCACCGGCACCAAGGCGGGCGTCGCCCTCGTCGACGTGATCACCGGTCTGCACGCGGGCCTCGGCGTCCTCGCCGCCCTGCGGCACCGCGAACGCACCGGCGAGGGCCAGCTGGTGCAGGTCTCGCTGCTCACCTCGCTGCTCTCCGCGCTCACCAACCAGGCCGCCGCGCACCTCGCCGCCGGGGTCGTCCCGCGCGCCATGGGCAACCGGCACCCGAGCATCGCCCCGTACGAGGAGTTCGCGGCGAGCGACCGGCCGCTGGTCCTGGCCGTGGGCAACGACCGGCAGTTCCGCGTGCTGTGCGAGCGGATCGGGCGCCCCGGCCTCGCCGACGACCCCCGGTTCGCCACCAACACCGCCCGCGTCGCCCATCGCGAAGAACTGGTCGGGGAGCTCGCCGGACCGCTGGCGGGGCGCACCGCCGACGCGTGGTTCGAGGAGCTCACCGGCGCCGGAGTGCCCTGCGGCCCCATCAACGACCTGGAAGCCGCCTTCGCCCTCGCCGACCGCCTCGGTCTCGCCCCGCGCGTTCCGGCCGGGCTAGCGGGCCCCGGACAGGTCGCCCACCCGATCACGCTCGGGGCGACCCCCGCCGCCTACCGCACCGCTCCCCCACGCCTGGGCGAGCACACCGACGAGCTCCTGGCCGAACTGGCGCACCCCGAGCCCTGACCTGGTCCGCCGGCGCCCGCCGCACCGGCCCGCCCCCGGTCGAAGCCGGGTTGTCCACAGGCTCGGCACGCGGCGCTCGGTCCGTAGCAAGATGCAGGATGTACGGCGAACCACGAACGAGAGGTCACGACGATGAGCAGCGCGCTGGAGAAGCGGCGGCCACCGACCGCCCAGCAGTTCGTCCTGGCCGAGCTGCGACGTGCCATCACCTCCGGGGAGTTGCGGCCGGGCGGCGCGATCCGGCAGGAGACCCTGGCGGCGCGGCTCGACGTCAGCCGGGTCCCGCTGCGCGAGGCCCTGAAGGCGCTGGAGGCCGAGGGCCTGGTGGTGCACCACGTCCACCGGGGCTACTTCGTGGCCGAGCTGTCCCTGGAGGACCTGGAGGAGATCTACCGGATCCGGCGGCTCCTGGAGACGGAGGCCGTGCGCACCGCGGCGCGCCGCATGCCGGAGGGCACCCTCGACGCCCTGGAGGAGATACAGCGCGAGGTCGAGCGGGCGGCGGACGCCGGGGACGTCGCGGCGATGGCCGAGGCCAACCGCCGCTTCCACTTCACGCTGATCGAGGCATCCGGGATGCCCCGCCTGGTGCGCCTCATCGGCACCCTCTGGGACGCCACCGACGCCTACCGCTCGCTCTACTACACCGAGGACACCCACCGCGAGCAGGCCGTCCACGAGCACCGGGGGGTCATGTCGGCGCTGGTCAACGGAGACACCGACGCGACGGTGCGGTGGCTGGACGAGCACCGGGACCACGCCGTCGCCGCGCTGCGCGCGGTGCTCGCCGTGGAGTGAGCCGGGCCCGCGCCGCGCGCCGGGTCGCGCGGGTGCGCCGCCAGGCCCTCCGGCCGACCATGGTGGAGGGGCCACGGGTCAGGAGGCGCCGACGATGCGCAGCGACGACGACACCCTCCGTGGCGGGCCCCGACCCCGTACGGTCGGCGCGGACGGGCGCGGCGTGCTGGACGTGCTGGTCGTCGGCGCGGGACCGGTCGGCCTGACCGCCGCCGCCGAGCTGCGCCGTCGCGGCACCGGAGTGCGGATCGTCGACCGGCTGCCGGCCCGCCTCCCGTACGCCAAGGCGATCGGCATCCAGCCCCGCACGCTGGAGGTCTGGGACCGGATGGGCTGCGTGCGGGCCGCGCTGGAGGCGGCCGTCCCGCTGCGCGGGCAGCTCCTCTACGTCGACGGCGTCGAGCGCTCCCGGTTCGACCTGGTCCTGCCGCCCGAGGTGCCGTACCGCTTCGCCGCGCTGCCGCAGTACGAGACGGAGCGGATCCTGGAGGAGTTCCTGACCGGCTTCGGGACCCGCGTCGAACGGGGCACGGAGCTCGTGTCGTTCGGGCAGGACGCGGACGGGGTGACCGCCCGGCTCGTCTCGGCCCGCGACACGGGGCCGCCGGTGGAGGAGGAGGTCCGCTGCCGGTATCTGGTGGGCTGCGACGGCGCGCACAGTGTGGTGCGCAAACAGCTCGCCCTCGGCTTCGAGGGCGGCGCGTTCCCCGAGGAGTACATGCTGGGCGACGTCGTGGTCGACTGGGACCTGCCGCCCTGGTACGCGGTGCGTTCGACGCGCCGGGGCGGCGCGGACGGTGCCGACGACGACGTCCTGGTGTGCATCCCGCTGCCGGGGCAGGGGCGTTACCGCGTGTCGATGAGACTGTCACCGGAACTCTCCACGCCACGCCCCGAGGACCCCGGGCCCGCGGACGGGGTGGCCCACGGCCTGGACGGCGGAGCCCGGCCGCCGGCGCTCGCCGACCTCCAGCAGGTCCTGGACCGGCTCTCGCCCCGGCCCGCGACGGCCTCGGCACTGCGCTGGTCCTCGGTGTTCCGCATCAGCCACCGGCTGGTCGAACGGTACGGCGAGGGCCGGGCGTTCCTCGCGGGCGACGCGGCGCACATCCATCCACCGACCGGTGCGCAGGGCATGAACACCGGCATCCAGGACGCGTACAACCTGGCGTGGAAGCTCTCCCTCGCCGTCGAGGGGACGGCGCACCCCGGGCTGCTCGCCAGCTACGACGCCGAGCGGCGCCCGGTCGGCGAGGAGGTCGTCGGGCGCACCGTGCGGCACGCGAGCGGGGGCGTGCAGGCCGATCCGGAGGACCCGCGGACACTGCTGATGCGCGAAGCGCAGCTGCTCGTCGGCTACCGGGGCGGCCCGATCACGGACGGCGGCACCAGCGACGGCGGCACCAGGGACGACGCCCCCGGCCCCCGCCCCGGCGACCGGGTCCCGGACTGTACGGGCCTCACGACCGTGCTCGCCGCCCAACCCCTTCGCCTGTTCGACCTGTTGCGGGGCCGCGACCACCTGCTGCTGCTGTACGGCGACGACCGGACGGCCGACGACTTCGCCCGACTCGCGGCGCGGGCGGCGGAGTTGTCGCACGGTGCCGTGCGGACCTGTGTGCTGCTCGCCGCCGACGGGGGCGCCACCAACGGGGTGGGCGCGCCGGGGCTTCCGGTCTACCGGGACGCGCGGGGCGAGTTCGCCCGGATCCTCTCCGTACGGGCGCCAACGGCCCTTCTCGTACGGCCCGATGGCTATCTGGGGGCCCGGCTGCACCCGCCCACGGCGGAGGGCCTCGCCGCGGGGCTCGCCCGCGTGTTCCGCGCGTGAGGGGGTGCGCGGGGCTCGTCGTGCGGGAGCCCGGTCACGGGCCTAGCCTGGAGAGGAGTGTCGCCCTCGTGTGGCAGGAGGCTGCCGTGAGGAACTCGCAGGCCCGTTGGCGCAAGCTCGGCATCGGTGTGGCCCTCGCCGGCACCCTGGCCGTCCCGGCGGCGGCGGGAGCCGCGTACGGCGTGACCGCCCCCGCTCCACCACCGCCGGCCGCCGCCTCGGCGTCGACCACCGCACCGTCCCCCTCGGGGGAGCAGTTCCCCCAGCTCAGCCCTGCCGTCGCCGCGCGACTGGACAAGGCGGTCCAGGCCGTCATGAGCGAGGCGAAGGTGCCCGGCGTGATGGTGGCGCTGTCCGCGCCCGGCAAGGGCGAGTACATCCGCGCCTTCGGCACCGCCGACAAGGCGACGGGGCAGCGGATGACCCCGGGCCTGTACATGCGGATCGGCAGCGAGACGAAGACGTTCACGGTCACCGCGCTGCTCCAGCTCGTGGACGAGGGCAAGGTCCGCCTCGACGACCCGATCGGGAAGTACATCACCGGCGTGCCGAACGGGGACCGCATCACGCTGCGGGAGCTCGCAGGGATGCGCAGCGGTCTGTTCAACTACTCGGCGGACGAGGACTTCTTCAAGGCCTTCACGTCCAACCCCAGACGCCCCTTCACCCCGCAGCAGTTGCTGGACTACTCGTTCAGGCACCCGGTCAACTTCGAGCCGGGCGCGGAGTTCGAGTACTGCAACACCAACACGATCCTGCTGGGCCTGCTGGTCGAGAAGGTCAGCGGCAAGCCGCTGCACGACTACATCGATCAGAACGTCGTCCGGCCGGCCGGCCTCCGGCACACGCTCTTCCCGACCGGCGCGGAGTTCCCGCACCCGCACGCCCACGGCTACACCAACCAGACGGCGACGGGACAGACCGAGGACGCCACCGACTGGAACCCGTCCTGGGGCTGGGCGGCCGGCGCGATGATCTCCGACCTCCAGGACATGCGCACCTGGGCCAAGGTCCTCGCCACGGGCACGCTGTTGACCCCCGAGACGCAGGCGCAGCGGCTGAAGGTCAGCTCGACGGGGACGCCGGACACCGGCTACGGCCTCGGCATCTTCAAGGTCGAGGGCTGGACCGGCCACAACGGCTCGCTGCCCGGCTACGAGTCCCTGACGCTCTACCTGCCGCAGGAACAGGCCACCCTCGTCGTGCTCCTGAACACCGACATCCTGCACGACCAGGTGGAGCCCAGCACGCTGTTCGGGAAGGCGATCACCGAGATCGTGACCCCGGCCCACGTGTTCGACCTGCCGAAGCCGACCGAACCGGCCGCCTCGACGCCGCCCGCCTCTTCGTCCCCGGCCTCGACACCGCCCGAGACCAGGTTCCCGGCCCCCTGACGGTCCGTCTCCCGGCCCCTCGCGCGGGCGGGCCGCCCCTCGGCTCCGTCCTCCGGGTCCCGTGAGGGATCATGGACAAAGGAGTCGAGAAGGGACGGGACGAAGAATGAGGCACCGCAGTGTCGCCGACCTCATGACGCCGACCGCCGTGTCGGTCCAGCCCGGCACGCCGTTCAAGGAGATCGCGCGGCTGCTGGACGAGTACGGCATCACGGCCGTACCGGTGGTCGACCCGGAGAACCGGCCGGTGGGGGTGGTCTCGGAGGCCGATCTGCTGCGCCGTCACACGGCCAAGGAGGGCCCGAGTTCCGCCGAGGCCATGATGTCGAGCCCCGTCGTCGTCGCCCGCCCGTCCTGGACGGCGGTCGAGGCGGCACGGGTGATGGAGCGCCACCGGGTGAAGCGGCTGCCGGTCGTCGACGTGGAGGGGCGGCTCATCGGCGTGCTCAGCCGCAGCGATCTGCTCCAGCTTTTCCTGCGGCGGGACCGGGCCATCCAGGAGGAGATCCTGGAGGACGTCGTCACCCGGATCCTGGGCCTCTCCCCCGCGTCCCTCCACATCGACGTGTCCGAGGGCCGGGTGACGCTGACCGGCTCGCTGCCCCGCAAGGGCGTCGGGCCGATCTTCGTGCGCCTCTGCGAGGACGTGGACGGGGTGGTGGAGGTGGTGGACCGGCTGTCCTACGGGGACCAGGACGCGGCGGACCCGTCACCGGGGTCCGCCACACCGGAGAACGCCTAGCCGCGCGGGATGCAGGGGTCGCAGCAGGCCGGAGCCGGTTCCACGCAGACCTTCACCGAGTCGGTGTTGTCGGACGGGTCGGGGTCCTTCTCGACGGCGGTGACCGAGGCGGTGTTCGTGAGCAGTCCGGTCCTGGTCGCCTTCGCCCGCAGGACGAGGGTCGCGCGCCCGCCGACGGGCAGGTCGCCGACCGCCCACTGGCCGGTCGCGGGGTCGTAGGTGCCACGGGAGGCCTCGGAGGAGAGGAACGCGAGGCCGGCCGGGAGCCGGTCGGTGACGGTGACGCCGGTCGCCGGGCTGGGGCCGGCGTTGTGGACGGTCACCCGGTAGACGACGGTCTGGCCGACGGTGACGGTGGTGGCGTCGGCGGCCTTCGTCACGTCCAGGTCGGCGGCCGGCCGGACCACGGTGACGGCTTCGTCGGACGTGGCCGTGAGCGTCTCGGGCGTGGGGCCGAGCCGGTTCTCGTAGGCGGCGCTCGCCGTGTTGGTGACGCGGGTCCCGGCCGTCCCCAGGCCGAGCACGACGCGGTACTCGACGGTCGTGCCGCCCGGCAGGGCCGCGGTGTTGGCCAGGCTGCCGCCCTGGGTCGCGGAGGCGTCGGTGCCCAGCCGGAAGACCACCGCGTTCGCCGCGGCGTCGTAGGAGGCCTGGTCGTCGCCGGCCCGGTCGGTCTTCACCCCGCTGTTGGGACCGTCGATGACGCGCAGCGAACCGGGCACGTACGTGGTGCCGGCGGGCAGCGCGTCGGTGAGGACGAGCCGCTCGGCGGCGCCGCCGCCCTCGTTCCTCGCGTTGATCCGGTACGTGACGACGTCGCCGACGTCGAGCGGGCCCTCCGGGATCGCGGTCTTGGTGAGCACCACGTACGGGGCGGTGCCGAAGAAGATCCCGTCGAGGAAGTTGCCGATCCCCTGGTTGCCGCCGGCGGCCGAGACGGAACGGAAGGCGAAGCGGGTGGTGGTCTGCCCGGCCGGGACCATGTACGTCCCGGTGTAGTAGCCCCACGCCGTGTTGCCGTCGGTGAACGTGCGCTGCTCGACCACGCCGCCCGGGGCGCCGATGTCGAGCGCCATGGTGTCCTGCCCCTGCCGGCCGCGGTGGTAGAGCCGCCAGTACAGCTTGGTGCCGGGGGTGGTCGGGAGGTCCTGGTACAGCGTCGAGACCTGGTTGGCGTTGAGCTCGGCGAACTGCTCGCCGTCCGCCGACGGCACGCCGTTGAAACCGGAGTGCCACAGCTCGATCATGTGGTCCGTGGCGGTGGTCCGCCAGCCCGGGACGCTCCTCGGGGCCTGCGTCTGGGAGGCGTCCGGCAGGAACGCCATGTCGGTGACGGGCGGTTGCTCGAAGCTGCCGTTGACGAGGGCGACCCGCAGCGGGGCGGGAGGAGGTGTGCTCATTGCTGACGTCTCCTGTCGGTCGACGGTGCGCCGTCGCCCCGCCGACCCGGCCCCCGCGCTGCGGGCGGTACGGACGGACGGGACCGGGAACGCTCCGTAGCCCAGCACCCGCCCCAGGGTCACGTACAGTCGCGACGAGGGAGTCCCGGCCACCCCGGGCCCGGAGGTTTGCGCGCCCCGGCACCCCGCGTCACAGCCCTGCCGCCGGCCCCCGCGCCCTCCGCCGCGCCCCTTCCCGCACCCTGGGCGACACGGTCCCCACGCGCACCGCCCGTGCTGACCGGATGCCACCGCCACGTGACGACCCCACGCCACAGGAGCAGGTGAATTCACGGGCGCCACATTGACGTACGCGCGTACGGGAAACAGGGGGCCCGCCGGTGTGCGTCGGCACCGGCGGACCCGGGGGGGGTGCGGCGGCCCTCTCAGGAGACCGCCTCCGGCCAGCCGTATCCGGGTCCGGTACGCCGCGGCACGGTGTCGGCGCCCACGGCCTCCATCTCCCGGTCGGCCTCCCTCATCAGCTTTCCGGCCAGATCCTTCATGGCCCGGCTCGCGGCGAGCTCGTCGCCGATCGCCGGCACGTCCACGTCCGCCGGGTTGCACCGGGCGGTGCCGCGGCCCGTGAGGGTGGACGCGCCGGTGTCCAGGTGCGCCTCCGCCCTGGTCCTGCCGCCCTCCTCGACCAGATCCAGGCCGACCTTCCACTCCAGGTGGCGCGTCATGGCCTGCCTCCTCGTGCGCTCGTGCCCGCGGACCACGCGGGAGCGCCGCGCGGCCCTCTCCCTTCAGCATCCGTCCGACGGCGCGCGGACGCGACACGCCGCCAAGAGGGTCCTTCGCTCACCCGTCCGGCGGACCCCGACTGCGGATGTCCGCGCTCCCGCCGACGCTGGTGTCCATCGCGGCCGTACCTGAGGAGGGCCCATGGCATCGATGGACGTACCGGCCGATCTGCCGAAACAACGTGCGGAGACCCGCGCCGCCACCCCGCCCACGCTCACCTGGGTGACGCTCGCGCTGATGACCACCGCCTCGGTGGCGAGCCTGCGGGCGGCGCCGACGATGGCCGTGTACGGCCTCGCGTGCGTGTTCCTGTACCTCGTGCCGGCCATCGTCTTCCTGCTGCCGACCGCGCTGGTCTCCGCCGAGCTCGCCTCCGGCTGGAGCGGCGGCGTCTACCGCTGGGTGGCCGAGGGGCTGACCAAGCCGCTGGGCTTCCTCGCGGTGTGGTGCCAGTTCGCGATGACGATCTTCTACTACCCGAGTCTGCTGGCCTTCGTGGCCTCGACCATCGCGTACGTCATCGATCCCTCGCTCGCCTCCAACGGCGTCTACACCGCGATCGTGATCATGGTGCTGTACTGGACCGGCGTCTGGGTCTCCTCGCGCGGCACGAAGGCCCTGGCCGGGCTGTCCAGCTGGGGCCTGGTCATCGGCACCCTGGTCCCCGGCACGGTCCTCGTCGTCCTCGGCATGGTCTTCCTCGGCCAGGGCAACCCCTCGGCCGCGCCCATGGACTCCAGCCACCTGCTGCCGCAGTGGACCGGCCTCGCGAGCCTCGTCCTGATCGTCAACAACTTCCTGTCGTACTCCGGCATGGAGATGAACGCGGTGCACGTCTCCTCGCTGAAGGACCCGGCGAAGGAGTACCCGAAGTCGATGTTCCTGGCGATGGGCCTGGTGCTGCTCATCTTCATCCTGCCCGCGCTCGCCATCAGCTGGGTCGTCCCCGCGGACCAGCTCAGCCTCACGGCCGGCGTCATGCAGGCGTTCGACGCGTTCTTCTCGTACTTCGACGTCGGGTGGATGACCCCGATCGCCGCCGTCATGCTGATCTCCGCCTCCCTCGGCGGCATGCTGACCTGGCTCGCCGGGCCGTCCAAGGGCCTCCTGGAGATCTCCCGCCAGGAGGGCTACCTGCCGCCGTTCCTGCAGAAGCTGAACAAGTTCGGCATCCAGCAGAACATCCTCGTCACCCAGGGCGTCGTGACCTCGGTCATCGCCCTCATGTACGCGCTGATCCCGAACGTCTCCAGCGTCTACTGGATCTTCTCGACCATCACCACACAGGTCTACCTCATCGTCTACCTGCTGATGTTCGTGGCGGCGATGCGGCTGCGGAAGAACAAGCCCGACCACCCGCGCGGCTACCGCGTGCCGATGCTCGGCCTGGTCTGCACCGTCGGCCTGCTGGCCTCGCTGGCGGCGATGGCGATCGGCTTCGTGCCGCCCTCCCAGTTCGGCGGCGGCAGCGTGCTCTCGTACGTCCTGTTCATCGCGTGCGGCCTCCTGGTCCTCGGCCTCCTCATCCCCTGGATCTTCCTGAAGGTCCGCAAGCCCAGCTGGCGCACGGCGGCGGCCACCGGCGGCGAGGGCACCCCCAGCGAGGGAGACCTCTCATGAGCCCGACCCGCTTCGCCTCCGAGCACAAGTGGATCTACTGGGGCGCCATCGCCATCCTGGTGGGCCTGCTCATCGCCGGTCTCGTGCGCTACACCAGCTTCAAGCGCACGAACGAGAGCCAGAAGAAGGCCGACCAGCTCAGCCAGGAGCTGGTGAAGGCCGGCTACCCGGCCCCCGACACGGACACCGTCCAGCGCCTGCTCGGCACGGACGGCGGCCAGGTCTGCGAGGACCCCGACAGCGCCCTGAAGACGGCGCTCTACCGGATCCAGCAGCTGTCCAACGGTGCCACGGGACCCGGCAACCGCCCGATCATCGCCGACACCAAGGCCGTGGACGCGGAACGGATCGTCCTCCAGGTCTACTGCCCCGACCAGGTCGACGGCTTCGACAAGGCCGTCGACGACCTGAAGACGGACGACACCGTGAAGAGGTGACCGCACCTTCCGGAGGACCCGCACGTCCGCCCGCACCCCCGCCCGTCGCACGGGCGGGGGTGCAGCCACGAGGGCCCCCGCACTGCCCTCCCGGGACTGGTCGGGCGCGGCACGGCGCGGGACCATCGGGGCAGGAGCCGTTGGCCGTCGACCGGGAGGCAGCTCGTGCGCGCGAAGACCAGGGGCCGGGACGGCACCTCCGAGGACCGGCCGGCCGGGAACGCCCGCACGGGCACGACGGCCCAGGAGCCGCGGACGACCGCGGGACCGGCGCGCGGAGCCGTCTCCCCCGCGAACGCCGCCGCGTGGCAGGCGCGCATCGGCAACGCGGCCGTGGCGCGCGCGGTACAACGGGAACGGGAAAGCGACGGGAACCAGGAGCCGGCCCCGGGCCGCTCCCTCGTCCACGACGTCCTCCGGCGCCCCGGGCGGCCCCTCGGGGAGCCGCTGCGCGCGGAGATGGAGCAGCGGCTCGGCGCGGACTTCTCCGATGTACGGGTCCACACCGGGGCGACGGCCCAGCGCTCCGCCGCCGAGATCGGAGCCCGGGCCTACACGTCCGGGCGGGACGTGGTCATCGGGGCCGGCGGCGGGGACAAGCACACGCTGGCGCACGAGCTGACCCACGTCGTCCAGCAGCGCGGAGGGCCCGTCCCCGGCACCGACAACGGTGCGGGCCTGTCGCTGTCCGACCCCTCCGACGCCTTCGAGCGGGCCGCCGAGGCCAACGCCACCCGGGTGATGGCCGCGCGGCCCCGGCCCGCACCCGGCCGGGCGCCCGACGCCCGGACCCCGGGGCGGGCCACGCCCCCGGGCGGGCGCCCGGACGCGCCCGTGCAGCGCATGCTCGGCTTCGAGACGGAGATCAGCCTCCCCGTGGAGAACGCCCAGGGGAACATGTACGAGGGCGACACCGACCTGGCGAAGAGCACCAAGGAGGACTTCAAGGTCGTCTCCGACAAGCGCTCCCTGAACGACGGTGCCGGGTACTCGAACATCGAGTTCGTCACCGGAGCGGTCAAGGTCGTCGGCCCGGAGAACGAGGCGGGGAACGAGCGGCTCGACCGGCTGGTCGACGAGATCCGCACGGTACGGGACGCCTTCTACGGGGCGGCCGACATGGCGCCCCTGGCGAACATGACGCTGGATCTGGAGATCCTGACCGCCGGCGCGGAGGCCCGCGTCGCGCCCGGCCTCCCGTACACGGAGCACTCCGGTCAACCGGGCCTGGGCGACGGCCTGTTCGTCCACTACTCCGTCGGCGTGCCGCTGAAGGGCATGCCCCTCTTCTTCGACCACCTGAGGACCGCCGCCCCCGCCACGCCGACGGCACCGAACCGGCGCGCCCGGTTCCGGCTCACCCAGGCGAAGAGCTTCGCCGCGGCGGTCGTGGCGATGTACGAGGGGGACGCCGGCACCACGAAGAAGCGCAAGCAGCTGGACACGGACGCGCTCGACGGCTACTGCCAGCTGTTCTTCACACAGGTCGCGGCGGTGGCGGACTACGTCGCGGAGGAGGAGGACCGCGGCCAGATCAAGAACCTGACGGCCGTGCTGTCCCGGTCCCGGCTGTCGGACGTCCGCGCGCTCCTCGAAACCGAGTTCAGGGGCTTCCTGAACAGGCGGGGCGAGGACGTCCTCACCCTCCTCGCCGGATACCAGGAGGACTCCGGCGAGGGCACGCAGCTGGACTTCAAGGAGAAGGCCACCCGGGACGTCGAGGGCGGCCCGGTGTCCCTCCTCTCCTTCGCCTGGTCGGCGATCAAGGGCACTCCGAAGGTGTTCCAGCAGCGGGTCTTCGGCGGCATGAACCAGATCGACCCGCACGAGGAGGCGGGTGCCGTGATGGTCCCCTTCGAGATCCGCACCATGGGCAGCCAGATGAAGACCTGGGACCAGCTGAGGACCGAGCTGCACGACCTGGCGCGCTGGGCGGAGGAGGCGTACCGCCACGACCGGGGGCAGTCCGGCGACACCAGCCGGCGCCGCACCGGACCCGGACCCGACAGCCCGTGACCCGCGCCCGGTTCGAACGGCCCGCCGAGGCCGGCGCGCGGCGGGTCATGGCCGCGCCCGGTCCGGCGGGCCGGGGCTTCGCACCTGTTCTGAGAGCGCTCTATACCGGTCTTCCTTGAGACTGGCCGAAACGCGGATCGGCGGACCGAAGTCCGCCGATCCGTCCCGTTGTGCCCCGCGAACGTACCGGGCAATCCGGACGGTTGGCCGTCACGTGGTGGATGTATTTTCCGGACAGCGGAAACGGGGGTGATATTGCGCGGACGCAAAGATGCCCGAGGATGGGCCGCGCCGCCGGTCACCTCAGGTCGTTGAGCATCCCGCTCACGTTGAGGACCTCGTGGCACTTCTGCGCTCGACGGCCCGTGGCCGGGGTGCCCGGCTTCGCGCAGGTCACCTGGATGGTCACGGTCTGACTCTCGTTGATCCTGATGGGGGTGACCCAGTGGTAGTCCTGGTTGCGAAACGTCTCCAGGGCGATCGTCGTGATCTTGCGATCGCCGAAGCCGATGGTCATGACACCCTCGTCGCCCTGGAAGTTGGCCACCACGATGTCCGTGATCCCGAACGTCTTCCCCTTCGGCACGGTGTAGGTGCCGGTCGCGGTCTCGCCGCCGCGGGTCTCCAGGTCGATGGTGGCGGAGCCCTGCTGTCCCGCCGACGTCCCGGGACCGGTCCCGGGTCCGGTCCCGGTCCCGCCGTCGCCGCCGGTGCCGGGCTTGTCGCCGGTACCGCCGGGCTGCTTGCCGTCGCCCGTCCCCGGCGGCCGGACGCTCGGGACGGCGGTGGGCGCGGGACGCTTCTGGACCACCTCGTCGGCGGCCTCCTTGGCGGTGCTGCGGACGGCGGGGCGGACCAGCGCGAACCAGGCGACCAGCAGCGCGACGAGCGCGGCGAGGAGCACGAGCAGCCAGCGCGGGAAGACCGGTATCTGGACGAACTCGGCCTCCACCGGCGGCCGGACGAGCGCCGGGTCCGACGGCTCGGCGCCGTCCCGGGCCTCGGTCGCCGCCACCGTGAACGGCCACGTCGTGGGCGTGCCGAACCACACCGGCCGGCCGGCCCGGACCCGCAGCGCCGCCTCCGCCGACTCGCCGGGCTCCAGGTCCTGCGCCATGGGCCGGAAGTCGAACTTCAGCTCCTCGCCCTGCTGACCGGCCGTGAAGGCCACCCGTACGGGCGCGTTGCCCTCGTTGCGGACCGCGAGCCGGTACCGGCCACGGAGCCAGCCCCGCCTGCGGCCGGGCGCGAGCGCGGTGCGCAGCTCCCGGAACTCCTCGACGTGCACGACGGTCTCCGGCACCCGTACCGCCTCGGGGTGCTCGGTCGGCAGCACGCGTACGGCGAGCGGCACGTCCCCGGCCCGCACCCGCGGCGAGCGCGGCGGTTCCAGACGGATCGTCACCGTCTCCGTGGTGCCCGGGTAAAGGGACACCCGCTCGGGTTCCACCGTCGTCCAGGCGGCACAGTCGCCGACGACCTCCAGGTGGTACGCCTCGACGATGTCGCCGTCATTGCGGACGGTGAGGCTGGTGGTCGCTGTGCCGCCGGGGACGACCGACACCCGCGGGATGTCGAGACCGGGCGCGCCAGCGCTGGAAGAGGCAGCTGAGGACGTCACCCCGGCGACGCTAGGCCGAAGGCCCCGGGGGCTCCACGGATGCGAGGGCAACGCCCCGGCAGACACGGTGCCTGAAAGGGGCGCCCCGCCGACGCCGCGCCCCGCGCGTCCCCCGCACCCCCGCAACTCCCGCCCGCGCCCGCACCTCTCCCTCCACGACCCGCCACGCGCACAACTCACACCACTCACACCACTCACGTCGTTCGCACCACCCACACCGCTCGCACCACTCACGTCGTTCGCATCGATCACGTCCTTCCTCGCTCCTCCTCTCCGCGCACGTCTCAACCGACACCGAACAGGTAGCGACTCATGAGCCGAGCTCAGCACAGCGGACCCGTCACCGCGTCCGGCACCGGACCCCTCACCGTGCCCGCCCAGCACTCCGCCCGGGACCAGGGCGCCGCCCGGGACCGGGACCTGCCCCGTACCCACGACGCCTCCGGCCCCCGGGACCTCATAGAGACCCCGCCCGCGCCGCGGTCGCCGTCCGGCCTCGCCGACCGGCGGATCACCGTGGCCGTGTACGCCTCGGACCCGATCCTGCACGTCGGGGTCGTGCACCAGCTCCGCCAGCGCCCCGAGGTCGAGCTCCTCGACGGGGCGCGTGCCGCCGAGGCGCGCGTCTCGCTGGTGACCGTGGACAGCGTGGACGACGAGACGGCCGCGCTGTTGCGCCGGCTGCGGCACAACTCCCGTACCCGCACCGGGCTCGTGGTCGGCACCTTCGAGTCCGGCGACGCGCTGCAGCGGGCCATCGACTGCGGGGTGACCGCGGTGCTGCGGCGCGCCGAGGCCGACCAGGACCGCCTGCTGCGGCTGGTCCTGGCGATGGCGAACGGCGAGGGCGTGCTCCCCGGCGACCTGCTGGCCAAACTGCTCAGCCATGTCGGCAGCCTGCAGCGCTCCACGCTCGACCCGCAGGCCTCGTCGCTCTCCACCCTCACCCAGCGCGAGGCGGACATGCTGCGCCTGGTGTCGGAGGGCCTGGACACCGCCGAGATCGCGCGCACGACCTCGTACTCGGAACGCACCGTCAAGAACGTCCTGCACGAGGTCATCACCCGGCTCGAACTGCGCAACCGCACCCACGCGGTCGGCTACGCCCTGCGCAACGGCCTGATCTGACCGGCCTTCGTTCGGGCCGGTGCGGGCGGCGCGCGCGACCGCACCGGCCCCTCGGGACTGCCCCAAAGCACACCGGGCACTTCCCCCGGGTGCGGCCCCGGGGGCCCTGCCGGGCCGTACCGTCCGGCGGGCAGGGTGGCGGGTCGTACGGACCCTGCTGCACCCGACTGTGAGGTGGACCGTGATGAGCACGGGCGGCTCCGGCGGCCGACGGCACCGCTGGGGGAGGGTCGGCGCGCCCATGCTGCTGCTGGTCCCCCTGCTCGCGGTGACCGCGGCCTCCGCCCCCGACCGGGCGGAGGCGGGCCCTCGGGCCGCCGACGCCGGTGACGTCCGCGTCGCGTACGCGGGGACGCGGCACCGCAGTCTGGGCCGGGTGACGAGCGGCACCACCAGCGCCCCGCTGTTCGGCGAGGCCCCGACCCATCTGGACGTCCAGCCGGCCGCGCTGGGCGACGTGCTGGTGTTCGCCAGTCGCCGCGACGAGAAGACCCCGCAGATCTACCTGCGCGCCGCGGACGGCTCGGTCGACCGGCTGACCAGCGGCTTCGACGCGGCCAACCCGCGGCTCACCCCGGACGGGCGCGCGGTGGTCTTCGACGCCGCCCCGCCCGGCGGCGGACAACGCGACCTGTGGCGGGTGGGCACCGACGGGTCCGGCCCCGACCGGCTCACCGACACCGCCGCGAACGAGGAGCACCCGACCGTCTCGCCGGACGGCGCGCGGCTCGCGTACTCCAGCGACGCCGACCCGGTCCTCGGTCGGCAGGTCTACGTCCGCCCGCTGGAGGGCGGCGACGCCACCCTGGTGAGCGACCCCGCCCAGGGCGCCGCCACGGAGCCCGTGTGGAACCCGGTGGACGACGCCACGCACCGGGAGCTGATCGCCTACACCGCGACCCGCGACGGTGTCCCGCGGCTGCGGTGGACCGACGGGAGCACCGGCGGGGCGCTGTTCGCCGGCACACCGGGGCAGTGGCGGACCCACGGGGCATCGTGGATGCCCGACGGGAACAGGGTGCTGTTCCTCAGCCCCGACCGCACCTGCGACTGCGAGGGCGACTGGGACCACGTCTTCCGCGTGACCGCCCGCACGGACGCCACGCCCGAGGTGGTGCTCAGCGAGAACCGCGAGGTCGGCTCGCCGACCTGGCTCGGCCCGCCCGACGGCGGCGGCACCGTGGTCGAGCGGATCACGGCGGCCGACGCGCACGAGGTGACCCTCCAGGACGTACGGTCCGACGGCTCCGATCCGCGCGACCTCGGCAGGCCCGTCCTCAACGAGGACCCGGCCGCCGACACCGAGACCGATCCGAGGCGGGACCCGCTGTTCCGGCCCGCCCCCGGGTTCGATCCGTGGACCGAGCGGCAGAACTACACCCCCGACGGGCGCCGGATCGTGTTCACCCGCTTCGAGGGCCCACGCGACGCCCGGATCGAACGGATCTGGACGGCGGACGCCGACGGCACGAACGAGGCGGCGCTGCCGCTGGCCGGGCGGGGCCCCCGCGACTGGGACACCGACCCGACGTTCTCCCCCGACGGCAGACTCCTCGCCTTCACCCGCACCTCCCCCGGCGGGGTGGGCGACGCCTCCGGCCCCGGACGCATCCTGATCGCCGACGCCGCGACCGGGGCGCTCCGAGGGGAGATCGTCCCGCCGGCCGGGCAGGCGGTGGGCGGCGACGCCCAGCCCACCTGGTCGTCCGACGGCACGACGCTGGCGTTCACCCGCAACCAGGTCATCGACGGCAACGGCGGCAACAAGCACGTCTGGACCGTGCCCGTCGACCGGCTCGGCCTGCAGCGCGACCTCAGCTCGGTCATGTGCCCGGAAGGCTGCCGGGTCATCGACGACAGCCCGGCGTTCTCCCCGGACGGCACCCTCCTCGCCTTCAACCGGAAGAACGGCGGCGGCCTGGTCGACGAGCGCAACGGCCTCCTGCTCGCTCCCGTGAACGCCGACGCCTTCGACGGCGGCTGCCGCGTGCTGCTGCCCGAAGCCGCCCGCGACGTGCCGGGGGCCTGTCACCGCGAGCTGCCCGACACGACGTACACCGGGCCCCACCAGCCGCGCGACGCGGCCTGGACCGCCGACGGCCGGAGCCTGGTCATCAGCGCCCGGGCCGCGGCGGCCGCGAACAGCCCGGAGAAGCTGCACCTGGTGGACCTCGCGACCGGCGCCCTCACCCCGCTGACCGCCGGCCTGCCGGGCCGCCAGAAGGAACCCGCCGTGCAGCAGTCCGTCGACCTCGCCGTACGGGCGCCGGACATCGTCCCGCCGCTGACCGTCGGCGTGCCCGGGATCGTACGGGTCCACGTCGTCAACGCCGGCCCCGCGGCCTCGCCCGGCACCCGGCTCACCCTCGCGCCCCCCTTGGGGCTCACCGTCACCGCGCTCACCGCGCCCGGCGCCACCTGTGACGCGGCGGCCCTGACCTGTGCCCTCGGCATCGTGCCGCCCGGTGGCGACGTCCCGGTGGACGTCACGTTCACCGGGACCGCGCCGGGCGACCAGTTCGTGGACTGGTCGGTGACCGGCGCCGTCCTCGACCCCCGCCCGAGCGACAACGCGGGCCGCACGCTCGTACCGGTCCGCGAGGCCGCGCCGCCCACCCCCTCGCCCTCGCCGTCGACGCCCACGCCGACCGTCCCGCCGACGACCTCCGCGCCCCCCACCCCGACTCCCCCGCCACCGCCCGAGCCGCCCGCGCCACGGGCCGGGCCCGGCGTACGGATCACCGCGCAGCCGCTGCCCGGGTACGTGGGCGGGCGCGTCGTCGTCACGTACACGGTCCGCAACGGGCGCGCCGCGCTCGCGACCGGCCTCCGGCTGCGCGTCGGCCTGCCGCCCGGCGTCCCCCACAACGGGCCGCCGCCCGGCTGTGACAGCGGCTGGAACTGCGCGCTGCCGGACCTCGCGCCGGGCGCCCGCGTCGTCCTCCAGGTCGTCCTCAGCCCCGACCGCGCCTTCACCTCCCGGGCCACCGCCGTGCTCACCACCACCGGCACGGACGCCGACCTCCGCGACAACACCGCACGGCAGCGGATCCGCGTCCTCCAGCCGCGGATCGTCGCGGTGCCCCCGATCGGCAAGCCCGGCTTCGTCACCTCGGTGCGCGGCAAGGACTTCCCGCCCGGCGCGCCCGTACGGTTCACCTGGCGGCCGGGCATCACCGCCGCGGCGGCACCGACCGTGCCCGGCCCCGACGGCACCTTCATCGGGCAGTTGCTGATCCTCGCCAAGGACCAGACCGGGCCGCGGGTGATCACCGCGAGCGGGCCGGGCTTCGGCCCGGTGCGGACCGACTTCCTCGTGGTCAGCGGCACGGTGCAGCCGCCCGACGTGGTGGCCCGCCGATGATCCACGAGGTCGACGAGGCGCTGCGCCGCCTCCTGACGGAGTCCGGCCTGGAGGCGGCGGGCGTCGACGTGGTGTTCGACGCCCCGACCCGCGACTGGGCCGCGCGCCGCAGCACGCCCACGGTCTGCGTGTTCCTGTACGACATCCGCGAGGACCACGCCCGGCGCGGCAGCGGCGCGGGCGAGGTCTACGACGAGGAGGGGTTCGTCGTCGCGCGCCGCACCCCTCCCCGCTGGTTCGAGCTGACGTACCTGGTGTCCGCGTGGGCCGGCCGCCCCGAGGACGAGCACCGGCTGCTCTCCCAGGTCCTCGTCTGCCTCACGGCCCGCGACGACCTCCCGGCCCGGCTGCTCGGCGGGACCCTCGCCGAACTCGGCCTGCACGTACCGCTGGACGCCGGCGCCACCGGGCCCGACACCCCCTCGGCCTCCGACGTCTGGTCGGCGCTCGGCGGCGAGCTGAAGCCGTCGATCGGGGTACGGGTCAGGGCCCCGCTGGCCGGTATCAGCCGGCTCACGGCCCCACCGGTCACCGACGGCCTCGTCGTCCGCGCCGCGCCGCGCTCCGTCCCCGACGCCGAGGACACCCGTCGCCTCCGCTACACCGAGGTCGACGCGCCCGGCCCGGACGAGGGCCTCGGCGGCCCCCGGGACCGCCGCCCCACCCCCGCCCGCCGACGCCGAGGAGAACGCCAGCCGTGACCAGCACCGTCCCCGCCACGGGCGGGGGCCCGGCTTCCGCGCGGACCGCGACCCGGGGAGGAGGCCAGGCGGGGGAGCCGGCGCCCGCGCGGACCGCGACCCGGGGAGGGGACCAGGCGGGGGAGCCGGCCCCCGCACCGCCCGCCACGCAGGCGCCCGCACCGCTCCTCTCGCAGGCGCCCACACCGCATGTCCCGCAGCCACCCGACCCGGAGGACCGGCAGCCGACCCCCCTGGACGGCCCGCGGCCACCCGCAGCGCCTGCCGCGCAGGCGCCCGACCCGGACGGCCCGCGGGGGATCGCCCCCGCCGGGGTCGCCCCCGTCCCGTACCTCTGGAGCCGTCTGCGGCTCGTCGAGGAGCGGGTGCGGGGGGCCGTGGCTCGGCGGGTGGCCGTCGACCCCGACCCGGACAACCCCTACCGGGGGCAGTTCCTGACGCCGGAGGCCGTCGCGCGCGTCCTCGACCCGCCGTACGACCCCCGCCTCCCCGCACTCGCGCCCGAACTCCCGCCGCCCGGCTCGCCGCTGGACGTCCTGGCCGCCCGCTTCGCGCTCGCCCCGCTGGACCTCGACCTGCTCCTGATCGCCCTGGCCCCGGACGTCGACGCCCGGTTCGAGCAGCTGTACGGCTATCTCAACGACGACCTGACGCGCCGTCGGCCCACCGTCGGGCTCGCGCTCGACCTGTGCGGCCGCACCGGTGTCCCGGCCGCGCGGTTCCGGCTCTCCCCCGCCGCTCCGCTCGTCGCCGGGGGCCTGGTCGAGGTGGGCGAGCCCGAACGGCCGCCGCTGTCGCGGGTCCTGACCGTGCCCGACCGGGTCACCGCGCACCTGCTCGGCGACCCGTCGCCGGACGCGTCGCTCGCCGAGGTCCTCGGCCTGGCCCCCGAGGACCCGGCCGCCGATCCCGGCGAACGGGACCGGGCGGTCGTCGCCTCGGGCCACGGCCACGTCCACCTCCGCTCCCACGGCGGCGACCCGGCGGGGCTCGCCGCCGCCGCGCTGCGGGCCCGCGGTCTCGGCTCGCTGCCGCTGGACGCGGCGGCCCTGGGCCGGCCCGTCGGCACGGTGCCCGCGCTCGCCCGGACCGTCGCCCGCGAGGCCCGCCTGGCCGGTGCCGGGGTGCTGCTGGGGCCGTTGGAGGAGCTGCCCGACCACCCCGCCGAACGGGCCCGCGTCCTGCGCACGTTCTGCGCGGAGCTGCGCGGCATCCCCCTGTTCACGTACGGCACGAGCGGCTGGGAGCCCGCCTGGGCCGCCGACACCCCCGTCACCTTGGCGGTGGCGGCCCCCTCCCCCGACCGGCAGGCGGCCCGCTGGCGGGACGCCCTGGAGCGGGCGACGGCGCGGTACGGGGCGGGGGCGTACGGGGCGGGGCCCGGCTCCACGGCGTACGGCGAGGGGCTCGGCGCCACGGCGTACGAGCCGGGGCCGGCCGAGGCGTACGACGCGAGCCGGGGCGAGGGGTACGACGGAGGCCCGAGCGCAGGGTTCGACGGGGGCCCGAGCTCGGGGTACGACGGAGGCCCGAGCGACGCCGACGCGCTCGCGCGGTCCGTGGCCGCGCACCGGCTCGACGCCGGGCAGTTGCGCCGTGCCGCCGGTGCCGCGGTGCGGACGGCCGCGCTGGACGGCCGGCCGGTGGCAGCGGGCGACCTGCGGGCGGCCGTGCGGGCCCAGAACGGCGCGGGACTGGCCCGGCTGGCCCGCCGGGTGGAGCCCGCGGTGGGCTGGGACGATCTGGTGCTGCCCGCCGCGACGCACCGGCAGTTGAGGGAGCTCGCGGTGCGGGCCCGCCACCGCGACCAGGTGCTCGGCGGGTGGGGGATGCGCCCGGGCGGCGGGCGCGGTCGGGGGGTGATCGCGCTGTTCGCCGGCCCGTCCGGCACGGGCAAGACCATGTCCGCCGAAGTCGTGGCGGCCGATCTCGGCATGGACCTGTACGTGGTGGACCTGTCGACGGTGGTCGACAAGTACGTCGGCGAGACCGAGAAGAACCTGGAGCGGATCTTCACGGAGGCGGCGGCCGTCAACGCGGTGCTGCTGTTCGACGAGGCCGACGCGATCTTCGGCAAGCGGGCGGAGGTGAAGGACGCCCACGACCGGCACGCCAACATCGAGTCGGCGTACCTGCTCCAGCGGATGGAGTCCTTCGACGGCCTCGCCGTCCTGACCACGAATCTCCGCGCCAACCTGGACGAGGCGTTCACGCGCCGGCTGGACGTGATCGCGGACTTCCCCGTGCCCGACGCCGCCCAGCGGCTGGCCCTGTGGGAACGGTGCCTGGGCGGGCTGCTGCCCCGGGCGGACGACCTTGATCTCCGTTTCTGCGCGGACCGGTTCGAGCTGGCCGGCGGTTCGATCCGGGCCTGCGCGGTGACCGCCGCCTACGCCGCCGCCGCGGCGGGCGCGCCGCTGACCATGGTGCAACTGGTGACGGCCGTCGCCCAGGAGTACCGCAAGCTGGGCCGTCTCGTCCTGGAGGGCGAGTTCGGACCGTACCTGTCCCGGGTCGCGCACGCGTGATCCGCCCCGGCTGCCCCGGGCGTCCGGGGAGGGCAGCGCGGATGCCCCCGGCCAGGTCCGTGTGCCCCTGCCGCCGCCGACGCCCGCCGGAAAGGCTGGGGCGAAGCTGATCACCGCGCGGCGCCACCCGTGGCCGAAGGAAGCCGACCGAAGGAGCGAGCATGCCGACGTACCTCACCCCGGGCGTGTACGTGGAGGAGGTGCAGTCCGGTGCTCGCCCGATCGAAGGGGTCGGCACCGCCGTCGCCGCGTTTCTCGGGTTCGCCCAGAACGGGCCCTTCCACGAGCCGACCCTGGTCACCAGCTGGGACCAGTACACCCAGTCGTTCGGCGGGTTCACGGCGGGCGCCTTTCTGCCCCTCGCGGTCCACGGGTACTTCGCGAACGGCGGCGGCGCCGCGTACATCGTGCGGATCGGCGGGTCCACGCCGGACGGCGCCGGGGCGTCCGCGTCCGGTCCTCGGGAGCTCCCGGCGGCCCGGCCGGTCGAGCTCGGCGGCTTCCTCGTCTCGGCCCGGCCCGGGGTCACCGGCGTGTCCGTCGAGATCGCCGACGTGGAGGGCGAGAACCCGCCCGAGGACCGCTTCCGGGTCCTGGTGCGCCAGGGCGACCAGGTCGCCGAGACCTTCGACGTGTCCACCCGCAAGAGCGTCAAGGGGTACTTCGTGACCCAGGCGCGCGGCTCGCGGCTCATCGAGGTCGCCGAGCAGCGCGAGGCCACCCAGAACCGGCCCGCCGCCCAGACGGTCGCCCTGCCCGACGCGCCGGCCGCCCCCGCGCCGGCGTCGGCGCCCGCCGCGCAGGGCGACGCGGCCCGTCTCGACGCGGCCGAGTACGTCGGGGACGCGGACGCGCGCACCGGCTTCGCGGGCCTGGAGACGATCGACGAGATCACCATGGTGGCGGTGCCGGACCTGATGAGCGCGTACGAGCGCGGCGACATCGACGCCGAGGGCGTGCGTACGGTACAGCTCGCGGTGATCGCGCACTGCGAGCAGATGGGCGACCGGGTGGCCGTCCTGGACACGCCCCCCGGTCTCTCCGCCCAGCAGGTGCGCCGCTGGCGCAACGACGAGGCGGGCTACGACTCGCGCCACGCCACGCTCTACTACCCGTGGGTGCGGGTTTTCGACCCGGCGGCCGGGCGCAACGCGACCGTCCCGCCGAGCGGGCACATCGCCGGCGTGTGGGCGCGCAGCGACGCCGAGCGCGGCGTGCACAAGGCCCCCGCCAACGAGGTGATCCGCGGCGTCGTGGACCTGGAACTGAAGCTGAGCAAGGGCGAGCAGGACCTGCTCAACCCGATCGGCGTGAACTGCGTGCGCGCGTTCCCCGGCCGCGGCATCCGGATCTGGGGTGCCCGCACCCTCTCCTCCGACCCGGCCTGGCGCTACCTGAACGTGCGCCGCCTCTTCAACTACCTGGAGGAGTCCATCCTGTTGGGCACCCAATGGGTGGTCTTCGAGCCGAACGACGACCGGCTGTGGTCCAGCATCCGGCGCAACGTCACGGCGTTCCTCACCGAGGAGTGGCGCCGGGGCGCCCTGTTCGGCCGGACGGCGGCCGAGGCGTTCTACGTCAAGTGCGACCGGGACAACAACCCGCAGGAGTCGATCGACCAGGGCCGGGTGGTCTGCGAGATCGGCGTCGCGCCCGTCAAGCCCGCCGAGTTCGTGGTGTTCCGGCTGGCGCAGTTCTCGGACAGCACCAGTCTCGTCGACGAGTGACGGACAGCAGGACCGGACAGCGGGACCGGACAGCGGGACCGTGAGCCAGTGAGAGAGGTGTAGGCAGTCATGGCAGAGGGCGATGCTCTTTCCACCCACGTCTTCGGCGTGCAGCTGGGCGGCTACCTGGTCGAGTCGATCCAGGAGATCAGCGGGCTGAGCGTCGAGGAGGAGGTCGTCGAGGTCCGCCAGGTCAGCTCGACGGGCAAGCAGATCATCCGCAAGCAGCCCGGCGCCCGGCAGGCCGGCGAGATCACGATCACGCGGGGACTCGACAAGAGCAGCGAGTTCACCAAGTGGATCAAGGAGACCCTGAACAACGGGGCCGTCGACGCCGCCCGGCAGAACATCACCATCGAGATCAAGGACAGCACGGGCTCGACCGTCCGGCGCATCCAGCTGATGCAGGGCTGGGCCTCCAAGTGGGAGGGCCCCTCCCTGAAGGCCGGCGAGTCGTCCGGGGCCACCGAGACCGTGACCATCGTGTTCGAGGAGATCATCGTCGAATGAGGCGTCGCACGGTGACGGCGGGCAGCCTGGAGGACATCCTCCAGGCCACCGCGCCCGCCACGGCCCCCGAGCAGCCCACCCCCACCCCCGCGCCCGCCGCACCGGCGCCGCGGCAGGACCACGGACTGCGCACCGATTTCGAGTTCGAACTACCGCGCGGGTACGTGGACGAGGACGGCACCCTGCACCGGCACGGCGCGATGCGCCTGGCCACCGCGCGGGACGAACTGCGCCCCCAGATCGACCTGAGGGTCAAGGAGAACCCCGCGTACCTGAGCGTGGTACTGCTCAGCCAGGTGATCACCCGGCTCGGCACGCTCACCGACGTGCACGCGGGGATCGTCGAGCGGATGTACGCGACCGACGTCGCGTTCCTCCAGGACTTCTACCGGCGCGTCAACAGCGAGGGCCACACCCGCGCGGCCGTCACGTGCCCGCACTGCGAGGGCGGCTTCGAGGTCGACCTCTCCGGTGGGCGCCTGGGGGAATCGTGACGTACGCGCTCCCCCGGCTCCGGGAGGAGATCGCGTACATCGCCTACCACTTCCACTGGGCGCGCGACGAGATCCTCGACCTGACCCATCGCGAACGCCAGGACTGGGTCACCGAGATCGCCCGTATCAACACCCGTGTGAACGAAGGCGGTTGAACAGATGGCATGGCGGGACAGGCTGCGGCGGCGCGCCGCCGCGCCCGCCCGGGGCACGGCTCCCGCGGAGCCCCCGGCACCGGGCCCGGCGGCCTCCGAGGACGCCGCCGCACCGGACTCCGGCGTGCCCGGGAACTGGGACGGCGGCTGGCGCATGACGACGGGACCCCGGCTGACCGTCTCCCGCGCCCCGCTCGCCGTCAGCGACGGCCTCGTCTTCCGCGACGGCCTCGCGGCCTGGCAGAACCCGGCCTTCGACACCGGCCTCGCCCACGCCCTGGCCCCCACCGCCCCACCCGGCCTCGTCCACGGCGTGGCCCACCCCACCACCACCCCACCGACCCACAGCACCGGCGGCCCCCTCCTCCTCCGCGCCCTCACCCCGTACGGGACGGAGCCCGAGACCACGGCCCCCGAAGGACAGCATCGGGCCACCCCGAGCACTTCCTCGCCCACGCCCTCCACCGCGTCGCCGACGGCACCCGGGGTGGTACAACGGGCCGCGACACGACCGGGCGACGCGGCGTCGCCGGGGACGGGGACGGGGACGAAGGCGGGGACGAGGACGGGGACGGCCGAAGCGCCGCTGACGGGCGCCGGTTCGGCGGACTCCCCTGCTGCCACCCCATCGACCGTGACGCCGACCTCCGCCCCCGCACCGCAGGGCGCCGCCGCCGTCGGCCCGCCCGGGCCGGTGGTGGCGCGGGCCGCCACCGAGCGACCAGCGGACCGCGAGACGGGGGCTTCGCCCTCGGGGCGGGGCGGGGAGACACGAAGGGCTTCGTCGGGGCGGGGCGGGGAAACGCCCAACGCCTCGTCCGGGCGGGGAGGAGCGACCCGAGAGACCCGATCCCGCCCCTCAGGGGCGGGCGGGGAGACCGGGAACGCAGCCCCGAGCCCGTCGTCGAACAGGGTCGTGGAGACCCGTGGCCCTTCCTCAGGGCGGGACGGGAAGACCGCCAACCCGCCTTCGGGGCGTGGCGGGAAGACCGCCGGCCCGGCGTCAGGGCAGGACGGGAAGACCGCCAACCCGCCTTCGGGGCGTGGCGGGAAGACCGCCGGCCCGGCGTCAGGGCAGGACGGGAAGACCGTCAGCCCGCGTTCAGGGCGCGCGGGGGCAACCCGCACCCCGTCCCCAGGACAGGACGGCAAGACCGCCAATCCGTCCTCAAGCCGCGAAGGGGAAACCCTCACCCCGGCCTCGGGTAAGGGCCCGGGACCTACACCGGGCCCCGTAGAAAGTGCTGGCTCCTCGGCTTCGGGTCGGTCCGGAGAAACCCCTACCCCCTCGGGAGGCGGGGACGGCGGCCGGGCCCTGCCGCCCCATCGGCCGGACTCCGTCCAGCGGGCCCAGGCCAAACCGCCCGCCTCCGGCCCGGCGGCGGGCGACACGGCCGCCCGGCCCCTTCCGGGCGGGCCCGGAACCACACCCGGCAGCCGGGGCCTTCTCGCCCCGGACGGTCTGGGCGCCGCCGTGCAACGGGCCGAGTCCGCAAGCGGCGAAGGCACGGCCCTCCGCGCACCCACCCCGGCCCCGCCCCCGACTCCGGTCCTCCCGGAGTTCCCGCTGATACGACGCATCGCCGTCGTCCCCGAGGCGACGGCGGACCGGGTCGCGCAGCGCACGCCGGCCGGCAGCGCACAGAGCTCGCGCTCGTCGTCGGCGCCCGGGTACGGCAATTCCCGCCCTCGCGGCGGGGCAGAGGCACGGACGCCCGGCACCGGGGTCCCGGGGACCTCCACCGCAACCACCCCCCAGAACCCGGCATCACCATCCACCGACGGCCCCCGCACCACCCGGCCACAGGGCCCGTCCGGCGACGGCGCCCCCCGTGCCGTGGTGCGCCCCCGTACCGTCGGGAAGGCGTCGATCGTCGCCCGAAGTCCGTTGATGCCCAGGCGTCGTGTGGCGGTCGTGACACCCCCGGCCGCTGCCCATGCCACTGCCACTGCCACTGCCACTGCCACTGTCGCCCCCACCCCCGCCGCACCCCCGCACGCACAGCCCGCCGTCTCCGGACCCCCGGCAACCCCCGTCGCCCGACGCGCGAGCCGGGCGCCGCTGGGCGAGCCACTGGCCGAACTGCCGCCCACCGCCGAGCCGGTGGACGGCGGAACGGCGTCCGGTCCCAGGATGCCGGTGGTGCAGCGGCAAGCCGAGGAAACCGCCGAAGCCCCGGCCTCGCCCGTAGGACGACGGCCCAAGGATTCCGCACAGCCCGCGACCGACTCCAACGCCGGTGCCGGGCCTCGCGTACGGAGCGGGCTCGGGGCTCCACTGGCCTCGCTGCCGGCGAGTGCGGCTCTGCTCTCCGCCCCGCCGTCCCGGTCCGGCACGACGCGCACCGGTTCCCCCGCCGACGTACAGCGTGCGCCCGGGCAAGGAACGCCGCCCGCGCCGCTGTGGGGGGCGGACGGCGAGCGCGCCGTGCCGAACCGGCCTGAGGGCGCTCCGGCCGCCGCTCCCCCGCTCGTGCGGCGCACCACAGCCGGCGACTCCGCGTCCGTACCCCTCGTCGTCCCCGGCCCCGTCAGGGATGGCGGCAGCACCCGCCCCCACGACGGCGGCGCCAGCACACCTGTCCTGCGGCTGCTGTCGGCCCGTCAGCTGTCTCTCGGGCTGGACGTCGGGGACACGGGGGCCCCGGTCGCGTCCCGCGAGGACCCGGCGCCGAGTCCCGTGGTCCCGGCGCGCTGGCCCGACCCGCCGCCCGCGTCCACGCCTCCCGTGCAGCGTGCGGCGGACCGGCCCCGGGCAGCACCGAGCGTGCCGGGCTCCGCCGGCGGCGGACCGGGCCCGTACCGTACGCCTCTCCCCGTGACCGGCCCCCAGCCGCCTCCCCTCGCAGCCCCACCGGCCCCGGCGCCTGCGCCGGTGGGGAAGGGTGGCGTGCCCCCGAGCCACCCGGTTCCGGTGGCGCGGCCCGCACCGGTGCAACGCGCCGCGGGCGGCGGCGAACCGGACCCGCCGGCAGGCGGCGCCCGCCCGGTCCAGGCGGCCACGGCCACGACCCCGGCCGCGGCCCGGTCCGGCAAGGCCCGCGAGACGGCGCCCCAGGGGTCGGACACCGAGCTGGACGATCTGGCGCGGCGGCTGATCGAACCGGTCGCACGCCTGCTGCGCACCGAGTTGCGGCGCGGCCGGGAACGCGCGGGCAGGCCCTTCGACGGGCGCCGCTGAGCACACGAACGAACGAGAAACGGACGGCGGAGGACCGATGACCGACAGCATCTTCGCGACCAGCGTGTTCTTCCGGCTGGCGATCGGCGGCAACGACCTGGGCGCGTTCCACACGTGCTCGGGGATGGGGGCCGAGGTCGAGATGGAGAGCTACGCCGAGGGCGGCAACAACGGTTTCACCTGGCAGCTGCCGGGGCGCGTCACCTGGTCGAACATCACGCTCACCCGGCCGGTGACGGCGGACACGGCGAAGATCGGGCGCTGGCTGGACGAGACGCTGCGCAGGGTCGAGCCGAAGGACGGCGAGATCGTGGCGCTGCGGCCGGATCTGAGCCGGATCATCAGCTGGCAGGTCTTCGGGATCGTGCCGGTGCGCTGGCAGGGCCCCTCCTTCGATCCGGCGAACTCGGCGGCGGCGATGGAGACCTTGGAGATCGCCCACGCGGGCCTGCTGCCCACCTGACCACCGGCCTCCCCGCCTCGCGTCCGTCCCGCGTCCGCCCTGTTTCCGTCCCGTGTCCGTCCCGCCCCGGAAGGAGTCCCACGCCATGCCCGCATCGGCTCGCGCCAGCCGCGCCAGGGCCCAGCTCACCCTGAAGGAGCCGCCCGCGTCGGTCGGGGCCAAGCCCGGCGGGACGATCGCGCGGCTCGACCTCCAGTTCAACCCGTCGTCGCTGGAGCTGCGGAAGACCACCGAGTGGCGGCGGTCGCCGTCCCGGATGGCCGGGCAGTCGGCGCTGCCGGAGTTCGTGGGGAGCGGGCCGCGCGCGCTCAGCCTGGAGGTCTTCCTGGACGCCACCGCCACGCACGACAACTCGGTGGAGCAGGCGGTGGAGAAGCTGATGAAGGCGTGTGTGCCGACGCCGGCGAGTCTCGGCCGGAAGAAGCCGGCGAGTCCGTGGGTGCGCTTCGAATGGGGCAACGCGCGGACGACGTCGTTCGACGGGGTGCTGTCGAGCCTGTCGGTGACGTACACGCTGTTCGACGTGGACGGGAAGCCGTTGCGGGCCACCTGTGCGCTGTCCATCGAGGAGGCCAGCGTCGACCCCGCCGGCCAGAACCCGACATCGGGTGCGCGCACCGCCCGCAGCACGCACACGGTGGTGGCGGGCGACAGCCTGGCGATGCTGGCCTGGCACGAGTACGGCGACGCGACGGCCTGGCGGGTCATCGCGGAGGCGAACGGGATCGACGATCCGATGGCGCTGGTGCCGGGCACCGAGCTGGTGGTGCCGGGGACGCGGGACGCGGACGACGAGGAGGAGGGTCGATGAGCACGTCCGACGCCGGGGGCCGGTCGTTCGCGGCCGATCCGATCGTGGAGGCACCGGGTGAACTGCCGCCGGTGTGGGCCGCGCAGTTGGTGAGCTGTGTGATCGACGAGAACGTGGCGCTGCCGGACACGGCGGTGCTCACGTACCGCGACCCCGACCACGAGTTCCTCCAGGCGACCGGCATCACGATCGGCAGCCCGTTGAAGGTGTCGGTGGTGACGGTGAAGGGCCTGGCGCGGGAGCGCCTGTTCAACGGTGAGGTGACGGCCCTGGAGCTGGACCGGGACCGTACGGGTTCGTTCACGGTCGTCCGGGCGTACTCCAAGGCCCACCGGCTGCAGCGGGGCCGCAAGGTCGTGGCGTACCGGAACATGACGGCGGCGGCCATCGTGCGCAAGGTGGCGGCCGGGGCGGGGCTCACCGTGGGGAAGGTGGAGGCGGCGCCCGTGACGTACCGGCAGCTGTCCCAGGCGAACGTCTCCGACTGGGACTTCCTCCAGTTCCTCGCCGGTGAGAGCGGTGCCCAGGTACGGGTGGACGACAAGGGACTGCTCCAGTTCACCCGCCCCGTGAAGGCGTCGGGGGCGCCGGCTCCGTCGACGTCGGCGACGCGTCATCCGATGGTCCTGGAGTACGGGCGCAACCTGCTGGCGCTGCGGGCGTCGCTGTCGGCCGCCGACGGTGCGGCGCAGGTGCGGGTGCGCGGCTGGGACGTGACGACCAAGCGCCCGCTGGTGGCGGAGAAGCCGGCGGTGGTGAGCGACACGGTGGTGCCGGGGCTCGGTCCGCAGGCCGCCGCGCGGTTCGGCGCGGCGACCGTGACGGTGACGGACACGCCGTACCGCACGCAGGCCGAGACGACAGCGGTGGCGGGGGCCACGGCGGCCCAGATCAGCGCGGGCTACGGCGAGTTGGAGGCGGTGGCCGAGGGCAATCCGCTGCTCCGAGCGGGCAAGGCGGTGGCGCTCGGCAATGTGGGTGCGGCGTTCTCGGGCCGGTACACGGCGACGGCGGTGCAGCACGTCCTGGAGCCGCACGGCGGTTACCGCACGACGGTCTGGGTCAGTGCGAGCGCGGACCGTTCGCTGACCGGTCTGGTGACGGGGGCGAACGCCCCGGGCCGCGGGCCGCGCATCCCGGGTCTGGCGATCGGGGTGGTGACGGACGTGCGGGAGCCGAACGGCTCGCAGCGCGGGGCGGTGCGGCTGCGCTTCCCCTGGCTGGACGACACGTACGTCACGGACTGGGTGCGGACCGTGCAGTGGGGCGGGAAGGGCGGCGGCGGGGTGGTGAGCCCCGAGGTGAACGACGAGGTGCTCGTGGGCTTCGAGCAGGGGCTGCTGGACAGTCCGTACGTCATCGGCGGCCTCTACAACGGGGTCGACGAGCCGTCGCCGCACGACGTGCCGCTCGTGGACCGGACCAGCGGCAAGGTCAACCGGCGTTCGGTGGTGTCCCGTTCGGGCCATCGCGTGGAGCTGCTGGACGCCCCGGCGCCCGGCCCTTCGGGGCTGCGTCTGGTGACCGGGGACGAGCGGCTGGAGGTGCGGCTGGACGACCGGCGGGACCGGATCGAGGTCACCGTGTACGCCGGGCGGAACCGTCCGGTGAGCTCCGTCGTGCTGGACCGGGACGGCATCACGCTGGACGCGCGGCAGGGCACGGTGAAGGTGTCCGGCCGCGAGGTGGACATCGACGCCACGGCGGGGGTGCGCGTCGGGGGGCGGACGGTACGGGTGGCGGGCACGGCGGACGTCACGGTCGACGGCGGCCTGCTAGCGGTCCTGAAGGCCCGCCTGATCCGCATCAACTAGCCCCCACAAACCCACCCTTCCCCCCTCAACCCTTCTCCCCCTCCCCCCACTCTCCCCCAGGAGGTCCAGATGCCAGCCGCGGCCCGTACCGGCGATCCGACCGACCACGGTGGCCGGATCGCGACCCCGCCGCCCGGTGCCGCCGTGCGCGTGGCGACGGTGCTGATCGGCGGGCTGCCCGCCGCCGTGGTGGGCAGCCTGCACGTCTGTGTCGTCCCGCCGCATGCGGCGACGGGACCGGCCAACGTGGTGCTGCCCAGTCCGGCGGGCCTCGTGGCGGGCGCGGTCCTGATCGGCGGGCTGCCGGCGGCGCGGGCCCGCGACCGGACGGCGTGCGGGGCGACGATCCTCATGGGCGCGTCGAACGTGCTGATCGGGGGCGTGTGATGAGCGAGCGGTTCATCGGGCGCGGCTGGGGCTACCCGCTGCGGGTCGGCCCCACCGGGGGGATCGTGATGGTGGAGCGGGAGCGGGAGCTGGAGGAGGCGATCCGGCTGGTGCTGGGGACCGCGCCCGGCGAGCGCCCGATGCGGCCGGAGTTCGGCTGCGGCATCCACGAGTACGTGTTCGCCCCGGGCGACGGGGACACCGCGGGGCGGGTCGCGCAGCGGGTGCGCGAGGCGCTGGAGCGGTGGGAGCCGCGGATCGTGGTGGACGAGGTCGTCGTGGCCTTCGACTCCGTGGACGCGGGCACCCTCTACATCGACGTGCACTACACGGTGCGCACGACCAACGACCGGCGCAATCTGGTCTTCCCCTTCTACACGATCCCCTCCGAGGAGGGGACCGGGAACATGGCCGAGGACTGATGGCACTGCCCTCCCCGAACCTGGACGACCGACGGTTCCAGCAGCTCGTCGACGAGGCGAAGCGGTACGTGCAGCAGCGCGCCCCGGAGTGGACCGACCACAACGTGTCCGACCCGGGCGTGACTCTGATCGAGACCTTCGCGTACCTCGTGGACCAGCTGCTGTACCGCCTGAACCGGGTCCCGGACAAGAACTACCTGGCTTTTCTGGACCTGTTGGGCATCCGGCTGTTCCCGCCCTCGGCGGCCGTGGCGGAGGTCGACTTCTGGCTGTCGGCGCCGCAGCCCGACACGGTGACGCTGCCGGCGGGCACCGAGGTGACGACCGCGGCCGGCGGTCCGGACGAGGGGGACGAGGGGGTGGTCTTCGCGACGGTGGACCATCTCCGCATCGTCCCGAGCGAGTTGACGCGGCTGGTGACCGCGCCCCGGTCCGGCGGGCAGACCGACGTGACGGGTCCGCTCGCCGAGGGGCGGGACATCCCGTGCTTCCAGGCGGCACCGGAGCCGGGGGACGCGCTGCTGTTCGGGCTGCCGGCGCCGGTGCCGCGCTGTGTGGTGGCGGTGCGCCTGGACAGCCGGGTGCGGGGTGTGGGTGTGGACCCGCGGCAGCCGCCGCTGGTCTGGGAGGCGTGGGACGGCGGTCGCTGGCGGCGGTGCGAGACGGGTGCGGACAGCACGGGCGGCCTGAACCGGCCGGGTGAGGTCATCGTGCACGTCCCGGCCGGGCACACGGCTTCGGTGATCGCGGGGACCCGTGCGGGCTGGCTGCGCTGCCGGGTGACGGAGGCGGAGCCGGGCCAGCCGTTCTACTCGGAGTCGCCCACGGTGCGCGAGGCTGCCGTGTTCACCATCGGGGGCACGATGACCGTGGAGCACGCGGAGACGGTGACGGACGTGCCGCTCGGCATCTCGGAGGGGGTGGCGGGGCAGAGCTTCCGGCTCGGCCGCCCGCCGGTGCTGCTGGACGGGGAGCCGCCCGTCGTCGAGGTGTCGTCGCCCGAGGGGTGGCAGCGCTGGCAGGTGGTGGAGCACTTCGGGCGCTCGGGCCCGGAGGCCCGGCACGTGCGGGTCGACGCGACGCTCGGCGAGTTCACGTTCCCGCCGGTGCTGCGCGAGCCGGACGGCACGCTGGGCGCGCGGGGGGCCGTGCCGCCGAAGGGCGCGCACGTCCGGGTGGCCCGCTACCGGACCGGCGGCGGACCGTCGGGCAATGTCGCGCGGGGCGCCATCTCGGTGCTGCGCAGCTCCGTGCCGTACGTCGCGAGGGTCGGGAACCGGGAGGCCGCGCGGGGCGGTGTCGCCGGGGAGACGCTCGACAACGCGCGGCTGCGGGCGCCGGAGGCGCTGCGCATGCAGGAGCGCGCGGTGACGGCGGAGGACTACGAGATCATCGCCCGGCAGGCGGCGCCGTCGGTGCGGAGGGTCCGGTGCCTGCCCGCGTCCGCGGAGGGCGGTGCGGGAGCGGTGCGGGTCCTGGTGGTGCCGGATGCCGTGGCCGACGAGGGCGACCGGCTGCGCTTCGAGCAGCTGATCCCCTCCGACCAGGTGCTCGGGACGGTCACCAAGGCCCTCGACGAACGGCGCCTGATCGGCACCCGCCTGGTCGTGGAGCCGCCGTTCTACCAGGGCGTGACCGTGGTGGCCCGGCTCTCCGCGCCCGCGGCGGAGACGGACCGGGTGCGGGAGGCGGCGCTGGCGGCGCTGTTCCGGCACCTCGATCCGCTGCGGGGCGGCCCCGAGGGCACGGGGTGGGCGTTCGGGCGGCCCGTGCAGTACGGGGAGGTGTTCGGCGTTCTGCAACGCGCCGTCGGGGACGTGCTGGTGGAGGAGATCCGGCTGTTCGCCGCGGACCCGGTCACCGGGCGGCGCGGCGCCCCTGTCGACCGGATCGACGTCGGCGCGGGCGCGCTGGTCTTCTCCTACCAGCACCAGGTCGTCGTGACGGCCCTGGCCGAAGAGGAGGGGGCATGACCCGGGCCGCGGTCCCCGGCCTGCCCAGCCGGCACCCGATCGGCGAGCAGCTGCCCGCGATGTACGCCGAGGACGACTTCGCGCAGCGCTTCACGGCGGGGCTCGACACGGTCCTGGCCCCGGTCTTCGCGACCCTGGACAACCTGCCCTCGTACTTCGACCCGCGCCTGACCCCCGGCGACTTCCTGTCCTGGCTGGCCACGTGGGTGGGCGGCGTCGACGACCCCCGGTGGCCCCTGGACCTCCGGCGCGAGGCGGTGGCGGGCGCGGTCGAACTGCACCGGCGACGCGGCACCCGGCGCGGACTGGTCGACGCGCTGCGCCTGGTCCTCGGCGTGTCGGCCGAGGTCCACGGGGACGGCGCGGCCACCTGGTCCAGGACCCCCGGCACCCCGCTGCCGCCGCCTCCGGCCGAGGAGATCCTGGTCCGGGTGTGGCCGGACCGCGAGGAGACGGTCGACGCGGACAGGGTCCGCGCACTGGTCCGCACCCTCTGCCCGGTCCACACGGCCTGCCGGGTCGAGGTCCTGCCCGGCCCGCCCACCCCCGCCGAAGGAGCCGAACCCCATGCGTGAGTGCCCGGCGTGCGGCACGCCGAACGGCGTGACGGACGACTTCTGCGGCAACTGCGGCGCGTACCTGGGCTGGTCGGAAGGCTCCACGCCCCCGGAAAGCCCAACGCCCCCACAGCCGAACACGGCCAGCCGCCCCCCGACACCCACACCCACACCCACACCCACACCAGCACCAGCACCAGCACCAGCACCAGCACCAGCACCAGACACTCCCCCGCAACCCACCCACCCCACACCCGCACCTCCCGCCTCACCCCCTACCTCCTCGGCACCGCCTACCTCCCCTGCAGCCCTTACCTCCTCGGCGCCGCCTACCTCCCCAGCTCCCCCTGCATCCCCCCGTCCGGTGCAGCCGGCGAGGGCTGTGGTGGCGCGGCCGCAGGTGCGGGCGGTGCCGGTGGAGGAGGTGGTGGTCGGGGTGCCGTGTCCGGCGTGTGGGACGCCGAACGCGCCGGACCGGCGCTTCTGCCGCCGGTGTGCGGCGCCGTTGACGCCGTCCACGGCACCGGTCGCGCTGCCCTGGTGGCGTACGGTCTGGCCGTTCCGCCGCAGGGTGCGCGCGGGTTCGGGCCGGGCGGTGCGCTTCCTGACGGTCCTGGTCGTGGTCCTGGCACTGTGCGCGGCGGCGCTGCTGCTCCTCCCGGCCGGCCGGCGTCTGGTCGAGGACACGCGGGACAAGCTGGGCAAGGCGAAGCCGGTGACGCCGACCGGTGTGCGGGCGAGCGCGGAAGTACGGGGCCATCCGGTGGGCGACACGATCGACGGGCTCAACAACCGCTACTGGGGGGCGCCGGGGGCGGGCGCCTCGGTGACGTACACGTTCGCCGAGCCGTTCCGGCTGGTGGACGTGATCGTGACGAACGGGGCGTCGACGGACCCGGAGCGGTACGCGCTGCAGGGCCGGGCGCTGCGCATCGAGATGGAGGCGACGACGCGGGACGGGACGACCGTCCACGAGTCCTTCACGCTCAGCGACAAACCGGGCTCACAGACCTTCCCCACCGGGATCAGCGAGGTGACGAAGGTCAGGCTGGTCCTGAACTCGCCCGCGGGTCTGGTCGGGGGCCGCCATCTGGCGCTGGCGGAGGTGGAGTTCTTCCAGCGGGGGTGAGGCGGCCGGTTCCGGTGGCTCACCTCGCCGATCTCCGTGACCTTCCGGCCCGCAAGGTCGATACTGCCGAGGTCACAGGTTGATCCACCGGCCCCACGAGGAGACACCCTTGAGGATGTTGATCAATGTTCCGGAGACCGTGGTCGCGGACGCGTTGCGCGGGATCGCCGCCGCGCACCCGGAGCTGAACGTCGATGTGGAGAACCGGGTCGTGGTGCGGCGGGACGCGCCGGTCGCCGGGAAGGTGGCGTTGGTGTCGGGCGGGGGTTCGGGGCACGAGCCGCTGCACGCCGGGTTCGTGGGGCCGGGGATGCTCTCGGCGGCGTGTCCGGGGGAGGTGTTCACCTCGCCGGTGCCGGACCAGATGGTCCGGGCGGCAGCCGCGGTCGACAGCGGCGCGGGGGTGCTGTTCGTCGTCAAGAACTACACGGGTGACGTCCTGAACTTCGAGATGGCCGCGGAGCTCGCCGAGGACGAGGGCGTGCAGATCGCGAAGGTTCTGGTCGACGACGACGTGGCGGTGACCGACAGTCTGTACACGGCGGGGCGGCGGGGCACCGGGGCCACGCTGTTCGTGGAGAAGATCGCCGGGGCGGCGGCCGAGGAGGGCGCGCCGCTGGAGCGGGTGGAGGCGATCGGGCGGCGGGTGAACGAGCGGTCGCGCAGCTTCGGGGTGGCGCTCAGCGCGTGCACGACCCCGGCGAAGGGCTCGCCGACCTTCGATCTCCCCCCGGGAGAACTGGAGTTGGGCATCGGGATCCATGGGGAGCCGGGCCGTGAGCGGCGCCCGATGATGACTTCGCGGGAGATCGCCGACTACACCGTAGAGGTGGTCCTGGAGGACCTGCGGCCGAAGGGCCCGGTGCTGCTCCTGGTGAACGGGATGGGCGCGACTCCGCTCCTTGAGCTGTACGGGTTCAACGCGGAGGTGCAGCGGGTGCTCAAGGAGCGTGGTGTGGCGGTGGCCCGCACGCTGGTAGGCAACTACGTCACGTCACTCGACATGGCGGGCTGCTCGGTGACGCTGTGCGAGGCGGACGACGAGCTGGTCCGCCTGTGGGACGCGCCGGTACAGACGACCGCGCTGCGCTGGGGCCGGTGAACAGAATGAACAACCACGACACCAACGACACCAACGACGCCTATGACGCCACGTTCTTCCGGGCCTGGCTGGGGAGGGCGGCTGAGGCGGTGGACCGTGAGGCGGACCGACTGACCGAGCTGGACTCGGCGATCGGCGACGCCGACCACGGGTCCAACCTCAAGCGTGGTTTCGCCGCGGTGACGGCGACCTTGGACAAGGAGGCACCGGCCACGCCGGGGGCGGTGCTCGTGGCGGCCGGCCGGCAGTTGATCTCCACGGTCGGCGGGGCGTCGGGACCGCTGTACGGGACGCTGCTCCGCCGGACGGGCAAGGCGCTGGGCGACGAGGAACGGGTCTCGCGTGCCGCGCTCGCCGAGGCGCTGCGTACGGGGGTGGCCGCGGTGTCCCAGCTGGGCGGGGCGCAGGTGGGCGACAAGACGATGCTGGACGCGCTCGTGCCGGCGGCGGAGGCGCTCGGCACCTCGTTCGAGGCGGCCCGGGAGGCGGCGGAGGCGGGTGCGCTGGCGACCGTACCGCTGCGGGCACGCAAGGGCAGGGCGAGCTACCTGGGTGAGCGTTCCGTAGGGCATCAGGATCCGGGGGCGACGTCGTCGGCGCTCCTCGTCGGCGCACTCGCGGAGGTGGCGGCATGAGCGGACGCGTGGGCATCGTCCTGGTCTCGCACAGTGCGGCGGTGGCCACGGCGGTGGCGGAGCTCGCCCGGGGCCTGGCGGGCGGCGGTGACACGGCGCCGATCGTCCCGGCGGGCGGCACTCCGGACGGCGGTCTGGGCACCAGTGCGGAGCTGATCGCGGAGGCGGCGAAGGCGGCGGACGGGGGTGCCGGGGTGGCTCTGCTGGTCGACCTGGGCAGCGCGGTCCTCACGGTGAAGGCCCTGCTGGCCGAGGGGGACGAGCTCCCCGAGGGCGCACGTCTGGTGGACGCCCCGTTCGTGGAGGGCGCGGTGGCCGCGCTGGTCACGGCGAGCACCGGGGCGGACCTGGACGCGGTGACGGCAGCGGCGGCGGAGGCGTACGCGTACCGCAAGGAGTGACGGAGCGCCGCCCGACGACGGCGGGGAGGGGGCCGGTGCCGGAGCGGGGGTAGGGGGTGTCCGGACGTGGCGGCGCCCGTAACGAGCGCAGCGAAGTGAAGGTCGCA
>NZ_JBFBNW010000033.1:0-58765 GCF_040683955.1 Streptomyces sp. NPDC093111 | reverse complement strand
CGGGGGGCGGGGGGAGTAGGTGCGGGCCGGGCCCGTGCCGAGAGCCGCGGCCGGACCCACCCCGGCGGCCCGTACCCAGGCCGGGTCCGCGCCGACAGCCCGGCCCGCGCCGGGAGCCGCACCCGGCCGGCACAGGCCCGCGTCCCGCAAGGACCGTTCACCGTTCGGGGGTCACCAGCACCAGCGGGGTGCCCGCGCAGGGTGTCAGGCGTAGGGCGCCGTGGTGGTGGGTGGACGGCGGGGCGGCGAGGACGGTGGCGAAGTCGGGGCCCTTGGTGAGGGAGCCGGCGAGGTGGCCGGGGTCGGTGGAGGCGGCGACTCGGCCCCGGGCGTTCACCAGGCGTGCGGGGAGCGGCAGTTCCTGGAGCACGGGCAGGACGGCCGCCTCGAAGTGGCGCAGGTAGACGTCGGCGGCGGCCACTCCGACGAAGCGCCCGCCGACGTGGACGGGCGCGGAGAGCGTGAGGCTGTACTCGTCGGAGCAGAGGTAGTCGACGTACGGCCCGGCGACGGCGCGCTGACCGGTCTCGCGGGGCAGCGCGTACCAGTCCCAGTGGGTGTAGTCGGAGTACGCGGAGTGCGCCGGGTCGAGGTCGAGCAGGAGCGGCCGGACGGTGCCGTCGGGCCCGCGCTGCCACCACTCCAGCCAGGCCGGCACGTCGGCGAGGAGGCCGGGCGCGGCGACGAACCCGGCGCCCGAGACGAGGTCCTGGGCCGCGAGCCGGCCGTGCAGGCCGGGGCGGAGGGCTGCCAGGTCGGCGGAGACGGGGGCCCGGCCGGTGCCGCCGGCCGCCGTGAGCAGGGCCGCCGTGTCGGCGCGGGTGGCGGCGACGGCGGCGAACACGTCCTCCAGGGTGTCGCGGACGCGCCGCGCGACGGCGTCGGGCCCGAGAGCGCGGGCCGGGTCAGGGGCGGCGGCCCCCACGGGGTGGGCGAGCCCGGTGCTCCTGGCCATCGGTGTCCTCCTCGGGACGGGGCTCGGGTGCGCGGGTGGGGGGCGCGAGCCGCAGGGCGACCAGCCGGCCCACGGACTCGCGTACGCACCGCTCGGCCAGCATTCTTGCCCGCTCGTCGGCCTCATCCTGCACGGCGGAGATCACGGAGCGGTGACGATCCGCCACACACGCGAGATACGCGGTGTCGTCGAGGACGAGGACGAGCAGGGCGCCCAACTCGGTCTGGAGCGCTATCTCCTCGCGGGTGAGGCGGGCCGACTGGGCGGCGGCGGCCAGCTCGACGTGGAAGCGTCCGTAGAGGCGGCTGCGGGTCGCGGGGTCCTCGGCGGCGGCGAGCTCGTCGACGGTCCGGGTGAGCGGGCGCAGGTCGCCGGGCTGGGTGCGCCGGGCGGCGAGGAGGGCGGCGGCTCCGGAGACGGCGGCCCAGTGGTCGCCGAGGTCGCGCAGCTCCTCCGTGGACCAGTCGGCGAGGCGGGCCCGCAGCCGGTCCTCGGGCGGGCCTTCGGGGAGGGTGACGAAGCTGCCGCCGCCCCGGCCCCGGCGGGTGGTGACGAGTCCCTGCTGGCGCAGGGCCATCAGCGCCTCGCGCAGGGTCACGGTGGAGACGCCCAGCTGGGCCGCGAGCTCGGTCTCGCCGGGGAGTTGCTCGCCGTCGGAGAGGAGTCCGAGCTCTATGGCGTCGCCGAGCCGGCGCACCACGGTGTCGACCCGCGCACGGGTGTCGACGGGGGTGAACACGGTCCTGCGGGCGCTCCCCGGCGCGCCCGCGCCCTGTCTGCCGTCTGGCCTCACGGTGTACCACCTCGCGCGTTGACTCAGCCTTTACCTTAAGGGGGTCTTGAGATTTGAACTATGACTTCATATGTTTACGCCCACGCTCGTCACAACGCGCCACCGCACCAGAAAGGTTCCCGCCCATGGAGGGAATGGCGATCCGGCTCTCAGGACTGCGCAAGAACTACGGCCGCACCGAGGCCGTGGCGGGGGTGGACCTGGAGATCGCCGACGGGGAGTTCTTCTCGATGCTCGGCCCCTCCGGCTCCGGCAAGACGACTGTGCTGCGGATGATCGCCGGGTTCGAGACGCCGAGCGCGGGCACCGTCGAACTGGCCGGCCGGGACGTCACCCGGCTCGCCCCCTTCGAGCGGGACGTCCACACCGTCTTCCAGGACTACGCGCTCTTCCCGCACATGACGGTCGAACAGAACGTGGCCTACAGCCTGAAGGTGCGCAAGGTCGCCAAGGCCGAACGTCTGGTCCGGGCCCGCGCCGCCCTCGCCCAGGTCCGCCTCGAAGGCCTGGGCAGGCGCCGGCCCGGCGAGCTCTCCGGCGGCCAGCGCCAGCGGGTCGCCCTCGCCCGGGCCCTGGTCGGGCGCCCCCGCGTACTGCTCCTCGACGAACCGCTCGGCGCCCTCGACCTCAAGCTGCGCGAGCAGATGCAGGTCGAACTCAAGGCGATCCAGCGGCAGGTCGGTATCACCTTCGTGTTCGTCACCCACGACCAGGAGGAGGCCCTGACGATGAGCGACCGGATCGCCGTCTTCCACCAGGGCCGGATCGAACAGGTCGGCTCCCCCGCCGAGATCTACGAGCGCCCCGCCACCGCGTTCGTCGCCGGCTTCGTCGGCACCTCCAACCTGCTCAGCGGCGCGAGCGCGCGCGCCGTGCTCGGCGCCTCCGGCACGTACAGCATCCGACCCGAGAAGATCCGTGTCGTCCGGGACCCGGCCGCGCCCGCCGAGCCGGGCCACACGGGCGCCGCCGGCACGGTCGCCGAGGTGGTCTACCTGGGCGACGCCACCCGCTTCCTGGTCGACCTCGACGCGGGCGGCCGGCTCACCGCCGTCCAGCAGAACCTGGAGACCTCCTCCGCCGACCTCGCCGCCTTCCGGGGCGCCCGGGTGGGACTCCGCTGGCACCCGCGGCACGCCGTGAGCGTCCCGGCGCCGGTCCCGGCCCCGTCCCCGGCCCCCTCCCCCGAGCCCGGGCGGACGGGGACCCCGACGGGCGGGTCCCTGGCCTAGCGCGGACGGCACGCCCTCCCGCACATCACGCGCCTCTTGCACTCCCGCACATCACGCACCTCCCGCACCCCCGCACCTACCCGCACCCTCACGCAACGGAGAACCCCGTGCGCCTGCACCGCTCGCTCCTGACGGCCGCCGCCGTCTCCGGACTGCTCCTCCTCAGCGCCTGTGGCTCGGCCGACCCGGCCGGTTCCGGGAAGTCCGGCGGTCTCCACCCGCCCGCCCTCAAGGCACCGGTCTCGCTCGGCGCGCCCGAGGGGCAGGTCAACCTGGTCGCCTGGGCCGGGTACGTCGAGGACGGCTCCAACGACCCCAAGGTCGACTGGGTGACGCCGTTCGAGAAGCAGACCGGCTGCCAGGTCAACGCCAAGACCGCCGCGACCTC
Organism: Streptomyces sp. NPDC093111; assembly: GCF_040683955.1. Taxonomy (NCBI): domain Bacteria; kingdom Bacillati; phylum Actinomycetota; class Actinomycetes; order Kitasatosporales; family Streptomycetaceae; genus Streptomyces; species Streptomyces sp. NPDC093111. The sequence goes on along the minus strand of NZ_JBFBNW010000033.1, from coordinate 55,397 downwards.
CGACGAGATGGTCGCGCTGATGAAGACCGGCGCGTACGACGCCGTCTCCGCCTCCGGTGACGCCTCGCTGCGCCTGATCGCCTCCGGCGACGCGGCCCCCGTCAACACGGCGCTCGTGCCGAACTACGCGGACGTCTTCGCCGGGCTGAAGAACAAGGAGTGGAACTCCGTCAAGGGCGTCGCCTACGGCATCCCGCACGGCCGCGGCGCCAACCTCCTGATGTACGACAAGGAGAAGGTCTCCCCCGCACCCGACTCCTGGTCGGCCGTCTTCGACAAGGCGTCCGCGCACAGCGGCAAGGTGACCGCCTACGACTCCCCCATCTACCTGGCCGACGCCGCGCTCTACCTGAAGGCGACGAAGCCGGAGCTCGGCATCGAGAACCCGTACGCGCTCGACCAGAAGCAGTTCGACGCCTCCGTCGAGCTCCTGAAGGCGCAGAACAAGCACGTCGGCGAGTACTGGAGCGACTACCTGAAGGAGGTCTCGGCCTTCAAGAGCGGCGACTCCGTCGTCGGCACCAGCTGGCAGGTGATCGCCAACCTGGCCAAGGCCGAGGGTGCCAAGGTGGAGGCGGTGCTGCCGAAGGAGGGCTCCACCGGCTGGTCCGACACCTGGATGGTGTCCGCCAAGGCCAAGCACCCGTCCTGCGCCTACAAGTGGCTCGACTGGATCGTCTCGCCGAAGGCCAACGCCCAGGTCGCCGAGTACTTCGGCGAGGCGCCCGCCAACGCCGGGTCCTGCGCGCTGACCACGGACAAGGCGCACTGCGCCACCTTCCACGCGAGCGACGAGGCGTACTGGGACCGGGTGCACTTCTGGACCACGCCGATCGAGCAGTGCCTCGACGGGCGTACGGACACGAGGTGCGTGCCGTACGCCAAGTGGGTGCAGGCCTGGAACGAGATCAAGGGCTGACGCCGTCCCATGACCGGCCTCTCCCCTATGTCCACGACGCCCACCACGCGAGCCGCCGGTCCGGTCCGGCGGCTCGCCGGGGCCCTGCACCGCAGGCCCCGGGTCCGGCTCGCCGCGCTGCTCACCGCGCCCCTGCTGTGGCTGGTGCTCGCCTATCTCGGCTCGCTGGCCGCGCTGTTCCTCTCCGCGTTCTGGACCACCGACTCGTTCACCTCCGAGGTGGTGCGGGTCTGGTCGGCGCAGAACTTCCAGGAGCTGGTGTCCTCGCCGGTGTACCGGACGGTCGCCCTGCGGACGGTCGGCGTCGCCCTGGCCGTGACCGCGCTGTGCGCGCTGATCGCCTTCCCGATCGCGTTCTACACGGCCCGCGTGGCGAGCCCCCGCCGACGCCCGCTGCTGGTGGTCGCGATCCTCACCCCGCTGTGGGCCAGCTATCTCGTGAAGGTGTACGCGTGGCGGCTCATCCTCTCCGAGGGCGGGCCGCTCGACTGGGCGCTGCGCCCGCTGGGCCTCAGCGGTCCGGGGTACGGGCTGACCGCCACCGTCATGGTGCTGACCTACCTGTGGCTGCCGTACATGATCCTGCCGGTGCACACGGCCCTGGAGCAGCTCCCGGACAACCTGCTGCACGCCTCGGCCGACCTCGGGGCGCGGGCCGGGCGGACCTTCTTCTCGGTGGTGCTGCCGATGGTGTGGCCGGCGGTGGCGGCGGGGTCGGTGTTCACCTTCTCGCTGAGCCTCGGCGACTACATCAGCGTGCAGGTCGTCGGCGGCAAGACCCAGCTGCTCGGCAACCTCGTCTACTCCAACGTCACGCTGAACCTGCCGCTGGCCGCCGCGCTGGGCACCGTGCCGGTGGCCGTCATCGTGCTCTACCTGCTCGCGGTGCGGCGCACCGGGGCGCTGCGCAGCCTGTGACCGGGCCGCGGCAGCCGAACCTGCGGAAGGACCGCTCCCGATGAACCTCTCCCGTCCCGCGCGGATCGCGCTGCGCACCGCGGCCGGGCTCGGCTTCGCGGTGATCTACCTGCCGCTGCTGCTCGTGCTCCTCGGCTCGCTCAACCCGGACCGCTCGGCGAGCTGGCCGCCGCCCGGGCTCACCCTGGACTGGTGGGCGGCGGCCTGGGACAACAAGGGGGCCCGCGAGGCCCTGTGGACCTCGGTGCGGGCCGGACTCGCGGCGACGGCGATCGCGCTGGTGCTCGGCACCCTCATCGCCTTCGCGGTGCAGCGGCACCGGTTCTTCGGGCGCGAGGCGGTCTCCTTCGCGGTGGTGCTGCCGATCGCGCTGCCCGGCATCGTCACGGGCATCGCGCTGAACTCCGCCTTCGGGACCGTCCTGGCGCCGCTCGGGGTGGGCCTCGGGCTGTTCACGGTGATCGTGGGGCACGCGACCTTCTGCATCGTGGTCGTCTTCAACAACGTGACGGCCCGGCTGCGCCGGCTGCCCGGCTCGTACGAGGAGGCGGCGATGGACCTGGGCGCGCACACCTTCCGTACCTTCTGGGACATCACCTTCCCGCTGCTGCGCTCGGCGCTGCTGGCCGGCGGGCTGCTGGCCTTCGCGCTCTCCTTCGACGAGGTCGTGGTGACCACCTTCACGGCGGGCCCGGGGGTGCGGACCCTGCCGCTGTGGATCTTCGACAACATGACGCGGCCTCAGCAGGCGCCGGTGGTGAACGTGGTGGCGGCGGTGCTGGTGCTGCTGTCGGTGATCCCGATCTACGCGGCGCAGCGGCTGTCCTCGGACACGGCGGGAGGCGGGCGGGTCTGAGCCCCGGTGGCCTGCGGAGGGCCCGGGCTGCCCCGGCACGGGCCAACCCGGCGCGTGCCCCGGCCCAGGCCAACCCAGCCCAGACCGCGCTCCGGGCACAGCGCTGCTAGGTTTCCGGAATGCGGCAATTGCCCTCTTTCGACGTGCGTGGTCTGGCCCGTAAGGCGGTCTCCTTCCGGCCGCTGCGCCGGCGTTCCTCCGGCACGGTCACCCTGCCGGAGGCGGAGGACGCCGGGCGGGAGCGGCTGCGGGAGTTCGCCGCGCTGCTGTGCGCGATCGGGTCGGAGCTGCTGCGCGCCGGGGAGCGGACCGCCGAGGTGGAGGCCGTCGTCCACGACGTCGCCGCCCGGTACGGGATGCGCGCCCGCTGTTTCATCGTGCCGACCGGGCTCTTCGTACGGGTCGGGGGCGGGCCCGACGGACGCGGCGGCGAGCTGGACTTCGCCCCCGTCGAGGGCCCGGACCTGCGCCTCGATCAGGTCGAGGCGCTGCAGTCGCTGGTGGCGCGGCTGCGCGCGGAGGAGCTGCCGTTCGAGGAGGTGTGGGCGGCGCTGCGGGCCGAGCGGGAGCAGCCCGAGCGGTTCAGTCCGGCCACCACGGTCCTCGGGTACGTGCTGCTGACGGTGGGTCTGGGCGTGATGCGGCACGCGACCGTCGCCGCCGTCGTCGGCTACGCGGTCCTCGGCCTCGGGGTCGGTCTGCTGCGCCTGTTCGGGGACCGGCTGCCGGCCGGCCGCTCGGCGCTGCCGGTGGTCACGGCGATCCTGGTCACCGCGGTCTCGCTGCGCTGGGCGGGACCGCTCCTGCACGAGGAGCCCACCCTCCTGTACGTCCCGCCGCTGATCGCCTTCCTGCCGGGCGCGGCGCTCACCCTCGGCGCGATCGAACTGGCCACCGGCGCCGCCCTGTCGGGCATCGCCCGGCTCGCGGTCGCGGTCAACGTCCTGCTGCTGCTCGCGCTCGGCATCCTGGTGGGCACCGAGCTCGTCCACCCCGGGCCGATCGGCAAGCCGCCCTCCGAGGCGCTGGGCGCCTGGGCGCCCTGGGTCGGGGTGCTGCTGCTCGGGTTCGGCTTCCTGCTCTACTTCTCGGCGCAGCCCCGGGTCACCGGCTGGCTGCTCGGCGCCCTGCTCACCGAGCGCCTGGTGCAGTCGGCGGCGAGCGAACTGGGCGGGGTCACGTTCGGCGCGTTCGCGGCGGGCGTGCTGCTGCCCCCCATGGCCTCCTGGATCGCGCGCCGCTCCAGGACCCCCGACCAGGTCGTGTTCCTGCCCTGCTTCTGGCTGCTCGTGCCGGGCGCGGTCGGCCTCACCAGCGTCTCGGAGATCATCGTCGAGGGCGACACCGACGGCGGTCTGTCCAGTCTGGTGAACACCATCGTGACGGTCGCCGCGATCGCCCTGGGCGTCCTGGTCGGCGCCGGGCTCCAGCGCAGGACCCGGCTGCGGGTCGGGGAGCCGGCCCCGGCCGGGCTCCTTGACCCGGATGGCGCAGCGGACGCGACGGATTCCACGCCGGACCGCCCGGCCTGAATCCTTACGGCCAGGGGCCCTCGCCGGTCCCGGCCACCGTCCGTGACCGGCGCCCGCCGGGTGGGGAGCGCCCGTTGCTGTTCCAGTGGACGGGAACTGCCCGGAAGTCGACGCATCTGGACGGCACTCCATGACCATGTCCCCCTTCGGATCCTTCGGCGGCTCAGACCCGTTCGGCGGCTCCGACCACTTCAACGACCTGCTCAACCGCTTCTTCGGCATGTCCCCCTCGGCCTCTCCCCCGGCCGTGCAGCGGGTGCCGATCGGCCGGCTGCTCACCGACTCCGCCCGTGACCTCCTCGGCCGGGCCACCACCAGGGCCGCCGAGGACGGCAGCGCCGACCTGGACACCGAGCACCTGCTGTGGGCGTGCACCCAGGTCGAACCGGCCCGTGGGCTGCTGGCGCGCGCCGGGGCCGACCCCGACGAACTGGGCAAGGCCGTCGCCCAGGTGCTGCCGGGCGAGAGCGGCGTGCCGTCCGCCGAGCCGGGACTCACGCCGGCCGCCAAGCGGGTGCTGCTGCGCGCCTACGAACGGTCCCAGGAGTCGGGGGTGTCGTACATCGGTCCCGAGCACATCCTCGGCGCCCTGCTCGACAGCCCCTCCTCGGCCGCGGCGAAGCTGCTCGGCTCGTACGGCACGGACGTCGGGGCGCTGCGTTCCACCGCCGACCGGCAGGCCCGTGCCGAGGCCCCGCCGACGGCGAAGCCGGAGTCGGCCACGCCGACCCTGGACGAGTACGGGCGGGACCTCACGGAGGAGGCCCGGGCGGGCAAGCTGGACCCGGTCGTCGGGCGGGCCGACGAGATCGAGCAGACCGTGGAGATCCTCTCCCGCCGTTCGAAGAACAACCCGGTGCTCATCGGCGAGCCGGGCGTCGGCAAGACGGCCATCGTCGAGGGCCTGGCGCAGCGGATCGTGGCGGGCGAGGTGCCGCGCACCCTGGAGGGCAAGCGGGTCGTGGCCCTCGACCTGTCGGGCCTGCTCGCCGGGGCGCAGTACCGCGGCCAGTTCGAGGAGCGGCTGAAGAACGTCATCGACGAGGTGAAGGAGGCCGCCGACTCGACGGTCCTGTTCATCGACGAACTGCACACCGTGGTCGGCGCGGGCGCCACCGGCGAGGGTTCGATGGACGCGGGCAACATGCTCAAGCCGGCCCTCGCGCGCGGTGAACTGCACGTCGTCGGCGCGACGACGATCGACGAGTACCGGCGGTACGTGGAGAAGGACGCGGCGCTGGAGCGGCGCTTCCAGCCGGTGCTGATCCCGGAGCCGACCGTCGAGGAGACCATCGGCATCCTGGAGGGCCTGCGGGACCGATACGAGGCCCACCACCAGGTGCGCTACGGCGACGACGCCCTCGCGGCGGCGGCCGAGCTCTCCGACCGCTACGTGCGGGACCGTTTCCTGCCCGACAAGGCGATCGACCTCATGGACCACACCGGCGCCCGCGTGCGGCTGCGCTCGCTCGGCCGGTCCACCGAGGCCGTCGCCCGCGAGGACCGACTGGCCAAGCTGCGCCGGGAGAAGGACGAGGCGGTGGCGGCGGAGGACTTCGAGCGCGCCAACGGCCTCAAGCAGGACATCGCCCGGGTCGAGGGCGAGCTCGCGGGCATCGAGGAACGCCGCGAGGGGGTGCTGGAGGTGACGCCCGCCGACATCGCCGAGGTGCTGTCCCGGCGCACCGGCATCCCCGTGACGCAGATGACCGAGAACGAGAAGGAGCGGCTCCTCAAGCTGGAGGACGCCCTGCACAGCCGGGTGGTCGGCCAGGACGAGGCGGTCGTGGCGATCGCCCAGGCCGTGCGCCGCAACCGGGCCGGCATGGGCGACCCGAAGCGTCCCGTGGGCTCCTTCCTCTTCCTCGGCCCGACGGGCGTCGGCAAGACGGAGCTGGCCAAGGCGCTGGCGGAGCTGCTGTTCGGCGAGGAGGACCGGCTGATCCGCTTCGACATGAGCGAGTTCCAGGAGAAGCACACCGTGTCCCGGCTGGTCGGCGCGCCGCCCGGATACGTCGGTCACGAGGAGGCCGGGCAGCTCACCGAGAAGGTGCGCCGCCAGCCGTACAGCGTGCTGCTCTTCGACGAGGTGGAGAAGGCGCACCCCGACGTCTTCAACACGCTGCTCCAGGTCCTGGACGACGGCCGGCTGACCGACGCGCAGGGCCGCACGGTCGACTTCCGCCACTGCGTGGTCATCATGACCTCGAACATCGGCGCCCAGCGGATCCTCGCCCACCACGGCGACGTGTCGGAGATCCGCGAGGACCTCAAGCAGGACCTGCGGGACTACTTCCGGCCCGAGTTCCTCAACCGGATCGACGAGACGATCATCTTCCACGGTCTCGGCGAGGCGGACCTGTCGCGGATCTTCGACCTGCTGATCGACCAGAGCAAGCGGCGGGTGAAGGCGCAGGGCCTGGACCTGGAGGTGACGGAGGCGGCGAAGAAGCTGCTCGTCGCGCACGGGCACCAGCCGGAGTTCGGCGCCCGCCCGCTGCGCCGCACGATCCAGACGGAGCTGGACAACCGGATCGCCTCGCTGCTGCTGGGCGGGGAGGCCGACCCGGGGGACACGATCGTCGCGGACGTCGAGAACGACGCGCTGGTGTGCCGGATCGAGACGCCGGAGCCGGCGGCGGCGGACGCCTAGCCGGCCGTACGGCCGCGCGTGGACCCGTACGGACCCGCCCCGCTTGCGGTGGGTCCGTACCGGGCGACGGTCGGAGCCGCGACGGGGCCCTCACTGCTGCCCCTTGGACCATTCCAGGGTGACCTTCAGGTTCGCGCTCGCGGTGCCCTGGACGACGAGCGCGGTGAGCTTGCCCGCCTGCACACCGAGCTGGCAGCCGAACTCGACCACCGCCCGGTCGGGCGCGGCCTGGTGCAGCGCGTCGCCGAGCTGCCCCGCGAAGGAGGACAGGGCGGCGGTGACCCCCGACAGGTCGGGCAGCCGGTCCTGGAAGCCCTCCAGATCGTCGGCCCCGCGCTCCGGGGTGAGCGTCTCCGCCTCCACGTACAGCACGCCGTCGGCGAGTTCGACCTTGGTCAGCTCTGTCATCGTCACTCCTCGGTACGGGGTGGACCGCCGGTGCGGGCTCAGAGGGCGGGCAGCAGTGCCCCGGAGGCGTGCCCGGCATCGGGGGTCCCGGGTCCGAGGGCACTGCCCCGGCGCCACTCGGCCCAGCTGAGGTTCCAGTCTCCGTACCCGTTGTCGAAGGGGCTCATCGGCTCGCCGTAGGCGTTGACCACCCGGACGAGGTCGCCCTCGCGGACCGTGTCGAAGAACCAGGCCGCGTCCTCGGTGCTCATGCCGGTGCAGCCGTGGCTGACGTCCTCGCTGCCCTGCGCGTCCAGCGACCAGGGGGCGGCGTGCAGGTACTCGCCGCTCCACGTCACCCGGGTGGCCCAGCGGACCTTGAGGTCGTAGAAGTCCTTGCTGCCGCGGGTGATGCCGATGGAGTCGCCGCGCATGCGGACGGTGGCCTCCTTGCCGAGGACGACCTTGATGCCGCCCCGGGTGCGGTAGCCCTCCTTGCCGGTGGTGACCGGGATGGTGCGGATCACCCGGCCGTCGCGGAAGACGGTCAGGGTGTGCGCGGTGACGTCCGTGACGGCCTCGACGTGGTCACCGGTGGTGAGGGTGAGCGGTGCGGAGGGGCCGCCGTACAGCCCGTCGGAGACCCGGACCCCGTCGAGGGCGCTGTGGACGCGGATGGTGGCGTGGGCGGGCCAGTAGGCGCGCGGCCGGTAGTGGAGGGTGGTGGGGCCGACCCAGTGCCAGGCTCCGTCGACCCGGGGGGTGGACCGGACGTCGAGGGCCCGCTCGACGGAGCGCCGGGCCTCGGGGTCGGTGGCGGGCACGGGGTGGCTGAGTTCGGCGGTGAGCGGCTGGCCCACGCCGTACGTCCCGTCGTCGGGGCCGCCCTCCCGGACGGGGCCGAGTTCGGCGGTGAGGCGTTCGCCCTTGGGGGCCGATCCGGTGCGCAGGTCGAGCCGGGCGCGCCGGCGGCGGAAGCGGCCCTCGTCGCTGCGCTCGACGACGAGGCGGGCGGTGTAGCGGGCGTCGGCGGGGAGCGGCGCCGTGCTGGTCCATTGGCCGCCGTCCGCGCTCAGGGCTCCGGCGACGCGGTGTCCCTTGTGGTCGGTGACGGTGACGTCGGCGAGCCGTCCAGGGGTGCGGAGGCCGAGGGCGAGGGGGCCGAGGGCGGTGCGCCCGTCGAGGGCGACCGGGGGGCCGGGGGCGTCGAGGAGGAGGGTGCGGCGGGGGACGGAGCACAGGCCGCCGTCGTCGACGGGGCAGGCGTCGACCGAGACCAGGAGGGGGGTCGCCCGGACGTCGGGGGCGCCGACGGCCGGCGGCTGGGCCGCGTTGACGGCGAGGACGGCTCCTGCCGCGAGGGAGAGCGCACCCCACCCCTTGAAGCTGCTGCGTGACGCCACGTCGGGCACCCACCCCTTCTCACCTGCGCCGATCCGGTCCGACGGGTGCATCAAAACCGATCCGGGGCCGAAAAGATGATCACCTGACCGGGCGTGGCGCGGGAGAGGCCCGCGAGACGACTCGAAAGCACCAACGGGGACGGGCGCGGGGATCAGCGGGGCGTCGTCGCGGTGGGGGCGAAGGGTGCGCCGTGGCCGGGGACGACGAGGACGGGGCCGAGGGCGAGGACGGTCCGGCGTGAGGCGTGCAGGGCCTCGGGGTCGGTCGCATAGGGGTCCTCGGGCGGGCCGTCGGCCGACCACCAGAGGTGGGTGAGGACGACGAGTCCTTCCGCGGTGTCGACGAGGGTGCTGATGTCCTCCGGGGTGTGCCCGGGGGTGGCGGCGAGCCGGATCGAGGGCGACAGCGCGAAGCCGTCGGCGGGGCGGTCGGTCCACAGGTCGTCCTGGTAGATCGCCCAGTGGTCGTGGTAGCGGGCGGCGGGGAAGAGGGCCGCGTTGAGCGTGTGGTCGGGGTGGTGGTGGCTGAACACGACGTCGGTGACCTGCTCGGGGGTCACACCGGCGGCGGCGAGCGGCGCCAGGATGAGGGCGCGGTCGGCGACCATGCCGGGGTCGACCACGACGACCGCGTCCCCGTCACGGAGCAGGGTGACGGTGGAGGCGGTACGCGGGCCGACATAGCCGGCGGTCAGGACGGTCACGGTGGCGGTCATGCGCGCACGGTAGCGCGTCACGCTGGGCCGTTCGGGGGAATTACGCAGGACCCACGGCCTCGGGGCGCGCCGGCGTGACGATGAGGCGGTGAGGCGGTGAGGCGGTGAGGCGGGTGCCCCGGGCTCAGCGCGGCACCTCCGGCAGTTCCTCGCCCGTCTCCAGGAGCGACTTCAGGCTGGAGATCAGGGCGGGCCAGCCCTCACCCACCAGGCCGCGGATCGTGCCGTCGGGCTCCAGGTCGTCGTGGACGACGGTGAGTTTCACCATGTCCCCGGCGGGCTCGATCCCGAAGGTCACCTTCGAGCGGCGCTCCGCGGCGAGGCGGGCGTAGGTCTCCGGGTCGATCCGGACGGCCTCCGCCCAGGCGGGGGTGAAGGTGTGCCAGGTATAGGCGAGGCGCCGGCCGGGCTCGGCCGCGAGGACCACCTGCTCGGCGTCACCGGTCCTGCGGCCGTTCTCGTCCCAGACCATGGTGGAACCGGCGGCCCAGTCGGTCTCGAAGGCCACGCCCCAGTAGCGGCGGGTGAGCTCGGGCTCGGTCAGCGCCTTCCACAGCTCGTCGGGTGTGGTGCGGATGTACGTCGTGTAGACGAACGCGTTGCTGTCCATCGGGGCTTGCTCCATTGCGGACTTCGGGTCGGCGGGGGGCGTTGACCGGGGCGGCCTTCGGATAGTGCAGCTTCTCCCGCCACCGGCCGCGTCGCACCGCGACGGGCAGCCATTCGGCCGCACGTCAGCGGAGTGCGGCGGCCACGAGCCCGTCGTTCTCCTCGCGCACCGCGCCCCCGCGTCCACCCGCTCGCCGTACCCTTGGGCAACGCCCGGCCCCGTGCCGCCCCTTCGGGGCGCCGCCCCGCAGGCGATCCCGCGCCACGCCGAACCGGACCCCGCCCCTCACCAGGGCTTTCACGGGTGAATAGGTGCGGAGGAAACTATTGAACGAACTGCTACTTTGTCCGAATGTCTCTCAAGCACGCGGTCCTCGCGGCCCTTTTGGAGGGCGAGGCGTCCGGATACGACCTGGCCAAGCTCTTCGACGTGTCCGTGGCCAACTTCTGGGCGGCCACGCCGCAGCAGCTCTACCGGGAGCTGGACCGGCTGTCCGAGGCCGGCCTGATCGCGGCCCGCGTGGTGCAGCAGGAACGGCGCCCCAACAAGCGCATGTTCACCCTCACCGAGGCGGGCCGCCAGGACCTCGTCGCCTACACCTCGCACCCGCCGAAGCCGACCGCGGTCCGCGACGAGCTCATGGTGCAGGTGCAGGCCTGCGACGAGGGCGACACGGCGGCGGTGCGGCAGCACGTGCGGGGGCGGATGGAGTGGGCCCGCGGCAAGATCGCGCGCTACGAGCGGCTGCGGGAGTGGCTGCTCGACGGACGCGACGAGGAGACCTACCTGCGCGAGGCGGAACGGGTCGGCCCGTACCTCACGCTGATGCGCGGCCGGGCCTTCGAGGAGGAGAACGTGCGCTGGGGCGAGCGGGTCCTGGCGGTCCTCGCCGAGCGCGAGGCCTCGTCCCGGGTGCGCCAGGCCCGGTGACGTCCGCGGCTACCGTGCGGTAGCGTCGCTGCGCATGAACGTCGGTGACATCGTCGAGGACTTCACTCTTCCGGATGAAACGGGGACGCCCCGCTCCCTCTCGGGCCTGCTGGCCGAGGGGCCGGTCGTCCTCTTCTTCTACCCGGCCGCCCTCACCCCGGGGTGCACGGCCGAGGCCTGCCACTTCCGCGACCTGGCGGGCGAGTTCCGCGCGGTCGGGGCCGGGCCGGTCGGCATCAGCACGGACGAGGTGGAGCGGCAGCAGGAGTTCGCCGCACGCCACTCGCTCGGCTATCCCCTGCTCTCCGACCCCTCGGGGGCCGTCCGGGAACGTTTCGGGGTGAAGCGGGGCTTCTCGCTGGCGCCCACGAAGCGGGTCACGTTCGTGATCGACCAGGACCGGAAGGTGCTGGAGGTCGTGCGCAGCGAGCTGCGGATGAGCGCGCACGCGGACCGCGCGCTGGCGGCGCTCCGGGCGCGCGGGCACTGATCGCCCGCGCGCCACGCCTCAGACGCCGAGCAGCTTGGCCTTCGCCGCCGTGAACTCCTCCGGGGTCAGCAGCCCCTGCTGGGCGAGCTCGCCGAGCCGGGTCAACTGGTCGATCACGGAGGGCTGAGCCGCCGGTGCCGGCTGCGGTGGCAGTGCGGCCGACTGGGCCTGAAAGGCTGCTTGTTGGGCCTGTTGGGCCTGTTGGGCTTGCTGGGCCTGTTGCGCCTGGAGGTCGGCGATGGCCTGTTCCTGGTCCTGCTCGCGGCGGGAGCCGCGCGCGGCGCTGCGGCCCGCCGCGTAGGCGGCACCGCCGACGAGCGCGCCGCGCAGCAGCGGGGCTCCGGCGGGCCGGACGACCGGGCGGACGAGGGGGCGACGGCGCATGAACATCCCGGTCAGCTCCTCACGGGCGAGACGGCCGCGGCGACGGCCTCGCGGTAGGCGGCGTGCGCCTGCTCGACGAACGCGTGCGGGACGGGCACCCGTCCGGCGACGTGCCCGCCGGCCGCCCGGACGGCCTCGGCGGCCTGGGCCGCCCAGACGTGCTCGACGAGCAACATGAGGGCGCAGGAGCCGGGTTCGAGGGTCTGGGCCACCTCGGCGGCGTCCTCCGGCCCGAGCAGGTTGGCCTCGGGCCCGATCTCGGCGGCGGCGTCCTCGTACTCCTCGTACTCGGCGAGTTCGGAGCTGGAGACCTCTCCGGCGGCCGACTTGGTGACGACGAGCGAGTCGATGAGCCGCACCTGGCCCGCCTTGCGCAGTTCGGCGAGGGCCGTGACCGCCGGAACCTTGAGCCGCTCCCCGGGAAAGGCGAGCACCAGACATTCCACCGGTCCCATGGGACTCCCTCGTGTTCGTGTGCCGTTCGGGCGCGCCCGCCCATCCGAACACGGCCCCGACGGGGGCGCATCCCGGGACATCCACGACATGCGGGACCGCGTGGGGTCGATCAGACTCGCTTTCACGTCAGGCCGTTCGAGGTCGACGGGAAACGGAGTGCAGGCATGGACGACTACCCTCTGCTCAACCTCTTCTGGACCATGCTCTGGTTCTTCCTCTGGATCATGTGGCTCTTCCTGCTGTTCAAGGTCATCACGGACATCTTCCGCGACCACGAACTGGGCGGCTGGGGCAAGGCCGGCTGGCTGATCCTCTGCATCCTGTTGCCCTACCTGGGCGTGCTGATCTACGTCATCGCACGCGGCAAGGGGATGGGGAAGCGCGACCTCAAGCAGGCCCAGGCGAGCGAGGCGGCCTTCCAGGACTACATCCGCAAGACCGCGGGCAGCTCGCCGGGCGGCGGCTCGGGCGGCAGCGTGGACGAACTGGCGCGCCTGTCGGAGCTGAAGGACAAGGGAGCCATCACGGACGAGGAGTTCGAGAAGGCGAAGGCCAAGGTCCTGTCCTGAGCGCACCGAACGGCGAGGAGCACGAGCCGCCCGCGGAACTCTCCCGCTCCCTGCTGCGCGCGGCGAGCGCGCAGCCGGGGCGGCTGCCGGAGCTCCTCGCCGACTTCGCGACCCGCCGGCTGGGCCACGGGGCCGGCCGGACGGTGGAGCGGCTGCGCGCGGAGCACCCCGACGAGACGCCGGACGGGCTGCGCGCCAGGATCGTGGCGCGCGGCAGCCGGGCGGCGACGTCGGAGGGCGCGTTCGTGGGCGGGCCGTTCCTGGTGTTCATCCCGGTCGCGTTCTGCGCGGCGCTCCTCTCGCAGGCGCGGATGATGCTGGAGCTGGCGGCCCTCGAAGGCCGGGATCCGGCCGACGACGAGCGGACCGCCGAGCTGCTGGTCCTCCAGGGGGTGTACGAGGACACCGACGCCGCTCGGGCCGGGCTGGCCGCCCCGCAGGCCCCGGCCGCACCACGGCCGGGGCGGTTCGCCGCCCTGTGGGAACTGGTCATGCGGATGGCGCGGCTGCTCGGGCTCGTCACCCCTTCGGGCGGCGGGACCCGGCTGCTCGTGCGGATCGGCCAGTGGGCGCTGGTCGGCGCGGTGTTCCTGGTCGGTCTCGTGGCCCCGCTGGTCTGGCTGCCGTACCTGGCGTACTCGTACTACCGCGGCACGGCCCGGGTCGCGGACCGGGCGACGCTCTTCTACGCCGGCGCGCGGCTTCCGCGCCGGAGCGGGCGGCTGTCCCCCGCGGTGGTGGCGGCCTCGGTGCGTGCCGGGCTGTCCCTGCTCGTTCCGCTGGTGGCGCTCCTGGTGGTCGCGTTCACGGACACGCGGATCGCCGACCGGCAGTGGCCGGTCCTCGGCGTCACGCTCTTCACGGCGTCGATGGCGGTCGGCGGCTGGTGGGTGTGGCGGCACCATGGGCGGCACGACCGAAAGCCACCCCCTTAATACGCATAGGGAATACGCCTTTGATACGGTCGTTCCGTGCGGTTGACCAAATTCACCGACCTGGCGCTGCGTGCCGTGATGCGTCTGGCGGTCTCCGGGCAGGACGACACCCCCACCACGCGGGAGGTGGCGGATTCCATGGCCGTCCCCTACGCCCACATGGCGAAGGTGGTCACGCGCCTCCAGCACCTCGGCGTGGTCGAGGCGCGGCGCGGCCGGGGCGGCGGGCTGACGCTGACCGATCTCGGCCGGCGCTCCTCGGTGGGCTGGCTGGCCCGGACGTTGGAGGGTGAGGAGGAGGTCGTCGCCTGCGAGGGCGATCCGCCCTGCCCGCTGCGTACGGCATGCCGGCTGCGCGGCGCGCTGCGCGAGGCGCAGGACGCCTTCTACCGCACCCTCGACCCCATCACCGTCGCGGAACTGGTCGAGTCCCCCACCGGACCGGTACTGGTCGCCCTGTCCGTGCACCGCTCCGCCGACTGACGGTCCCCCCGCACGCCACGCGGGGTTTCCGCACCGCTTTAAATACGCAGATCATCTACCAGATATGGAGTCGTCATGCTGTCCGAGCAGGCCACCCCGGTCGTCCGAGCCACCCTCCCCGTCGTCGGCGGAGCGCTCGACGAGATCACCGAACGGTTCTACGCGGGGCTGTTCACCGCCCACCCCGAGCTGCTGCGGGACCTCTTCAACCGCGGCAACCAGGCCACCGGCGACCAGCGCAAGGCCCTGGCCGGCTCGATAGCCGCCTTCGCCGGGGCCCTGCTCGCGCAGCCCGACGCCCGCCCGGACGTGATGCTCTCCCGGATCGCCCACAAGCACGCCTCGCTGGGCGTCACCTCCGCGCAGTACAAGGTGGTCCACGAGCACCTCTTCGCCGCCATCGTGTCCGTGCTCGGCGACGCCGTGACCCCCGAGGTCGCGCGCGCCTGGGACGAGGTCTACTGGCTGATGGCCAACGCCCTGATCGCCATCGAGGCCCGCCTCTACCAGGAGCAGGGCGTGGCGGAGGGCCAGGTGTGGCAGCCGATGGAGATCGCCGAGCGCCGCACCGAGACCCCAGACACCGTCTCCCTCGTGCTGCGCCACGTCGACGGGCGTCCGACCGGCGGCTTCCGGCCCGGCCAGTACGTCAGCGTCCAGGTCGCGCTCCCGGACGGCGCCCGGCAGATCCGTCAGTACAGCCTCTCCACCGCGCCCGGCCGACCCGAATGGCGGATCACCGTCAAGCGCGTCGAGGGCGACCCGGCCGGCGAGGTCTCCTCGTGGCTGCACGAGCGGGCCGCCGTCGGGGACCGGGTCACCGTGTCGGCCCCCTTCGGCGACCTCGTCCTGCCCGAGGGCGACGGACCGCTGCTGCTGGCCTCCGCGGGCATCGGCTCGACGCCCATGCTGGCGATGCTCGACCATCTCGTGACCACCGGTTCCCAGCGCCCGGTGACCGTGGTCCACGCCGACCGCACGCCCGGGAGCCACGCGCACCGGGAGGAGCTGCGCCGCCTCGTCGACGCGCTGCCGCAGGGCTCGCTGCACCTCTGGTACGAGGAGCCGGGCACCGAGGAGGCCGGGCGCGGCCGGGCCCAGGTCTCGACGCTGGAGCTGCCGGAGGACGTCACGGCGTACCTCTGCGGCCCGCTGCCCTTCATGCGGGCGGTGCGCGGCGATCTGCTCGCCCGCGGCATCGCCCCGGCGGCCGTCCACTACGAGGTGTTCGGGCCCGACCTGTGGCTGGGCACCGAGAGCTGACCGCTCGCATGGCCTGCAATCCGATGGGCCATGGCGTTTCGGTCCGGGATATTGCATAGTGATGCCGCTAAATCACCTCATGATCAGTGGCAGGAGCGGGCGTATGGGCACGACGCGGCAGGCGGTTCACGGACTCGCCCTGGACATCGGCAGCTCCCGCACCCGGGTGTGGGCGCCGGGGGCGGGGGTCCTCGCGGACGTGCCCAGCGGACCGGTACGGCGCGGGCGCGTCACGGACGCCACCCCGCACCAGCGGCTGCTCCGCGAGGTGGCGGACTCGGCGTTCGGCGGCGCGATGGACGAGGCCGTGGTGATGCTCTGCCACCCGGTCCTCGCCGGCCCGGCGGAACGCGAGGAGACCCGCCGGATGGTGGCCGGGCTCGGTGCCGCGCGCGTCGTCTCGGTGAACAGCGCCCGGGCCGCGGCCGCCTACGCGGGGCCTTCGGGCGGCGGTCCGCTGCTCGTGGTCGACCTGGGGGCGGAGCTCACCGAGGTGACCCTCCTCGTCGACGGCGCGGTCCAGGACGCCCGGCTGGCCGAGGTCGGCCTCGACGACCTCGACGAGGCGGGCGGCTCGGCGGAGACCGTGGTGCGCACGGCCGCGGAGATGGTGCGGGACCTGTGGCGGCGGGACTCCACGGGCGCGGTCCGCGGGGCCCTGGGCCGGGGTGCCCTCGTCACCGGCGGCGGCGCGCTGCGTCTCGACCTGACGAGCCGCCTCGCCCTGAACCTCGGTGTCCGGCTGCGCCTGGCGAACGACCCGGCCACGAGCACCGTACGGGGCGCGGGCCTGCTGCTCTCCTCGGCCCTGCGGCACCCGGGCGTGCGCTGACCGCCCGCCCGGCCTGCGCGCCCCCGCCTTTCCGGCACCTCCGGTGGGGCGGGGGCGCGCGCCCGGGACGGGAGAGCGAGGCAGCGGTCGCCGAGACAGTCGACGACCGGCTCTGTTCGGCGGCTTCGGCGGCCTTGAGGTACCGGTCCCGCTCCAGTCGCATGGCGCCGACGGGCGGTCCGGACGGGCCGGGGCGGACGGTGGCGCAGCCGGCCAGAAGGAGGGCGGCGGCGGCCGTCACGAGTGCGCGGCGAGTTCCATGACGCAAGGTGTTCCCCCTGGTGGCGGGCCTGATCGGCGTGCTCCGGCGGCGTGGTCGCCGCCGTTCGTGGCGATCAATGCCCGGCCCCGGACCGGCCATGCGAGAGGTCAGCGCGACTCACTCGAAGGGGTCGTACGCGCCCGGAGCGCGCGCCCGTCGGAGGCGGTGTGCTCGGAGCGTGCGGTGCCTACGACAAAGCCCCGGTTGGACGGGGGATTCCAACCGGGGCTGTTTGCCGTGACGTCAAGAAGGGCGGCCGCCACATCGGGGGGGACCTAGGGCGCCGGACCCCTTCACCGTCACATACTGATGAACGGTAAACCTTCACCCATTGTTCCGGGGTGTCCCCTGTGCCGCATGTGAGTCACCTCACCCGTTTTGGCCCCCGTGTCGCCTCCGGGCGGGTCAGTCGTCCTTCTCGGGGCGGTAGACGGCGCCGGGCTCGGCCTTTCCGGGGGCGAGCAGCTGCGGCACCGTGACGAAGGTGTAGCCCTGGCGCTTCAGCTCGTCGATGATCCCGGGCACGGCGGGGACGGTGCCGTCGTAGATGTCGTGGAGCAGGATGATCCCGTCCCGGTGCGCCTGCTCCAGGACCCGCTTGCGAATGAGCGCGGAGTCGGTGGTGGAGTAGTCCTTGGCGGTGATGCTCCACAGGATCTGGGCGAGACCGAGCTCGCGGCTCACCTCGGCGACGGTCTCGTCGGTGCGGCCCTGCGGCGGGCGCATGAGAGTGGGCTTGCGGCCGGTGATCTTCGCTATCGCGTCCTGCGTGCGCGAGAGCTCCTCGCGGACCTGGGAGGCGTCCAGGTCGGTGAGGATCTCGTGGGACCAGGTGTGGTTGGCGACCTCGTGGCCCTCGTCCGAGATCCGCTTGACGACCTCGGGGTAGCGGTCGACATGCTTCCTGCCGAGGAGGAAGAACGTCGCCGGGACCTTCTTCTCCTTGAGCACGTCGAGCAGGTGGGGCGTGTCCTTGCCCGGGCCCGCGTCGAAGGTCAGTGCGATGCACTTGACCTTGTCGCAGTCCACACCGCCGGCCTTCGCCGCGCCCTTGAGCTCCGCCGTGGCGCCACCGCGCGCGTCACCGGGGGTGACCGTGTCGGCGGAGCAGCCGGCGAGGGTGAGGACCAACGAGGCCGCGGCCAGGAGGGCGACGGCCGGCCCCCGGCGACGGCCCGACGTGGTTCGGAACATGATCAACCCGCTTTCCCCGATGATGGTTCGAGTGCCGGGGCCCGCGCTGGTCACGGCGAGGCCCTGCGGCACAGCCAGAACTCTACACACGGTGTATAGCTGCCCGGTCGAGGGGGTCCTCCCTGCTCCGGGCGGGTCCGCGCCCCTTCGGGCACACCACTGCCCCGAGCGGCGCTCGTCCGCTCCGCCCGGGGGTTCGGGGGATCACGGGGTCATGGAGTCATCGCGTCATCGCGTCATCGCGTCGCAGGACCGTCGGGCCCTCTGGTTCATCGGGAGGCGAGGAGGATCCGCGCCTCGGTCTCCTGGTCGCCGGAGACGGCCTGCAGGGACTGGATGGCGAAGTTCCGCGCCAGTACCTTCTCGACCTCGCCGACGGCTTGGTATCCGCCGGTGAGGGTGGCGCCGACCATGGAGCTCAGCCTTACCGGCGGGGTCTCCTCGTGCCGGCCGCCCGCGGTGTCGAAGGTGGCCATCCAGACGGTGGGGGCGGGCCCGGTGGCCGCCTTGGGGCCCGGCGCCGTGGTGTCCTCGACCTGGTAGGTGTGGTCGAGGACCTCGAAGACGGCCTGGGCGTCCTCCCGGCAGCAGTCGCTCAGCTGCACGGTGACATCGGTGTCGATGTGCAAGTCGTACACGTCGCTCATCTCCTCCTGTCCCGGTCTCCAGCATGCCTCCCGGCAGGGCATACCGCGAGGTTCGTGCCACGGTGGAGGGGCGGACACGGGAGGACACGTGGCGGGAGCACCGGAGGGACCGACCGGGCCGGCCGGGCCGGCGGGACCGGACGGACCGGACGGACCGGCGAGACCGAACGGACCGAGCGGACCGAGCGGACCGGCGGGACCGGCGCGCTCGGACCGTGACGGGCTGGTCCACGGGCGCGACGAGACGCCCGAGGAGCAGGCCGACCGACGCTGGGGCGAGCTGATGCAGGAGATCCGCGTCGTCCAGACGGGCGTGCAGATCCTCTTCGGCTTCCTCCTCACGGTCGTGTTCACCCCCCGCTTCACGGAGATCTCCGACACCGACCGGACGATCTACGTGGTCACCGTCTCGCTCTCCGCCGCCGCGATCGGCGCGCTGATCGGCCCGGTCTCCTTCCACCGGATGATCGCCGGACGGCGGCTCAAGCCCCGGGCGGTGGTCTGGGCCTCCCGGCTGATCCTCATCGGCCTCGTGCTGCTCCTCGCCACCCTCACCACCGCGCTGCTGCTGGTGCTCCGGGTGGCGACCAGGGGCGCGTACGTGCCCTGGCTCGTCGGGAGCCTGTTCACCTGGTACCTGCTGTGCTGGTTCGTCCTGCCGCTCTGGGTACGGCGCCGTCACACGGCGGACCGCGACTGACCACCCCGCGGACACGGCGGGCCGCCGGTTTAGGCGCCCGCGAGGACCCGCTCGACCGTGTCGGCCTCGGCGGCGCTCTTGTCGGGGCGGTGCCGCAGGACCCGGGCGAAGCGCAGGGTCACCCCGGCCGGATAGCGGGTCGAGCGCTGGAGCCCGTCGTACGCGACCTCCACCACGAACTCGGGCCGCACCCGCACGGTGAAACCGTCGTCGGACACGGCCAGTTCACCCAGCCGCTCCGTCTGCAGGCGCAGCATCTCGTCCGTCATCCCCTTGAAGGTCTTCCCCAGCATCACGAAGGTGCCGTCGGCGGCCCTGGCACCCAGATGCAGGTTGGACAGCAGCCCGGTCCGCCGCCCGTGACCCCACTCGGCGGCGAGCACGACCAGGTCGAGGGTGTGGACGGGCTTCACCTTCAGCCAGCCGCGCCCCCGACGCCCCGCGACGTAGGGCGCGTCGAGCGCCTTCACCAGGACGCCCTCGTGGCCCCGGGCGAGGGTGTCCCGGAAGAACCGCTCGGCGGCCTCGGCCGCGCCCGGCTCTCCGGGGTCGGCGACGACGCTGCGGCGCACCCGCAGCGGCTCGGGCAGCAGCCGGGCGAGCACCCGGTGACGCTCCTCCCCCGGCAGGTCCACCAGCACCCTCCCGTCCGCGGCGAGCACGTCGAAGAAGACGGGCGACAGCGGCAACCCGGCCCGCGCGCCCGCCACGTCGACGCGCGAACCGACCCGGGAGGCGATGTCCTGGAACGGCATCGGCCGCCCGGTACCGGGGTCGACCGCGATGACCTCGCCGTCCAGGACGAGCCCGTCGCCGCGCGTCTCCAGGGCGACGGCCACGACCTCGGGGAGCCGGTCGGTGATGTCGTCGAGCGAGCGGGTGAACACACGGACCTCGTCGCCGAGTCGGTGCACCTGGATCCGGATGCCGTCCAGCTTCTCCTCCACCACGCACGGCCCCAGCAGGGCGACGGCCTCCGTCACGCTGCCCGCGGTGTGGGCGAGCATCGGCTGCACCGGGCTGCCGACCCGCAGCGTGAACGTGCCGAGCACGGCGGCCCCCTCGGCGAGCACGGCCCTCGCGACCCGAGGCAGCGAACCGTCGAGCATGACGGCCCGCCGCACCTCCTCCGGCGCCACCCCGGCGGCCCGGGCGACGCCTTCCAGCGCGATGGCGTCCAACGCGCCCTGCCGGACCTCCCCGGACAGCAGCCGGATCAGGAACTCCTGCTCGTCGAGGGTCGCGGCCGCCATCAGCCCGTGCACGAGCGCGGCCCGCCGCGCCTGCGCTCCCGCGCCGGAGACGTCGGCCAGCTCCGTCATGACCGCGTCGGTGCCGGTGAGGGTCAGCGCCGGCTGCTCGGCGGCCCCGACGGCCGGCGGGACGACGTGCTTGAGGACGCTCCAGCCGACCCCGATCCGCCCCTGCGGAAGCCGCCCGGAGAGATAGGCGATGACCAGCGGGCTCTCCTCGGGCACGGCCTCCGCGAACAGCTCGGCCAGCAGACCGATCTTCCGCGACCGCGCCGAGGTGGCCGCGACCTCCCCCGACACCTCCGCGACCCGGGCCAGCAACATGCGCCCATCGTGCCCGCGCCCGGCCCCCGGCGCACCCCGGCCGGAGCGCGCCGGTCGGTTCCCGGAAGGGCACCCCGTCCCGCCGACGGTGCGGCGGACCCTAGCCGCGCCCCACCTCCTTGCGCCTGCGCAACCGGTCGAGCAGGCCGCGCCGGATGCGCCTCCCGGGCGGCCGGGTGACGCCCGCAGGCCGTACCGGACCGAGCGCGCCGGTCGCGGCGGCCCCGCGCCCCGCGTCCTGGCGCGCGGGCCCCTCCTCCCGCCGTACGACGGCGACGAGCGGCGTCCCGCGCCCGTCCGGGCGGGGGGCCTGGCGGTCGGCGCGGGCCTCGTCCAGGGCGAGGGCGAGACTCATCCGGTGCCAGAGGATCTCGTCCGGGTCGTCGGCGAGCATCAGGCGATCGGCCGTCTCACGGGCGGCCGGGCCGGTCGGCCGCCCCGCGGGTGGCTCGGGGCGCAGCCGGTCCAGGTAGACGCGCTCGTAGGGGTCGTCGACGACCTCGGCGACCTGGACCGGGTCGAGCAGTGAGGCGATCGCGGCCGTCCGCACCCAGGGGTCCCGGCTCGCCCGCAGCAGTGAACCGAGCCGCCGGGCCCGCCAGTTGCGCGGCCTCCAGTCCTCGTCGCCTCCGGCCCGGGAACGCACGTCCAGCGGAAGGCGGCCGGTCAGGAGTGCCGGGTGGTTGAGGGCGAACTCGGCCAGTTCCGCGGCCGGGTAGAGCCAGACGACCGCCCGGTAGCGGTTGACGTAGAACCGCAGCGGGCTGAAGTGGCCGGTCCTGGCGAGTCTGGTGAAACGCTCCCGGGTGACCGCGAGCAGTCGGGCCCCCTCCGTCGCGCCGACGACGCGGACCCGTTCGCGCAGTCCTTCGGGGAAGTCCGAGGCGGCTCTGAGGCGTTCGATCTCGCTCCGGTGCACCCGCCGGCGCATTCCGCCGCCGGGACCGTCCGGGCCGGCGGCGGGCGCGGAGCCCGTCGCCTTCCCCGGCACCGTCCGGACGATGCCCAGTTGGACGGCGAGCTGGAACTCGTCGCGCCGCAGTCCCAGCTCTTCCGCCGCCCGCCCCGGCGTCACCGCCTGCGAGCCGTTCTCGTGCGTGGTGGTGCCTACGTGCTGTGCCGTGCGGTCCTGCGTGGTGCCGGGTACGTGCGGTGCCGTGCGGTCCTGCGTGTTCATGTCGTCGGTCCTCCCCCGCGAGTCCTGAATACTCTCGGTGATGACCGTAACCGGTAGTGACTATCCTTCGCTCGGCCTGTGGATAACCTCGTCGCCGGGCAGCCGGGCCGCCACGCCCAGGTGTTCGCCCACCCGGTTCACCAGCAGCGTCATCTCGTAGGCGACCTGGCCGACATCGGCCTCGGCGGCGCTCAGCACGCTCAGGCAGCTGCCGTCCCCCGCCGCCGTCACGAAGAGCAGCGCCTCGTCGAACTCGACCATGGTCTGCCGTGGCCGGCCGGCCTTGAAGTGCCGGCCGGAGCCGCGGGCGAGACTGTGCAGACCGGAGGAGACCGCGGCGAGGTGCTCCGCGTCCTCCCGGGCCAGTCCGCTGCTCGCCCCGGTGACCAGGCCATCGTTCGACAACACCAGCGCGTGCTGTATGGAATCGACCCGACCGGTCAGATCGTCGAGAAGCCAGTCGAGTCCTCGGTCCAACGCCATTGTGTGGTCCTCCCCCTGTTGGTGCGTGTCACCTGCCAGCCTTACGCACTGTCGTGGACAGGGCAAGCACCCGTCACGACCTGCGCGCCGCTCCGGGAGCGTGACGCGCGCCGGGCCCTCAGCCCACCGAGTCCAGGAGCCGTGCCGTGTGCATCCGGCCCGCGTACTCGACCAGGCGGATCAGCACCTCCTTGCCGGAGTCGCGGTCCCTGGCGTCACAGAGCACGACCGGGGTTCCGCGGTCCAGGTCCAGGGCGCGCGAGACCTCGTGCGCGCCGTACGCGCGGGCGCCCGCGAAGCAGTTGACGGCGACCACGAAGGGGATCCGGCGGTGCTCGAAGTAGTCCACGGCGGGGAAGCAGTCCTCCAGGCGCCGGGTGTCGGCGAGGACGACGGCGCCGAGCGCCCCCTGCGACAGTTCGTCCCACAGGAACCAGAAGCGGTCCTGTCCGGGCGTCCCGAAGAGGTACAGGGCGAGTCCGGAGCGGATGGTGATGCGGCCGAAGTCCATGGCGACGGTCGTGGTGGTCTTCTGGGCCACGCCGCCGGTGTCGTCGACCGACTCCCCGGCCCGGCTGAGCAGTTCCTCCGTCCGCAGCGGCCGTATCTCGCTCACCGCGCCGACGAGGGTGGTCTTGCCGACCCCGAATCCGCCGGCGACCAGGATCTTCAGGGCGAGGGCCGTGGTGTCCACGGCGTCCGCCGGGGTGCTGTCAGAGCGCTCGGAGGCCATCGATTACTTCCCTCAGGATGCGTTCGTCAGGGAGCTGCGCGGGAGGCACCGGTCTGCTGACCCGTACGAATCCCGCTTCGAGGAGGTCGCCGAGCAGCACTCGCACGACGCCGACCGGGAGGTCGGCGTCGGCGGAGAGTTCGGCGACCGACTGGGTCTCGGCCCGGCACAGGGCGAGCAGGGACCGGTGTTCGGGGCCGAGCAGGGACTCCTCCGCCCCGCCCGGCGGGTCGTCGTCGACGACGACGAGCGCGATGAGGTCGAACCGTACGTTGCTCGGTCCGGGCTTGGTGCGGCCGCCGGTCAGGGCGTACGGCCGGACGAGCGGCCCGGCCTCGGCGTCGTACCACCGACTGCCCGGCCCGTCCTGGGGCGTGCCGGTGCTGTCCTCGTTCATGGGTGTCTCCGGGTCAGCCGGCGGCCGGTGGGGGCACGGTGAGCCGCGGCGGCGTGTGCAGGTGTTCGCCGACCCGCTTCACCAGGCGGGCCATCTCGTAGGCGATGAGGCCGATATCGGCGTGGACGGAGCTGAGCACGGCCAGGCAGGAGCCGTCGCCGGCGGCGGCGACGAAGAGGAAGCCGTCGTCCATCTCGACCATGGTCTGGCGCACTCCGCCGGTGTGGAACTGGCGCCCGGCGCCCTTGGCGAGGCTGTTGAAGCCGGAGGCGATGGCGGCGAGGTGTTCGGCGTCCTCGCGGCTGAGGCCGCTGGAGGCGCCGACGGCGAGGCCGTCGTTCGACAGGACGACCGTGTGGCGGACCTCGCCGACGCGGGCGACGAGGTCGTCGAGGAGCCAGTCGAGCTCGCCGGAGCGCTGGTGGGAGATCCTCTCGTGGTCGATCATGCGTCGTCTCCTTCACTGCCGGGGGCGCTGGATGCGGGCCGGCCGTGGTGGCCGGGGCCCAGGGGGCGTCTGCTGCCGAGCGGGGTGCCGTGGGCCGGGGTGCCGGGTGCGGGGCCGCCGCCGCGCTGCCAGCCGTCGCGGTAGGCGGTCATGCGGTCCCTGACCTGTTCGGGCGTGCGCCCGTCCGTGGCGGGCACGGGGTCCACCACTCCGTACGGGGCGGGGGTCGGTGCCTCGCGCAACTGCGGTACGAGGCTGGCCTGCCGTATCCGTCGGGGCAGGTCCGCGCTCGGGTCCGGCCCCTCGTGGCCGTCCGCCCCGGCCGGCCGCACGTCGGTTCCGTCGGTGGGCGGGGCGGGTGGCGGCGGGAGGACGGGGGCGGAGCGGGGCGGGGGCACGGCGGTCACGGGGCGGGGGCGCCGGCCGATGGCGGTGACGCCGGCAGGTGGCTGGTCCTGCGCGGGCCTGCCACCGGACAGCGGCGCTCCCCGTCCTTCCCGGGGCGTGGGAAGCGCCGGTATCCGGGGCGGGCGCGGCGCTTCGGGGTCGCGCCCGTGGGCGGCATGGGCCGGGTCGGTCACCGGGGCGGGGGGTTCTTCGCGTACGGGTGCCTGGGCGGCGTGCCGGGCCTCGGGCTCGGGCGCCTCTGGTCCGGGCCCGTACGCGGCCCGGTCGGGGTGGTCGGGGTGGTCGGGGGTGGTGGCGCTCCGGCCGGGCGGGAGGGCGCCCTGCAGTACGTCGGTGGGGAGGAGGACGACGGCGGTGGTGCCGCCGTAGGGCGAGGTGCGCAGGTGGACCCCGATCTCGTGCCGTGCGGAGAGGCGGCTGACGACGAAGAGGCCGAGCCGGTCGCTGTCGAAGAGGTCGAGCGCCTCGGACTGGGCGATGCGGGCGTTCGCGTCGGCGAGGCTGTCCTTGCCCATGCCGAGGCCGCGGTCCTCGATCTCCAGGGCGTAGCCGTTGCCGACGGGTTCGCCGCTGATCCGGACCCTGGTGTGCGGCGGGGAGAACTGGGCGGCGTTCTCGATGAGTTCGGCGAGCAGGTGGGTGAGGTCGGCGACGGCGCCGCCGACGATGGCGGTCTCGGGGAGCCGGCTGACCTCGACGCGGGCGTAGTCCTCGATCTCGGAGACGGCGGCGCGGACGACGTTGGTGAGGGGCACGGGCACGCGCCAGGCGCGGCCGGGGGCGGCGCCGGAGAGGATGATCAGGCTCTCGGCGTGGCGGCGCATCCGGGTGGTGAGGTGGTCGAGCCGGAAGAGGTCGCCGAGTTCGTTGGGGTCGTCGGCGCGTCGCTCCATGGTGTCGAGCAGGTTCAGCTGGCGGTGGACGAGGACCTGGCTGCGGCGGGCGAGGTTGACGAAGACGCCGGAGATGCCGCTGGCGAGTTCGGCACGCTCCACGGCGGCGGACAGGGCGGCCCGGTGGACGGTGGTGAGGGCCTCGCCGACCTGGCCGATCTCGTCCTGGGGGGCGGCCCCCGGCGGGGTCTCGGCCTCGACGTCGATCTCCTCGCCGGCGCGCAGTCGGCGCATGGCGGCGGGGAGTTTACGGCGGGCGATCTCCAGAGCGGTGTTGCGCAGGCTGACGAGTTCGACGACGAGGCCGCGGCCGATCCGTACGGAGATGACGAGGGAGGCGGCCACGGCCGCGAGGCCGAGGAGGACGGCGGCGCCGCCGGTGCTGAAGGCGCCTCCGCCGAACGGGTCGGTGCGGTCGGCCGCGGCCCGGTGGGCGCCCACCCGGACGTCCGCGATCCCGTCGCGCACGAAGGCGTGGGCGTCGTCCCATTCGGCGGAGGGGGCGGCCTGCGCCGCCCGGCGGCCGGGGTCGGCGGCGCGGACGCGGTCCTCGGCCGCGGTGAGGCGCCGGTAGCCGGGCTGGGCGGTGAGGTCGTGCCAGGCGGCGCGCTGGGGCGCGGGCAGGTCGGCGGTGGCGGTCTCGACGAGGGCGCGGCGGGACTCAACGGCGCCGGTGAACGCCCGGAGGCGGTCGCCGTCGAGCCGCCCGGTGAGGTGGGCCGAGCCGAGGAGGGCGTCCTCACGGGCCAGCATCTCCCCCGCACGGGCGAGTTCGAGGAGGACGCGGGCGTCGGATCCGGCCTGGGGGTCCTGGATGCCGGTGAGCGCGCCGTCGACGCCGAAGCCGGCGGAGACGGCGGAGGTGTACGCGGCGTAGACCTGGTCCCAGTCGGCGCGGCCGTCGACCGCGGCGGTGCGCAGGCGGCCCAGTCCCTCGGCCCGCGCGACGAAGGCCGCGACCCGGCCGGAGACGTCCGCGGGAAGGTTCCCGGCGTCGCCGACGGTGTGCCGGGCGTCGAGGCGGAGCCGGGCGACGGCGGTGTCGGTGCGCGCGATCCGGTCCTTGAGCTCGGCGGCGCGCCCGGCTCCGGGGGCCGCGACCTGGCGTACGGCGGCCCGGCGTTCGTCCTGGAGGGCGGTGACGGCGGCGGCGACGGGCTGCCGGATGTCGGCGTCGACGGACTGGAGGAGGCGGAGGCGGGCGACGTCCTGGGCGGTGGTGACGGTGGCGAATCCCCACAGGGCGAGCAGGGAGACGACGGGGACCATGAGGAGGGAGACGATCTTGGCGCGGACGGTACGGGGGCGCAGCCCGCGCAGGTGACCGCCCGCCGGGGCGCCCGACCCGAGGCCGCCGGGGCCTCCGGAACCACCGAGGACACCGGAGCCGCCCGAGCCGCCGAGGACCCCGGAACCGCCGAGTCCTCCGGAACCGCCTGGGCTACCGGTGCCCCGGGTGCTGGTGGGTGCGGAGGCCGGGACCGCGGTGGGCGGGCGGGCGCCAGTGGGCTCGGTCCGTACCGTCTCGTCGGCGGGCCGTCCGGCGTGCGCGCGGCGTCCGCGGGTCGCCGTGGACGCCTGTGGCGGGGCCTCGGCCTCCGGGGTCTTGCGGGGAGTTCGCATGGCCTCCTCGTTCCTTCGTACACGGCCTGCCGGTAAGGGGCGGTCCGCCTGGTGCTCGGGGCTTACGGTGCGGGGACGGCGTCTGCGGCGACCTGGCCGCCGTCGCCCCGTGCTGGTTGGCCCTGCGGGGCCCGCGAGGGGGTGGCCCTGGCGCGGGTCGCCCCTGTGGTCGATCCGATCCGCGCCGCGCCGTGGGCCGCGTCAGGCGCGCACGTGTCGCGGGTCCGCGGGGGTGTCGTCGACCGGGCCGGACGGGTAGGCGCGGCCGGACGGGGCGGTGTCGCCGGTGTCCCGTGGTTCGGGGCGGAAGCCGGGGGGTGCGACGTCGACGGCGCGGTCGTCGGGTTCGGTGAGGCGGCCGGCGGAGGCGTAGGCGGCGCGTTCGCGCGCCGTCGGGGAGAGGGCGACGAAGGCCGAGGTGATGAAGAGGTAGGAGCCGAGACCGACGGCGAGCGGGAAGATGAACTGCATGGCGGAGGCGCCCGGGAGGGGGGCCGCCGAGGGCGTGACCTCGACCCGGACGGCGAGCATGCCGGTGTAGTGCATGCTCGTGACCGCGGCTCCCATGACGAGCGAGGCGAACGCCACGGCCACCGGGGCGTGGATGTTGAGCGCCGCCCACAGGGCCGCCGTGGCCGCCACGACCGCGATCAGGACGGAGAGGGCGACGAGCATCGGGTCGTACCGGATCTGGCCGTGCAGCCGGAGGGCGGCCATGCCCATGTAGTGCATGCTCGCGACGCCGAGGCCGGTGGTGAGGCCGCCGATCAGGAGGGAGCGGCGGCTGTCGCGTCCGTATCCGACGGCGAAGACCCCGACGCCCACGACGCCGATCGCGATGAGCAGGCCGAGGAGGGTGAGCGGGGCGTCGAAGCGGATGTCGGTGCCGGTCACGCCGAAGCCGAGCATCGCGACGAAGTGCATCGTCCAGATGCCGGTGCCGAGGGCGGAGGCCGCGGTGAGCAGCCAGTTGCGCCGTGAGCGGCCGGTGGCGTCGAGGGCGCGTACGGTGCAGCGCAGGCCGAGGGCGGCGCCGATGCAGGCCATCGCGTACGACAGCACGGGGGTCAGCCAGCCGAAGGTGGCGTGGTCCAGGTGTCCCATGACTCAGGGACGCTAGTGCGCCCCCAGGGGCGCACAAGGGGCGCATTTCGAAAGCTGTTGGAATATGACAGAGAGATGTTCCCGAACGATCACGGCGCACTCGAACGTGCACACAGAACGTTCACTCGCGCGGGGCGGAACCTCACGCCTGTGGGTGACGGCCAGGTAAGCGATCATGGGGCGCATGAGCGATGACCCCACACAGGTACGCGAGTTCTTCGGCGCACGGGCCGCCGACTGGGACTCCCGGTTCCCCGACGACGGCCCCGCCTACGCCGCCGCCGTCGCCGACCTCGGGCTGCGCCCCGGCGACGCGGTGCTCGACGCCGGCTGCGGCACCGGCCGCGCACTGCCCCCGCTGCGCGAGGCGGTCGGCCCGACGGGCACCGTGATCGGCGCGGACCTGACCCCCGAGATGCTGGGCGAGGCGGTACGCGCCGGGCGCGCGCGGGCCGCCACGCTGCTCCTCTCGGACGTCGCCCGCCTGCCGCTGCGCGCCGGGGCGCTCGACGCCGTGTTCGGGGCGGGGCTCATCTCGCACCTCGCCGATCCGGTCGCGGACCTGCGGGAGCTGGCCCGGGTGGTCCGGCCCGGCGGACGGCTCGCGCTCTTCCACCCGATCGGCCGCGCCGCGCTCGCCGCCCGCCACGGGCGCCGGATCACCCCCGACGACCTCCGCGCCGAGCCCAACCTCCGTGCCGTACTGGCCGGTTCGGGGTGGGAGCTGGGCAGCTACGTGGACGAGGACGACCGCTACCTGGCCCTCGCGGTACGCCGTTCGGAGTGACTGGCGGTGTGACGGAGTGACGGTCCACCCGATCCGGTGATCACACTTATGCCGCGAGGAAGCCTTTCTGACGATCCGACAGGAACGCGGCCCGGCCATGCGGTCGCGCCGCAGGACGGCAGGAAGGCGACAGATGGCCCGCAACAGATGGACGAGCGGCGCGGCGCTCGGGGCGATGGTCCTCGGGACGACCGCCCTCACCGGTTTCGCACCCCCCGCGGACGGCGCGGCACGGGACGGGGCGGCCACGGCCCGGGACCGGGAGGTCCGGGCGGCCGTCGCGGCGGGCGTGTTCAGCACCGGCCCGACGGACCGTACGGGCGGCCGGCCGGCCGGGGGCCGCACCGGGACCGCCCACGAGGAGGGCGACGCCGCCGAGGACTTCGGCGCCGACTACGTGCGCCACCGGGTGGCCCGGGTCCTGCCGGCCGCGCTCGCCCCGATCTGCGGCAGCGCCTACGGGCAGGAGGTGACGTTTCCGCTCTTCGACGACGTCACCGTGCAGGCGGTCGAGACGAAGCGGAGCACCTTCGGCTCGCTGCTGGTCTGGCACGGCACCGTGACCGGCACCACCGACCAGGACGTCGTGCTCACCCTGGAGGGCGGCTGCGACCGGCAGCCCGGCAACGAGATCCTCAGCGCCCAGTTCATGATGGGCGGCGACCTGTACGCGGTGGAGTCGCTGGCCAAGGGCCGGGTCCTGGTCACGCAGACGACCCCGCTCACCGACGAGGACGAACCGGTCGTCCTCGTCCCGCCGGCCACCCGGCCCGTCACGGGCGGCCGGCCCGCCCAGGACTCCGCGATCGCCGGCGCGGTGCTCTCCTCCGACGAGGCCGCCCGGGCGGCCGCCGCCTGCAAGGCCGGTCAGGGCTACTCCCTGGTCGACGTCCTGGTGGGCTACACGCCCGGCGCCCGGACCGAGGCCGGTGGCGACGCGCAGATCAAGGCCGCCGCCGCGCGCGGCATCGCCCTCGCCAACGAGGCCTTCGCCGAGAGCGGCGTGAAGACCCGGGTCCGGCTGGTCGGCACCGCGCTGGCGAGCGTCTCTGCCTCCCTCGACGGCGTCACCAACTCCCTGCTCTCCGCCGTCGCCACGCCCACCGACGGCGTCGCCGACAACATCCCGCAGCTGCGCGACCAGTACGGCGCCGACCTGGTCTCCGTCATCGCGGCGGGCCGCGCCGCGGGCGGCCTGGGCTACACCCCGCCCGACCCCGGGCCCTCCACGGCCGCCTGGGGCTACTCCGTGGTCGGCAAGAGCGCCATCGCCCGCTTCTCCATGGGCCACGAGATCGGGCACAACCTGAGTGCGGACCACGACCGCGTCACCCAGCCCGTGCAGCCCGAGAACGGCGCCACCGGCTACTTCCCGGCCAAGGGCGAGTGGTCCTCTCTGATGGCGTACGAGTCGAGCTGCCGCAAGGCGACCAAGGGTGTCTGCACGCGGATCAACCGCTTCAGCAACCCCAAGCAGACCTACCGCGGCCTGCCGCTCGGCGTCCCGTTCGGCAAGCCCGACTCGGCCGACAGCACCGACGTGCTGAGCCGCACCGGCAAGGCCGTCGCCGCCTACCGTGCGGCCAAGACCTCCGACGCGCTGTGCGCGGTGACGACCTCGGTCGCGCCGCAGGGCGCCGGCACCGTGACGGCCGGCACGCCCGGCCCGTACCCGCAGGGCACCAGCTCCACCTACAACGCCGCCGCGAACAGCGGATACGTCTTCTCCGGCTGGAAGCTGGACGGCAAGGCCGCCCAGGGCGGTGCCACCGGCTTCCGCGCCCCGGCCGGCGACCACACCCTCGTCGCCCAGTTCAAGAAGGGCACCGCCCCCACCTCCACGGTCACCACCACGACCTCCGGCAGCGGCACGGTGAAGAAGGCCCCCGCCAAGCGCGCCGAACTGGAAGGCGCCGACCTGCTCTACCAGGCCGTCCCGGCGCCCGGCTGGGACTTCGCGGGCTGGGTCCTCGACGGCTCGAACGCGGGCGACGAGGACACCATCGCGCTCGACGTCGGCACGGACGACATGCGGCTCACCGCCCTGTTCGAGCAGAAGCGGCACCGTCTGGACGTCGTCGAGCGGGGCCGCGGAACGGTCGCCCTCTCCCAGGACGGTCCCTACTCGGACGGCGACACCGTCACGGCCACGGCCACCCCGGCCCCCGGCTACGTGTTCAAGGACTGGCTGCTCGACGGCAAGCCGTACGGCGGCGACGAGGACCGGTCCAAGGGCGAGACCGCGATCCTCTTCGAGCAGGAGGGCCACACCCTGACGGCCGTCTTCGAGCGCGGCTGACCCGAGGGGCGCGCGGCACGCCGCGCGCCCCCACCCGCCCGTCGGGATGTTCCGGCGACAGCTCTCGACGGGCGGGTTACTCACTGGTTAGGGTGCGCCGACGACCAGATGGGGAGGCTGCCGTGGGTGAACCGGAATCCGCCGTGACCGGCGCGGCGGACGGCGACGACGACGCGCTGTTCGTGCTGACGGCGGCGCTGCTCACGCCCGCGCGGTTTCCCGCCGTGCTCGGGGACGACTACCCGGCGGCCTGCGCCGCCCTGGGGCTCGAACCGTACGCCGAGGGCTACGGGCTCGTCCTCGGGCAGGACGGGACGGGTGCCCGGTGGACCGTGATCGTCGACGACGTGTCGCTCGTGGCGGTGGCCATCTCCTCCTGGGACTGCGGGATGGAGTACGACCTCTCCCCCGACGAGCGCTCGGTGGTCTCCGCGCTCCCCGGCTGGCCGCTCGCGGTCGCCGCGGCGGCGCAGGGCCTTCCCGCACCCCACGACCCGGAGCCGGAGGAGGGCGCCCCGGCGCCGCTGGCGCCGCCGGACGAGGGCGCGTGGGGGCCGGCCCAGCGGCGGCTCGGCGCGGACATGGTGGCCCTCCAGTGGGCCGAGTGGCGCGGGCGGATGGACTCCGCCGAGGAGGGGGACCGGGAGGCCGAGGGGGACGGGCAGGCCGCCGGGACCTCCGTCGCCGCCCCCGGCGACGGCGTACGCCGGGCGCTCGCCGAGCTCGACGCCTACCTGGAGGAGGCGCCGCCCGTCGGACGGGTCCGGTCCAGCTTCGCCGGGGGTGACACGCGGACGCTGCGCGCGGACGGGCCCGGCTGGTCGCTGGTGGCACGGACCGGCGACATGGCCTTCGTCCTCCTCGACGCCGAGCCGAACGAGGTGCTCCCGGTGACCCCGGGCCCGAAACTGCCCGCGTTGCTCGAAGCACTCGACGCGATGGCGGTCCGGCCTTCGTAGGTCCTTCGGCGCCTCCCTCGTGGAGGCTCCCTGCCCGGCCCCTCCCGCGGGGGCCCTCTCAGGCAGCGGGACAGGGCCCCGAGCGCCACATGGCACGGCGGTCCGAGGTGTGGCCCGGCCCCATGGTCGGGTGATCGGCGTCCCGCGCACGATGTGGCGGCACGCCGAGGTGTACGCCGACGCGCCACGGCGTGCCCCGGCGCTCGTCCGTGCGGCGCCGGGCATCCGTACCGTCGTCCCACCGGAGGCCCACCATGCGCCTGTCCCCAGGCGTTCCACTGCTCGCCGCGCTCCTGACGGGGCTGACCGTCCTCGGCCCCGCGGCTCCCGCCGGGGCCCGGGTCCCCGGACACTGCGCCCACCAGGACCGCCTGGCCGTGCCGGGCGCCGAGCACCAGGAGTCCGCCTGCCTGACCGATCTGACGACCGCGGGGCTCGCGGGCACCCCGTACACCGACCTGGCCGACCAGGCGGGGCTGTCGGCGAAGGGGACGCGCAACCCGTCCGGTGTCCCGGGGGTCCAGATCGACGGCTACTTCCCCGACGACTCCCGGTCCAACGCCACCCACGGCTGGGCCCATGACGCGCAGTTCGTGATCCGGCTGCCCGACGACTGGAACGGCGGCCTCGTCGTCACCGGCTCCCCCGGCACCCGTCGGCAGTACTCCTCGGACGCCCTGATCTCCGACCAGGTCCTCGCCCAGGGCTTCGCCTACGCGGCCACCGACAAGGGCAACACGGGCGCCGACTTCTTCACGGACGGGCGGGAGCCCGGCGACGCGGTCGCCGAGTGGAACCGCCGGGTGACCGAGCTGACGAAGGCAGCGAAGAAGGCGGTGCGCCAGCGCTACGGGAAGGCGCCGCGGCGCACGTACATGACAGGCATCTCCAACGCCGGCTACCTGACCCGCTGGCAGCTGGAGAACCGGCCCGAGCTGTACGACGGGGGCGTGGACTGGGAGGGCGTGCTGTGGACGACCCGCGGCCCCAACCTCCTGACGAGCCTGCCGGTCACGGTGGCCCGCACCTTCGGCACCGCCTCGGACGAGGACCTGATCCGGGCCGGCTTCGCGCCCGGCTCGCGCTTCCTGTGGCCGTACCACGAGAAGGCGTACTGGGGTCTGACGCAGAAGATGTTCCGCGCCGAGTTCGACCCCACGTACGACCCGAAGTGCCCGGGTGCGACGGCCGGCACGACCGTGCCGGAGATCCTCGCGCCGTGCGCGTCGGACGCCTCGTACGACTACGCGGCCCGGCCGGCGGCGGTCCGCAGGGCGGTCGCGAAGGTCGCGCTGACCGGCCGCATCGGCAAGCCGCTGATCACGCTCCACGGCGACCTGGACACGCTGCTGCCCGTCGCCACCGACTCGGACGTGTACGCGCGGATGATCGACGGCCGGGGGCGCGGTGCGCTGCACCGCTTCTACACGGTCCAGGACGGCACGCACACGGACGGCCTGTACGACACGTACCCGGACAGGCTGCGTCCGATCCTGCCCTGCTACCGCTCGGCGTTCACGGCGCTGACCCGCTGGGTCGAGGCGGGCGCGACCCCTCCGGCGGACCACGTGATCGCGCGGCCCGCGACGGGCGACGTGGTCAACTCCTGCTCCGTAGAGGGGTAGTGGCCCGGTAGCGCGGCACCGCCCCGGCAGGCGAGGTCCGGGGCGGAGCACCGGCACCGCCCCGCACGGCGCAATGATCATCCGCCTGCGGGGCGTGGGCTATGTTGGAACACGAGCGACGTGAGAGGGAGGTCCGCCGGTGTCATCGGGGCAGCAGGCACGCGCACAGGCAGCCGCGATCACGCCCGGCGGGAACCCGCCGGAGCAGGAGAAGGCGCCCGCCGACCGGCTGCTCGCGCTCTTCGACGGACGCCGGCTCTCCCCCGGCCAGCGGCGGATCGCCCAGTACCTGATCGACCACCTCACCGAGGCCGCCTTCCTCTCCATCACCGAGCTCGCCGAGCGGGTCGGCGTCAGCCAGCCGTCGGTGACGCGCTTCGCGGTCTCCCTCGGATTCAGCGGGTATCCCGCCCTGCGGGACGTGCTCCAGCCCATCGCCCTCAGCGCGGTGGCGGGCACCCCCGACAGCCGCGAGCAGATCCGGCAGAACGAGCTCCAGGCCGCCGTCGACGCGGAGATCGAGAACCTGGAGAGCGTCCGGCGCCTCCTCGCCGACACGAACCAGGTCCTGGAGATCGGCCGCGAGCTGGCACGCTCGGTCCCGCTGACCGTCCTGGGCCTGCGCATCTCGGTCTCGCTCGCGGAGTACTTCGCGTACGCCGCCCGCCGCATCCACCCGGACGTGCGCCTGGTGACCCGGGGCGGCAGCGTGGCCTTCGACGCGCTGCTCCAGGCCCGGGCGGCGGGCGGGGGCTGGGTGCTGGCCTTCGCCATGCCCCGGCACGCCCACGAGACCCTGGCCGCGCTCCGGGCCGCCCGCAGCGCCGGCCTACGGGTCGTGCTGATCACCGATCCGACGGTCGGCCCGCTGGTGGAGGAGGCCGACGTGGTGCTGACCGCCGGCACCGGCTCGCGGCTGGTGTTCGACTCGTACGCGGCTCCGGGCATGCTCTCGGCCGCGCTGCTGCAGGCCATGGCCGACGCCGATCCCGAGCGCACCCAGGCCCGCCTCGAACAGTACGAGCAGGTCGCAGACCAGCACGGATTCTTCCTGTAACAGCAGGTCGGGCGGGTGCGGAGGCCGTCTCCCGGCAGGCCGGGCGGCGCTCTCCGCAGAGGGATATACAGCACCGCCGCATGCATGAAATTTTTCATACCCTTGCGTACTCGACGGTATATATATTTACTGACTCCGGCGTTCCGGATCCGCCAGGAGCCAGGGAGGACGACCCCATGTCCTCGTCGAATCAGCCACCCAGCGCACCGCACCTCCTCGCGGTGCGACCGGGTGACGGTCAAGGCCGGCGGATCACGAGGAACGCCCGTGGCGGCCTCGGCCAACCCCCCCTGGGCCGAGGCCGCCTGCCTCACTGTCTCGATCAGAGCTTCGACACCCCTCGGAAGTGACGAGAATGTCCCAGACGGCCACCCTCACGCACAGCCCCGACTGGCCCCTCCAGGTCAAGGCCCCCGGCACGCACGACTGGGAACGGACCGCCACCCGATGGCTTCGGGACCTGCTCCCGGCCCGCTACGGCGGCTACGCGACCCTCACCCGGCACCCCGCCGTACTGACCCGGCACGTGCAGTTGCAGCTCCAGCAGGAGATACGCACAGTGCGGGCCGCCCTCCAGACCAGCCGGGCCGAGCTGCCGAGGATGGGCGTGGCCGAGGTCGTCATCGAGAACGCGATCAGGATGTACGCCATGGAGCTCGACCAGCTGGGGCGGCTCTCCCGAGGTGTGCGCCTGGTCTCCGAGGCGCTCCTGGTGGGTCCTTCCGGTCAGCGGAGGCGCTGACCGGAAGGGCCGGGTCGTCCAGGCAGCCCCGGGCGTCCGGGACGACGTGGGACGCCCCGGTGCCGGGCTGTATGTCAGCCCGGCAGACGCCTCGCGGTCCGTCAGCCCTGGCAGACGCCGCGCGCGTAGTCGTACGTGGCGGTCTCCTGCGAGTACGTCCACTGCGGGGCGAGCAGGCCGTCCGCGAGCTGTCGTGCGGCGGCGGGGCTCTCGATCACGTAGCCGAAGTCCTGGAGCCAGGACGGGTACAGGTTCTTCGAGCCGATGTAGAAGGCCGCGTCGTCGACGGAGACCAGCTTGTGGTGCTGGGCGTACGGCTTCCCGTCCGCCCAGGTCGCCTTGGACGAGGCGCGGAACGACGCGAGCTGGAGGTTCTGGCACATGGCCGTCCGAGCCGTACGGTCGTCGCCCGTCACGGCCTTGAGGCGACCGCGCAGGATGTCGCTCACCTCGGACAGCGACTTGATCTGCGAGTAGCCGCCGCTGCCGACGGCGCCCCGGTTGGCCGGGTCGCTGACGACGATGCGCACCTTCACGCCGGCGGCCAGCTTGGCCGCGAGGGTGTCGTAGAGCCGGATGTCGAAACGGGGCAGCAGCGGGCAGAACGCGTTCAGGTCCTGCTGCGAGATCTCGACGTGCTCGGTCGCGCTCGCGACCAGCGCGCGCAGGGCGCTCTCCTCCGGGTTGACCGTGTCGTAGTCCCGGTCGGCGTTCGTGTGGTCGCGGCCGGTCAGCCCGCACTTGGCGGCGGAGGCGTCCGGCAGGACGGGCGTGAACACCGAGGACGGGTCGCTCTGCCGGATGCCGACGCCCAGGCCGCCGACCGCGATGGCGGGGACGTCACCGCCGCCGGCCGGGGCGGCGGTCCGGGGCAGGGCGGGCAGGCAGTCCGCGCCGTTGGACGAGGCGAACCAGACGCTGCTCCAGCTGCTCTTGTTGCGGCAGGTCCAGTCCCACAGCGTGTCGAGGTAGCGGCCCGCGGAACCCGCGGCCGGTCCGGACAGGGCGAGGTCGACGTCGTTCACCGGGTGGGTGGTGTCGAGGTAGTCGTCCTTCCAGCTGTTGATGCCGCCGGTGATCACCGTCTCCCCGTCCACGACCACGAGCTTGGAGTGGTTCCAGGAGAAGCTCGTCTTCGAGGTGGTCATCGAGGCCACGTTGAGGGTGATGCGGGCGGCGTCGGGACCCAGCTTGGCCACGAGCTCGTCGCGGTACGCGGAGGGGATCACGTTGGCGTGATAGACCGGCGCGGCACCGACCAGGATGCGCACCGTCAGCCGGTCACCCCTCCCCGCCGCCTCCTTCAGGCCCGCCACGATCGCGTCCTGGAAGCCGCCGTTGGGGAACGGGGCGAGGGTGGATATGTCGACGCTCTGCCGCGCCCGCGCGATGTCCTCGCGGACCTTCTCGAGGAGACGGCGGGAGCCGGGGCGGTCGGCGCAGGTGGGGTCACCCCAGCAAGCGGGGGTCTGGAGCA
Organism: Streptomyces sp. NPDC093111; assembly: GCF_040683955.1. Lineage (NCBI taxonomy): Bacteria > Bacillati > Actinomycetota > Actinomycetes > Kitasatosporales > Streptomycetaceae > Streptomyces > Streptomyces sp. NPDC093111. Next base: position 18,469 of record NZ_JBFBNW010000033.1, on the reverse strand, counting down.
GCCAGTCGGAGCCGCCGAGGGTGGAGGCGCCCAGCCGGTTCCCGGCCGTGCGCTCCCAGACGGAGCCCTCCAGCCCCGGGGACACCTGGCGCAGGGACTGCTCGACGGCGTCCAGGTGCGGGGTGGCGGACCCGGCCGCGGCGGCCGGCGGCGCGGGCGCCGGGGACGCGGCGGTCGCCGGAACGGCGGGCAGCAGGGCGAAGGAGAGGGTCAGGGCGAGGGCCGTCGTGCGGACGGTGCGTGCCAATGTGGTTCCTTGAAATGGGGAGTGGCTCAGGCCGGAGGGCACCACGGAACGGCCCCCCGACCTTGATCAACTCGCGCAAGTTACCAGTAAGTATTCATTGGTTCACGCGAACCGGTCGGAATCCGGCCATCCGGCCATCCCGACCGTCCCGGCCGCCTCCCGACCGTCCCGGCCGCCGGGCCGACCGCCAGGCCGACCGCCAGGCCGCCGGGCCACGGGGCCGACCGCCAGACCGACCCTCCGCCACCGCTCAGACCATCTCCAGGGCGCGGTGCGGTTCCGCCGGCAGCTCGACGCGGATCGTGTCGCCGGGGCGCACCTCGCCGCCCGCCAGGACGACCGACATGATGCCCGCCTTGCGGACGATCCGGCCCTCCTCGTCCCGTCCGAGAACCTGCTTCAGGAGTCCGTGCCGGTAGGTGTCGATCTGCGCGCACGGGTTGCGCAGTCCGGTGACCTCCACGACCGCCTCGGCACCGAGGTGGAGCCGGGTGCCGGTCGGCAGGCCGAGCAGGTCGATGCCCCGGGTGGTGATGTTCTCCCCGAGGGCGCCGGGGGTGACCTCGAAACCGGCGAGGGCCACGTCGTCGAAGAGCTCCGCGTGGATCAGGTGGACCTGGCGCAGGTTGGGCACGGTCGGGTCCTTGGCCACCCGGGACCGGTGCTTGACCGTGACGCCCGCGTGCACGTCGCCCTCCACGCCCAGCCCGGCGAGGAGCGTGACGCTCTCTCGGTTGGGCTTGGTGAAGGAGTAGACCCCGTTGCTGCTGACCGTGGTGACCACGGCCTCCCCGGCTTCCTTGGCCTTTCCGGCGCCCTTGGCCTTGCCGGCCTCGTTGGCCTGGTCGGCCTGGTCGGCCTGGTCGACCTCGTGCTCACCGCTCGTACCGCTCGTACCGCTCATGACCTGGAGCTCCCCTCTCCTCGGGTGTCGCGCGCCCCGACCTTATGCGACGCGCTCCTCGGCGCGGAGCGGGGCACCGACCTCGTGCAGGTGGCCGAGTGCCTCGCGGTACGAGGCGACGAAGCCGGTCTCCGTGTACGGGATGCCGACCTCGGCGCAGTGCGCGCGCACCGCGTTCTGGGCAAGGCGCAGGTGCGGGCGCGGCATGCTGGGGAACAGGTGGTGCTCGATCTGGTAGTTGAGACCGCCGAGGAACCAGTCGGTGAGCGCCCCGCCGCGGATGTTGCGCGAGGTCAGCACCTGGCGGCGCAGGTGCCCCCAGGAGTCGCCGTCCGGGTGGGCGTTCGGCATCTCCATGCCCTTGTGGTTCGGGGCGAAGGCCATCCCCAGGTGCACGCCGAGGAGCATCTGGTGGATCAGCGCGAAGGCGAGGGCCTGGAGCGGGCTCAGCAGGGTCAGCAGCAGCGCCGCGTATCCGGCGAGGTGGGCGAGGAGCAGGCCGCCTTCGACGAGACGCTCACGGCGGGTGCGGTAGGGGCCGTCCTGGGCGAGCAGCGCCTGGACTCCGTACACCTTGAGGGCGATGCCCTCCAGGGTGGTCAGCGGGAAGAACATCCAGGCCTGGTGGCGGGTGAGCCAGCCGCGCAGGCCCGTGCGTCCGCCGGTCTGGTGCGCGGCGAAGACGAGGATGTCGGCGGCGACGTCCGGGTCCTTGTCCAGGTGGTTGGGGTTGGCGTGGTGGCGGTTGTGCTTGTCGTTCCACCACTCGCGGCTCATGCCGAGGAGCAGGTTGGCGTGGACGAGCTGGATGACCCGTCCGAGCCCGCGCCGGTCGGTGATCTGGGAATGGCCGGCGTCGTGGCCGACGAAGGCCACACGGGCGGAGAGCAGCGCGAGCGGCACCGCGAGGAGCAGTGCCCACCAGGACGGGCCGATGAGCGCGAGGCCGGTGACGACGGCGGCGATGCCGAGCAGGTTGACCGCGATGCCCCGGGCGTACCAGCCGGGCCGGCGTTCGAGCAGCCCCTGCTCCTTGATGGTGCGCAGCAGGGGGGCGAACTCGCTTCCGCCGCCCCCGCCCTGACGGCGGGCGGGGCGCGGGTCGGGTGCCGCGAGGGGTGCGGCGAGCGTCGCGGTGGCCTGGGACATGACGGGCTCCGGGGTCCTTGGAAGGGGTCGCCGCGCGGGGTCGTGGCGGCCACTCGAAACCTACGGATCGGTGATCGGTCCGGGCCATGGCGTCACCACCCGGGCCGGTTCGGGGGGCGCCCCTGGGGTGAGGGTGGGGCCTTCCCCACCACGGCGCGCCGGGGTGATCCAGATCACGGTGTCGATCGACGCGTGAGGGTGGCGCGTTCAGGTACCCTCGGCCGCTCGACCCACCAGTAGTCAAATTTGAGGAATGCGTTGTCGCTGCCGCTCTCGCCGTCGTCCTCGTCCTCGTCTCCGTCATCCTCGTCCTCGTCTCCGTCGCCTCTGTCCCCGGCTCCCTCGTCCCCCGATGAACTGGGCCGCTGTTCCGCCGTCTTCCTCCCCTCCGACCCCCCTCGCGCGGGGCGGATCGCGTTCTGGGGACCGGAGTTCCGACCCCCGGCGGACGCCGCCGCCACCGAACTGACCGTCCTCGACGACGACGTGCTGCCGCGGACCGTGCCCGCGCTGTTCCTGCCCGTACGGGAGGCCCTGCCCGTGCTCGTCCGGGCGCGGTCCGCCGAGGACGCCTCGCCCGCGGCCGCGTTCTGGGGCGCGGCGGCCCTGTTCTCCCTCGGCCTGGTCGCCCGGGGCCTGCTGTTGCCCGGGCTCACCTCCACCGACCGCGACGCGTGGCGGGCCGGGCCGTTGGGCCCCGAGGAGCTGGCCGCGCTGCGCGACCTCGCGGCCTCCATGCCGCCGGCCGCCCACGCCGTACCGCTGGCGGCCGGCGCGGAGGACGAGCCGCTGCTTCTCCCCGAACAGGAGGGCCTGCTGCGGGCGTTCGCCGACGCCGTCGCCGACGTGCTGCCGCGTACCCCGGCCGCGCCCCTGGCGGCGGGCGGCCCCGCCTTCGCCGCCGACGAGAGCCACGAGCCGCAGGAGCTCCCGCGGCAGCGCGGCTGGGCGGCGGACGTGGCGGCGGGTCATGACGCGGGCGTACGCCTGTCGCTGCGGCTGGAGTTGGTGGGTGCGGAGGCGGCCGACCGGTCCGCCGAGCTCTCGGGAACCGTGGAGCCCGCCGAGACCGGGACCGGCGTCGCCTCCCCCGGCCCCGCCTTCCGCGCCGTCCTCCAGATGCACTCGGTCGCCGACCCCACCCTGGTCGCGGACGCGGCCGAGGTGTGGGCAGGGGTGTCCCCGGCGGGTGCCGCCCTCGGGCCCCGGGCCCGGATGGACGCCCTGCTCGCGCTGCGCCGGGCGGCGCGCGCCTGGCCCGCGCTCTCTCCGCTGCTCTCGGCGGCCGTCCCCGACGCGGTCGACCTCGCCGACGAGGAGATCGCGGAGCTCCTGGGTCCCGCGGCCCGCGCGCTGGCCGCCACGGGTGTCCGCGTCCACTGGCCGCGCGAGCTCGCGAACCGGCTCACCGCCCGCGCCGTCATCGGCCCGCCGGGCACGCACGCAGGAGACGAACAAGCCCCCGGCACGGGTCACTTCGACGACTCCGGCGAGCCGCGCGACGGGCGCGGCGCGCGCGACCGGGGGGACGCCCTGCCCTCGTTCCTGTCCGCCGACGCCCTGCTCTCCTTCGACTGGCGCTTCGCCGTCGGCGACCAGGAGCTCACGCGTGCCGAGCTCGACCGGATCGCCGAGGCGGGCAGGCCGCTCGTACGGCTCCGGGACCAGTGGGTGCTCGTCGACCCCGAGGAGCTGCGGCGGGCCCGTACGTACCAGGACCACAAGCTCACCCCGGTCGACGCGCTGGGCGCCGTGCTCACCGGCACCACCGAGGTCGACGGGCGCCGGGTCGAGGTCGAGGCGACCGGCTGGGTGGAGCGGCTGCGGGCCCGGCTCGCCGAACCGGAGGGCGACGCCCAGGAGATCGCCCAGCCCGCCGCGCTCGCCGCCACCCTGCGCGACTACCAGCTGCGCGGCCTCGGCTGGCTGCACCGGATGACCTCGCTCGGACTCGGCTGCTGCCTCGCCGACGACATGGGCCTGGGCAAGACGATCACCCTGATCGCCCTCCACCTGCACCGGCAGACCGACCCGGATTCCGCCGGTCCCACCCTGGTGGTCTGCCCGACCTCGCTGATGGGCAACTGGCAGCGCGAGATCGAGAAGTTCGCCCCCGGCACGCCGGTGCGCCGCTTCCACGGCCCGGCGCGCGACCTGGACGCCCTCGCCGACGGCGAGTTCGTCCTCACCACGTACGGCACGATGCGGCTCGACGCGCCGCGACTCGCCGAGCGGGCGTGGGGCCTGGTCGTGGCGGACGAGGCCCAGCACGTCAAGAACCCGTACTCGGCGACCGCCCGCGCGCTGCGCACCGTCCCGGGCGCGGCGAGGGTGGCGCTGTCCGGCACGCCGGTGGAGAACAACCTCTCCGAGCTGTGGGCGATCCTCGACTGGACGACGCCGGGGCTGCTCGGCGGGCTCGGCGCGTTCCGTACGCGCTACGCCTCGGCCGTCGAGGGCGGCCGTGATCCGGCGGCGGCCGAGCGTCTCGCCTCGCTCGTGCGGCCCTTCCTGCTGCGGCGCCGCAAGTCGGATCCGGGGATCGCCCCCGAACTGCCGCCGAAGACGGAGACCGACCGGGCCGTGGCGTTGACGAAGGAGCAGGCGGGTCTCTACGAGGCCGTGGTCCGCGAGACGCTGGCCGCGATCGCCGAGGCCGACGGGATGGAGCGGCGCGGCCTGGTGGTCAAGCTGCTCACCGGCCTCAAGCAGATCTGCAACCACCCGGCGCAGTACCTGAAGGAGGAAAGCCCCCGGGTGGAGGGCCGTTCGGGCAAGCTGGAACTGCTCGACGAGCTCCTCGACACCATCCTCGCGGAGGGGGCGAGCGTCCTCGTCTTCACCCAGTACGTGCAGATGGCGCGGCTCCTGGAAGCGCACCTCGCCGGGCGTGGCGTGCCCACCCGGTTCCTGCACGGCGGCACGCCGGTCGCCGAGCGGGAGGCGATGGTCGAGCGCTTCCAGGCCGGCGAGGTCCCGGTCTTCCTGCTGTCGTTGAAGGCGGCGGGCACCGGGCTCAACCTGACCCGGGCCGAACATGTCGTGCACTACGACCGGTGGTGGAACCCCGCGGTGGAGGCACAGGCCACGGACCGCGCCTACCGGATCGGGCAGACCCGGCCGGTGCAGGTGCACCGGCTGATCGCCGAAGGCACGATCGAGGACCGGATCGCGGAGATGCTGGAGCGCAAGCGCGAGCTGGCGGACGCCGTGCTCGGCGGCGGCGAGGCGGCCCTGACGGAACTGACGGACGCGGAGCTCGCGGAGCTGGTGCGGCTGCGCGGGGAGGACGGACGATGAGCGAGTACGGGACCGAGGACGAGCGGACCTTCGCGGCGCTGCCGCCGGTGCGGGGCTCGGTGTTCGCCCGGACCTGGTGGGGCCGGGCCTGGCTGCAGGCGCTGGAGGACACGGCGCTCGACGGACAGCAGCTGAAGCAGGGGCGGCGACACGCCCGGGCGGGGGCGGTGGGTGCGGTGTCGGTCCGGCCGGGCCGGATCACGGCCGTGGTGCAGGACCGCGACGGCACGGCCTACCGGAGCGACGTGCTGCTCCAGGAGCTGTCCGAGGCGGAGTGGGACCGGCTGCTCGACCTCGCGGCGGACAGCGCGGGCCACATCGCGGCCCTGCTCGACCGGGAGCTGCCCCCGCACCTGGTCGAGGACGCGGCGGCGGCCGGGCTCGAACTGATGCCGGGCGTCGGCGACTTGGAGCCGGAGTGCGGCTGCGAGGCGTGGGACCACTGCCCGCACACGGCGGCGCTGTGCTACCAGGTGGCGCGGCTGCTCGACGAGGATCCGTTCGTGCTCCTGTTGATGCGCGGGCGCGGGGAGCGGGCCCTGATCGACGCGCTGCACGAGCGCAGCGCGGCACGCGCCGCCGGTGCCGAGGGGCCCCAGGGCGCTGCCGTGCCGGGGGCGTCCGGCGGGTCCGCCGCCTCGGGCGGGTCGGCTGCGGTGGACGCGGGCGGCCGGTCCGGCGGGTCGCCCACGACCGGCGTGTCGGCGGAGGAGGCGTTCGCGGCCGGGGGCATCCTGCCGCCGCTTCCCGACCCGCCGGTCCCGCCCGCCGCGCCGGGTGAACCGCCGTCGCTCGACACCGAGGACGGCCCTGAGCCCGGGATCGACCCGGCGGCGCTGGAGTTCCTGGCGGCGGACGCCGCGGCCAGGGCCCTGCGGATGCTGACCGGTGCCGTCGACGAGGCCCGGCTCTCGCCGTCCGAGGACGCGGTGCGGCTGGCCGCGGGCGACCCCGTGTCGCGGATCGCGGCGCGACTCGCCGAGGGCTCCGGGCGCGGGCGGGCCGAGCTCGACCTGGCGGTGCGCGCGTGGCGGTTCGGCGGCGCGGCGGCGCTGGAGGTCCTGGAGGAACACCGGGTCCCGGCTCCCGAGGCGCTGGCACGGGCGGGGGCGCAGCTCGCGGAGGCATGGGAGGACGGCGAGCGGCCCCAGCTGAGGCCCGTCGGCGCCGCCCGCTGGACGGTCGCCGGGGCGGACGCCCAGCTGCGGCTGGGGGTCGACGGCCGCTGGTGGCCGTACCGCAAGGAGCACGGCCGCTGGAGCCCGGCGGGACCGGCGGAGCAGGACCCGGCGGCGGCGCTCGCGGCCGTGGCGGCGGCGCCCTGACGGGGGCCGCCGCCGGGCGGTGTCACTGGAGCGGCGCGGTCAGCTTCCGGCCCGAGCCGGAGGGGGCGGCGAGGCTGCAGACGGCGGTGTCGTCGCCGAGCAGGTAGCTGGTGCGGTACGGGTACTGGACGAAGGTCGTCCAGCGGGTCCCGAGCGGCTGGTCCGCGGCCTTGCGGCGGAGCAGCCCCCGGCACAGGTCGGCGGCGGCGTCCCGTACCGCGCCGTCGTCTGCGTACCTGCCGGTGAGCCGCAGCCGGGCGACGACCTCGGCGTCGTGCGGCGTGTCGCAGGTGCGTCGCACGACGGTGCCCGGCGCGTCGCGGTCGATGTCGAAGCATTCGCCGACCCGCAGCCGCTCGTACGAGGTGCCCGAGGGCGCCGTCGAGCGGCGCGGCGTGGTCCGTGTCGGCGCGGGCGTCCGGCCGGTCGCCGTGGGCGTGGCGGCGGAGCCGGAGCCGCTGGGTGACGAGGAGGCCGTGCGGACCTGGCGGGGCTTCGCCGATCGGGTCGCCGCCGCCGTGCGCGTCGGCAGGGGCGAGGGGCTCTCGCCCTGGGCGGAGGGGTGCTGACCGGGCGTGTCGTACGGCGTGTCGGCACGCCCGCCGGCGGGTCCGGCGTCCGGGGGCGGCGCCGTGTCCGCGCCGGCGCGCGCGGAGCCGACGGCGCGGGGCGCGCGGGCGTCGGTGCCGCCGCGCGCGGTCAGGGCGACGGAGAGGAGCAGGACCGCGGCGAGCGCCGCGACGAGCAGAACGCCGGCGCCCGGCCGTCGAGGGTCCCGGGCGCCGCGGGACGGGGGTGCCGTCGGCGGGTGGAGCATAGGGAACAGGTTCACCTGGCATCGCCCATGTGGCGAGCGATATCCGGGACTTGGGCTCCGCTCGTACAGAACCGTGACAATCCCGCTGCTGGGGCGAGACCCTGATCACGCCCCCGAGGCGGGCGGCACGGACGGCGGCGACCGGCGGTCAGGGGGCGGCGTCAACGGACACCCCACCGCAAACCGGGACAGCCACCCGGACCGCCGCCACCCGGACCGTCGCCGCCTCGAACCGTCGCCGCCTCGAACGGCCGCTGTTCGAACCGCCGCCGGCACCGGTGCCGGCACCGGCAGCGCCACCGGCACCTCGAACGGCCTCGGCCCCCGCTCCGTACAAGTCAGAGCCCGAGCTGGCGCTCGGCCCCCTCGACGGTCTGGGCGAGCAGGACGGCGATGGTCATCGGGCCGACACCGCCGGGCACGGGCGTGATGAGAGAGGCCCGCTCGGCGGCGCTCGCGAAATCGACGTCGCCGACGTTGCCCGGGTTGTAGCCGGCGTCGATCACGACGGCGCCCGGCTTGATGTCCTCGCCCTTGATGAAGTTCGGCTTGCCGACGGCGGCGACGAGGATGTCGGCCTCGCGGATCGCCGCGGAGAGGTCCGTGGTGCGGGAGTGGCAGTAGGTGACGGTGGCGTCGCGGCCGAGGAGCAGCAGACCGGCCGGCTTGCCGAGGATGGCGCTTCGGCCGACGACGACGGCCCGCTTGCCGCTGAGCTCGACCTCGTACGCGTCGAGCAGGCGCATGATGCCGCCGGGGGTGCAGGAGACGAAGCCGGGCAGGCCGAAGCCCATGGCGGCGAAGGAGGCCATGGTGACGCCGTCGACGTCCTTCTCCGGGGCGATGGCCTCGAAGGCGGCGCGCTCGTCGATGCGCGGGCCGACGGGGTGCTGGAGCAGGATGCCGTGGACCTCGGGGTCCACGGAGAGGGCGGTGATCGCCGCGACCAGCTCTTCGGTGGTGGTCTCGGCGGGCAGCTCGACGTGCTTGGAGCGGATTCCGGCCTTCGCGCACCGGTTCTGCTTCATCTTGACGTACGTGACGGAGGCCGGGTCGGCGCCGACGAGGACGGTGGCCAGACAGGGGGTGACGCCGGTGCGGCGGGTGATCTCGGCGGCGCGGACGGCGGTCTCCTCGACCGTGCGGCGGGCGAGCGCGGTGCCGTCCATGAGGCGGGCGGTGCTGGTGGACATGGGCCACTCCTGGGCGTCGACGATGACCGGTGGATGCCCAGGCGCGCGACCGCGACACGACCGCGCCGGTGAGCGCGTCCGCCGGGCCGCTCCCCGGTGGTGATCCACCTCAAGCGCCAGTCACGGCCCGGCACCACTGTACGTGACGGTCCGCGTGACGGGTACCGGACAGGGGGCATATGCGAGGTGACGCGGACGCTTGTCGGCGCCTCGCGCGCGCACGACGATGGCGAGGACGATGACGTCCACGAGGCGAACGGCCAAGCCGGGGAGGCCGAGTTGAGCGGTGCGGTGACGAGTACGGCGGGGGCGGCCGGGGCGGGCCCCGGGGCCGTGCGCCGGGCGCACGAGGCGTTCACCGCCGGGGGGCCGCTCGGTGTCCCGCCGGTGCGGCCGCTGGTCGCCGAGTCGTGGCGGCGCTCGGTGCGGGCGCGGGTGAGCCCGGACGGCGCGGCGCGGGTCGAGCTCGACGAGGAGCAGCTGGCGGGGCACCGGGAGGAGCATCCGCTGGCGGCGGCGATGCCGGTGATCCGTGAGCTGATGGGGGCGTACGCGCGGGACGGCGAGCATCTGATCGCGGTCTGTGACGCGGCGGGACGGATGCTGTGGGTGGAGGGGCACCCTGAGACGCTCCGGAGTGCGCGCCGGATGAACTTCGTGCCGGGGGCGCGCTGGTCGGAGACGGCGGCTGGGACCAACGCGCCGGGGACGGCGCTCGCCGTGGACCGGCCGGTGCAGGTGTGCGCGGCGGAGCACTTCCAGCGCCCGGCGCAGGCGTGGACGTGCGCGGCGGCGCCGGTGCACGACCCGCGCAGCGGGCGGCTCCTGGGCGCGGTGGACATCACGGGCGGGGACGGGCTCGCGCATCCGCACAGCCTGGCGTTCGTGCAGGCGGTGGCGCGGGCGGCGGAGTCGCAGCTGGCGCTCCTGTCCCCCGCCCCGGCCGGGGCGCGGCCACGGCTCTCGGCGCTGGGCAGGGACGAGGCGCTGTGGCAGTCGGCGGGGCGGCGGCTGCGGCTGACCCGGAGGCACAGCGAGATCCTGACGGTGCTGGCCCACCGGCCGGAGGGGGTGGGCGGTGACGAACTGCTGACGCTGCTCTACGAGGACGAGTCGGTGACCCCGGTGACCTTGCGGGCGGAGATGTCGCGGCTTCGGGGGCTGCTCGGTGCGGAGCTGCTGGCGTCTCGCCCGTACCGGCTGACCGGGAAGGTCGACGCGGACTTCCTGACGGTGGACCGGCGGCTCGCCTCGGGGGCGGTGGCGACGGCGCTCGGGGAGTACGCGGGGCCGCTGCTGCCCGGTTCGCGGGCCCCGGGGGTGGTGCGGCTCCGGGACCGGCTGGCCGGGCGGCTGCGGGCGGCGCTGGTGGACCGGGCCGATCCGGGGCTGCTCGCGGACTGGGCGTACAGCGCCTGGGGCGAGGACGACGTGGCGGTGTGGCGGGCGCTCGCCGCGGCCGTACCGACGGCGCAGGCTCCGGCCGTACGGGCGCGGCTGACCGCGCTGGACGCCGAACTGTCGGCGGGCGCAACGGGGTTGCAACGTCGGACCGCGCAGACTCGCCGCTGAGCACAGCCGGCCAGGGACGGCCGGCGCGGTACGAGGAGGCCCAGCCCATGACCCGTTACGCCGCACCCGGCACCGAGGGTTCGATCATGTCGTACGAGCCCCGCTACGACCACTGGATCGGCGGTGAGTACGTCGCCCCGGCGCGCGGCCGGTACTTCGAGAACCCGAGCCCGGTCGACGGCAAGGCGTTCACGGAGGTGGCCCGCGGTACGGCCGAGGACGTGGAACGCGCGCTGGACGCGGCGCACGCGGCGGCGCCGGGCTGGGGCCGCACCGCACCGGCGGAGCGCGCCCAGGTGCTGCTGCGGATCGCGGACCGGATGGAGGCGAACCTGGAGGCGCTGGCCGTCGCGGAGAGCTGGGAGAACGGCAAGCCGGTGCGCGAGACGCTGGCGGCGGACATCCCCCTCGCCATCGACCACTTCCGCTACTTCGCGGGAGCGCTGCGCGCCCAGGAGGGCGCGCTGAGCGAGCTCGACGAGGACACCGTGGCGTACCACTACCACGAGCCGCTGGGCGTGGTCGCGCAGATCATCCCGTGGAACTTCCCGGTCCTGATGGCGGTGTGGAAGCTGGCCCCCGCGCTCGCGGCGGGCAACGCGGTCGTCCTCAAGCCGGCCGAACAGACCCCGGTCTCCATCCACTTCTGGCTGAGCCTGGTCGCCGACCTGCTGCCGCCGGGCGTCCTGAACGTCGTCAACGGCTTCGGCGAGGAGGCGGGCAAGCCCCTGGCGTCCTCCCCCAGGGTCGCGAAGATCGCCTTCACGGGCGAGACGTCGACCGGCCGGCTGATCATGCAGTACGCGGCGGAGAACCTGAAGCCGGTCAGCCTGGAGCTGGGCGGCAAGTCGCCGAACATCTTCTTCGACGACGTGTGGTCGGCGGACGACGACTTCCGCGACAAGGCCCTCGAAGGCTTCACGATGTTCGCCCTCAACCAGGGCGAGGTCTGCACCTGCCCGTCCCGCGCCCTGATCCAGCGCGGTCACTACCGCGAGTTCCTGGAAGCGGCCGTGGCCCGCACGGAACAGATCCTTCCCGGGCACCCCCTGGACACGGCGACGATGATCGGCGCCCAGGCGTCCGCCGACCAGCTCCAGAAGATCCTCTCGTACCTGGAGATCGGCCAGCAGGAGGGCGCGAAGATCCTGACAGGTGGTCAGCGCCTCTCGTACGACGGCGAGTTGGAGGGCGGCTACTACGTCCAGCCGACCATCTTCGAGGGCGAGAACCACATGCGGATCTTCCAGGAGGAGATCTTCGGCCCGGTGGTCGCCGTCACGTCGTTCACCGACTTCGACGACGCCGTCCGCACGGCCAACGACACCCTGTACGGCCTCGGCGCCGGCGTCTGGACCCGCGACGCGAACACCGCCTACCGCGCGGGCCGCGCCATCCAGGCGGGCCGCGTCTGGACCAACTGCTACCACGCGTACCCGGCCCACGCGGCGTTCGGCGGCTACAAGCAGTCGGGCGTGGGCCGCGAGACCCACAAGATGATGCTGGACCACTATCAGCAGACGAAGAATCTTCTCGTGTCGTACTCGCCGAAGAAGCTCGGCTTCTTCTAGGGGCACGAAAAGTGGCGCCTGACCTGCGCTTTGCCCGTCAGGCGCCTCTCGGCAGCCTCATCCATCGCAGCGGCCGACTTGCGTCGGAACTCCCGGTTTATCCCACTGGTATCCCGCTTCTGACAAGCTGTTCCGGTCTATTTCCGGTCCAAGCTCGGTCCACCGGCGGGAGTCCCGCCTCAGTGGATGCGCTCCCATTCCTCCATCGACTGCTCGATGAGGCGATTGGCCTGCTCCCGGACCCCGTCCAGGAACTTGGCGTAAAAGCGTAAGAGGACCTCGATGCTCTGGCCGGCCCGGCGGGCACACTCGGCCGGATCGACGCCGGAGTACATCAGAAAGAGATCCCGGCATGCCGAAGGTCGTAGGGCCTCTTGGCCAGACCTGAGGCGCGCTCCAGGCGTGTCAGGCCGCACTCCCTCGCCCGCGCCCACGTGACGCCGTATGCCGCCGCATCCACATAGTTCCCCTTCCCGTTCCGAAACAGCCGACCGTCTGGTGCCACGCCGAATCGTTCGATGTGCGCGGCGAGCACCCGTACGAACTGCGGTGGGATGGGAACGGGCCGCGTAGCCGTAGCCGTGCACGTTGCCGTCGTCGGTCCAGTCCTTACCCGCGATGACGACACCCCCAGACAGATTCAGCAGCCCCCATCCCGACTTCGGCAGGTGACACTGTTCGACGCGGAGATTGATGACCTCAGCCGGCCGCATGGCCGCGTAGTACATGCAGCCGAAGAACGCCTCCAGGTGCGGGCCGCGTCCAGGGAGACCCGCGACCGCCGCAAGCAGTCGCGCCACCTGTCCAGGGTTGGGCACGCCAGCCGGATCGACCTCCTCGTTGACGGTCGGAGGGCTCCACCTGACACCGTTGAGCGGGTTCCGCTCGAAGTACCCTCTCTCCACAGCCCGATTGAGCACTTCACCGAACGCCGCCCTCTTAGAGGCCCCAACACAATGAGGTGGATCGTTCCTGGTGGCCGTGTCCGGTCGTCGGATTCGGCGTTGTCCGGCCATGGGGGCTTCACCGTGGATCGTGTCGGATGACCTGTGGGAGCGGATCGAGCCGCTCCTGCCGAAGCGGGAGAGGCGGTTCACGTACCCGGGTCGCAAGCCGGTCCCGGACCGGCAGGTGCTGTGCGGGATCCTGTTCGTGCTGCATACCGGCGTCCATTGGGAACACCTGCCCCAGGAGCTCGGCTTCGGGTCCGGTATGACGTGCTGGCGTCGACTGCGGGACTGGAACGAGGCCGGGGTCTGGCAGCAGCTGCATGAGGTGCTGCTGGCCGAGCTGAACGCCGCCGCCCGGCTTGACTGGTCCCGGGCGGTCGTCGACTCCAGCCACGTCAGGGCGTTAAAAGGGGGCTTCAGACCGGCCCATCGCCAGTCGACCGGGGACGGGCCGGCTCCAAGCACCACCTGATCACCGATGGCCACGGTACCCCGCTCGCCGTCATCCTCACCGGCGACAACCGCAACGATGTCACCCAGCTCATGCCCCTGCTTGATGCGGTCCCAGCCGTCCGGGGCAGGCCCGGGCGACCCCGCCGCAAGCCTCAGTCGGTCTTCGCCGACCGCGGCTACGACCACGACATCTACCGGTACCAGGTCCGGGCCCGTCGGATCCTCCCCGTCATTGCCCGGCGCGGCACAGCCCATGGCAGCGGCCTGGGCGCCTACCGATGGGTGGTCGAGCGCACCTTCGCCTGGCTCCACGGTTTCAGACGACTCCGCGTCCGCTGGGAACGCCGAGCCGACATCCACGAAGCCTTCTTCAAGCTCGCGTGCTGCCTGATCACTCACCGCCAGGTGCTGTCCTTGGCCGGCCCGGCAAACTGATCGCATGAACCGCGACGCCCTGCAATCCGTACTCTCCCAGGATGGCTGCATCACTGCACGCGCAGCTTTGGCCGAGCTGAAGGCAGGCGCGGACTTCGAGGTCTTCCTGAACCAAACGGCTTCCGCGCAACAGCTTTGGGACATCTGGTCCTGGCGCCACGAAGTCATGGTCGACACGGGCGTCACACCTCGGCCCGGACTTGAGGAAGCCATCGCCGGGCTCCAGGCCGCAGGAACAGCTCGGGTCTACATGGCGGCTCTCACTGGATCGCAGAGACGTTTCACCATCGTCCTCTCGGAAGACCTCACCCAGTGCGTCGCCTGCTGGTGACTACCTCATTGTGTCAGGGCCTCTAACGAGCTGGTGCGTGATTGGGGTGGAGGCGTGGTTGCCTGATCGGGGTCGTGGTCAGGCGTTGGCGGCGCGGTCGGAGACGAGACCGGCGATGGCCCGGTAGGTGTCAGGCAGAGCTTCGCGTCGGTGGGTCCAACGGGTCAGCTGCTTCCAGCGTTTGTGGTCGGCGAGCGCGTGCTCGACGGTGATGCGCTTCGATGAGTGGCGGTGCCGGGCCTCTTCTCTGGCTGCGTGTACGTGTGGCAAAGCGATCTTGTTGGGCTTTCTGGGCGGTGTGATCGCCTGGCCGGGATGGTCGCGCCTGAGGCCGAGGTAGCCGTCGTCCAGAAATACTTCCGCGTCCGGGAAGTACTGGAAACAGGTCCCGATGCCCTCGTTGCGGGCAGCGGTCGCATCGTGCATCCGCCCTGGACGCAGGGCATCGGTCCAGAGTGTGCGGCCCTGAGAGTCGGCGATGACGGTGGCCTTCATTGTGTTCTGCTTCTTCTTGCCCGAGACGAATGCCCGGCGTCCGCCGCGGCCGGCCGCGGGCCGACGGACCTGGACCTCGGTGGCGTCCAGACGCAGCTCGACGCCTTCGGCCTGGGCGTAGGCGAACACATCCGTCAGGGTTCGAAGCCGCAGGCCAGGACGGTCGGGGACCGCGCATCCACGTTCGGCCAGGAGCCCGCGTATCTCTCCGATCGCACGGGTGACGGTGGAGCGGTCGACGCCGAACAACAGGGCGAGGACGGAGTGCGGGAGATCGTGCTGCAGGTGGATCAGCGTGACGACCAGCCGGTCGACGAACACCAGCCGATGGCGGGCACCGGCCCCCGTCTCACGTTTCCTTGCCCCACCGCGTGCCGCGTGACGACGACCTTCGACCACGGCTTGCCACGGTCCGGCCAACTCCTCGACCAGGCAGGCCAAATGCTGCCGGGAGATCCCTGTGAACAGCTGATGCGCGAGAATCCGCCGGTCGACCGTGATCACCACAGGCTGGATCATCCCACCCTCACGCGGCCACCCTTCCACCCCAATCACGCACCAGCTCGTAAGTTGCACCCCGCGAGTGCCGGGGCCCAGGGCTCCCGATCGACGCTGACCACCGCCCAGGAGAGAGCGGCGACACGCTCACGTTCGAGAACTTGGCTACCGGTGACTCCTTCAGCTGCCGTTGAGGGGGTGTTCGACGTCTCAACCCACTGGCCGGGGCGCCCTGTTGGCTTCCCAGCCTGCCGCACTCGACCTCCCACACGGGTTGGTCGAGTGCGGCAGGATGCTCATCGACACCCTTGAGGGTGACCGGCGGTGCAAGCTCCCGCCGCAACAGCGCGCACTCGTCGCTCTGGTGTACCTGCGCCGCCACGACAGCCTCGCGAGGATCGCGGCCGGTTTCGGCGTATCCGTCGGCACCGCGCACGCCTGCGTCACCACAGTGACGAACCTGCTCGCAGACTGGGCCTGCCCTTCGGCGGTATGTGCGGCCGAAGGGATCACGGGTAGGTCGACGGTGGATCGCTGCTCGCTTCCACGACCACGAACTGGCCCATCATTCCGCTGTCCTCGTGGGGCAACAGGTGACAGTGGTACATGTAAGGCGTGTTCGGGTCTGCGGGCCCTTGGAACCGCACCACCAGCTTCACCGACGCCCCGCTCGGCACAAACACCGTGTCTTTCGGACCCCTCAGTTCGGGCGGCGGATCTTCGTCGTTGACCGAGATCACCCTGAACTGGACGTCGTGCACGTGGAAGTTGTGCGCCATACCGTCCTCGTTGCGGACGATCCACGTCTCCGTCGTGCCGCGCACGACGGAGACGTCGATGCGGGCCATGTCCATCGAACCTCCGTTGATACCCGGCATCCTCAAGACGAAGTCCCGCTCGTGCGAGGAGTCCTTCGCGTGCGGGAGATCCAGCAGCGCCATCTTCGCGGGCAGTGTCGCAGAGGGCCGCAGTTCGGCAGCTGCCCGAAGCTCCAGCACGCCGGGGCTGGATGCGTCCGGCCGGTTGCCCCTGGATGGGTTCGATGAGGAGTGACGTAGGACGCTGCGCTCACCGGGGCGCATGCGCACGATGATCTCGGCTCTTTCCCCCGGCGACAGTTGCAGGATCTCCAGGGGTGTCGGTGCGGTGAGCAGGCCGCCGTCGGTGCCGATGAGGATGAAGTCCTTGTCGGCGAAACCGAAGGAGTACACGTGGGAGGCGGATGCGTTGAGGAGCCGCAACCGTACGGTTTCGTCGCGTACTTCATGATGTGGTTCGAGAGTGCCGTTGACGAGGAAGGCCGTGCCGCCCGATTCGTTGCGTCCCGCGCCGGACCCCGTGCCGCCGAACGGTACGTCCCGCACGATCAACGGCACGTCGTCACGGCCGTAGGTGTGAGGAAACCGCAGTCCCGAGGCCTCGTCGTCGAGAATGAACATTCCGGCGAGCCCCTGTTGCACATGCCGTGCAGTTGCCCCGTGCGGGTGAGGGTGGTACCAGAGCGTCGCAGCCGGCTGCTCAACCGTCCAGTGCGGCGCCCAGGAGCCGCCGGGCCGGATCATCTGGTGAGGGCCGCCGTCCATGTCCGCCGGTACGTGCATGCCGTGCCAGTGGACCGTCGAATCCTCGTCAAGACCGTTTGTCACGCGCACCCGGACCGTCTCGCCGCGCGTCGCGCGCAAGGTGGGTCCCAGGTAGCAGCCGTTGAAGCCCCAGGTGGTGGTCTTGCGCCCGGGAGTGAACTCTGTTTCGCCCGCTTGCATGTGCAGATCGAAGACACGGGTACCGTCCTCTTCGACGGTCGATGCCGCGAGCGGCGGTATCGCGAGCCTGCGAGTGAACGCGACGGGATCCAGGTCACGCTGCTCGGTCTCGCCATCCGGCCGGGCGCGTCGGCAACCCGGCACCGCGGCCATGAGGGCCCAGGTCGCGCCCACGGCGATGAATGTCCGTCGTGAGGGAGGCATATCTCTCCTAGGTGAGGTGCTGGACGGCTGCGGGGCCTCGGATTGCCTGGGCCGTCGTCGGTTGGGGCTCCCCGATGCGGCCAGGACCGTACCGTTGCGTAGCCCCGAGGCATGTGGGTAGCGGCGGTCAGCCAGGCGGCGACCAGCAATACGTACAGTGCGACCGCCAGCAAGCCCAGCGCGAAGGCTCCTGGGTGCTCGGCGAGGAAGCGGTGGCCTCGTCCCCTCTTCCGCGCCCCAGCCGGCGTTGTCGGACAGCGGCTCTGCCCGGAAGCAGGGATACGTCACTCCGGTCCCGTCCCTTCAGAAGGGCCCGGTTCAACGCGATTTACGTCCCCATCAGTCTCAACCGGGGCGTTCCGTCACGAGTAGGCCCGCCCGACCTTTCACCTCACATGCCCAACTTATGACTCGCCGTACGTGTACCTCGTGGCCGCTGCCCGCTGGCAGGGACCCGCTCGGCGCGTCGTGGCGCGGGGGTCCAGTTCACCCACGCGCGCTCGAGGGCGTCGCCTGCTGGAAGCCTCGGATGACGGTGATTCGAGGGCACGCTCCCCCCGTCCACACGGCGATCGATCGTCTGCCTGGGCGGCTTCGCCGGCCCGCCCTGACGTCCATCCGGATCGGGTGGCCGCATCACCCGCTGTGTCGGCCTTCCCGCTCTCATGGTTCGGCTCGGGGTGCGCTGTGCAGGCTTGGCAGGGGCGTGTGTGCTTGAGCAAGATCGCCAGACTGGCTTGGGCATCAAATACCGGGGCACTCGCACCATCAATTCCGCATCCGTTGGACGGGCCTTCGGCTCCTGCTGGCCAGTTCTCGGGCTGGGGTACACCGGCAAGGCTGTGGGGCGCATGCACCTTCCCGAGGGGATGGTCCATGCCGACATTCGCGCGCTGGCGGTGTGCGCCCGACTCCGTACCACAGGCGCCATAAGTCCGGTTTATGGATACATCGCCCCGGTTCCCCTGGCGCCGCGCAGCGGACTGGACTGAGATGCAGGGAAGGAGGAGCGTCCGTTCCCAGCCGTTGCCTCGCAGCATGCCCTCCCCGCACGAGGCCAACATGCCTGAGCCGGGTGATGGCTGCCGCTGCACGGGGGCCGACTCCGGGAGGGCCGTTCCCGTCGCATCGCTACGCCGTGGTCGGCCGGACTTGCGGAACCTTGCCAGGCCTTGCTTCAAAGGCCGCCGTCGCGTCCCGCAGGCGGGCGTGTTCTGCCAGTCGTGTCGCCGCCGGGACACGTCTGTAGGCGCCCTCACCGA
>NZ_JBFBNW010000032.1:0-60556 GCF_040683955.1 Streptomyces sp. NPDC093111 | reverse complement strand
TATTGTGTGTGACTGTATTTCAGTGGTGTGCTCTACCTATCTGTGACTGCGTCACTCCCAATGGCGCTGCGCCGCTGCGCGGCGCCAAGCTGGCTGAGGGGCAGTCACCTTCGGTGCCTGCGGGATGGTGGGGGTGGGTGGAGAAGTGTGGGTGTGGGGTTGTGTGGCGCTGGGGCCGCCTTCGGCGGCGCGATAGGATGGGATAAGTCGACTGGTTACAGTGGGAGTTGACGGTGCGTCGATAGGGGGTGGTCCGGGCCCCTGCGGGGCCGGCACAGGCCCCACGCATCTCCTGCTGTACACACAGAACGGCCACGATACGTCGCTGCAGAACGGTCTGAGGGCAATGAAGCAGCATCACTCTGCGTAATGTCTCGGAGTGGAGCCAAAGGAACCATTGTCTAGGCCAATTTCAAGATCACAAGGAGCGAGACAAGCCCCCTACGGGACACAGGCAAACCGCGAAACCAGACACACAGCCCCTCCCCCACCGTCAACTACCCCAGCACCCCACCCCCATGACAACAACGCAAAACAACCACCCACAACACCAGCTGACACCACAACAACACCCCCCACACAAACCACAAAAGACGAACCACCACAGAACCCAGGAAGCAGAGGGTACGGACGACCCTCCAACCCGCCAACTGAGGGACCATCCACACGCGAGCCCTATACAGATTCCGCATGCCGGGAGGAACAGCCCGGCCAGGATGACGAAGTGAAGCTCCACCCAGGACCACCACCCGCAGGCACGGGGAACAGATGCCGCCAGCCGAGGACGAGTGGACACTGTCGGGACCATCCCCACCTGCGCGGGGAGCAGGCTCCGTGACCTGCAGTTCCATCCCACACCCAACAACGTCCGAACCACTTTCACCGAAACCGGCAAACCGGACATCCCCCCGCCCGAGCCGCAAGCGCCCGCGAAGCCTTCCACGGCCCGCTCGGATGCCTTCGACCGGGGCGTCGCGGCCCCTCGCGCAGTACCAAGGCCCGCACCGGCTCTGTGACGGGTCCCAGGGCTCACGTAGAGCGGCTTGAGGACGGCACCGAGGTCAAGCTCGGTATCCGGCTGTCGAACACCAAGCCCCGCCGGGCCAAACTCACCCCCGACAGACTCCGGCTGCTGGCCGACCTCGGACTCGAATGAGCAGCGACGTAACCCTCGTCGGAGATCCCGCGGGTCCACGGCGACGACAGTCAGCGCGGACCCTCCTGCCGTACCTAGTCGCCCCGCCGTCTTCTTCCTCTGCGTCGTAATCGACTCCGAACACTGGCGAGTAGGCCGTTGCAGACTAGCGGTAGTAGCCGACCAGGTCGGCGATCAGGTGGACCTCACCGTTGTGGTTGTAGAAGGTGACCGATCCGTCGGCGATGGGCACCACTACGAGGTTGGGCACGGTCTGGCCTGCGATGAAGTTGAGGTTCGAGGCCGAGGTCCGGGTCGTCCCGTACGGGTAGACCGAGACGAAGCTCGGTGCCGTCGGGGCGGTTGCGGTCACGTTGAGTACGACCGCTTTGACTCCGGTGGCCGGAACCTGGTTGTGGCCCAGGAATCCCAGTGACCTGGTCGCTGCGGGGCCGATGCCCGAGTAGCCGGTGCCCAGCGGGAGGTCGGCGCGGGTGTCCATGACGCGGACCGGCCCCACCGCGGTGAAGCGGGAACCTTCGGCCGCAGAGTCCTTGGTGTAGTAGCCGGCGACGTCGGCGAGCAGGTCCACCGAGCCGTTGTGGTTGTACAGGTTCACCTTGCCGTCGACGAGCGGCACGGTCACCAGGTTCGGCACGGTGCGGCCGGCGGTGACGTTCAAGGTCGACGCGCTGGTGCGCTGAGTGCCCGACGGGTAGACGGACACGAAGCTCGTGGCGGTCGGATTGGTCGCGGTGACGTTCAGGACGACCGCGGTCGCGCCGCTCTGTGGCACTCCGGCCCGACCGGCCACCTGCACGCTCACCGTACGGCCGGCGCCCACCTTGGCCTTCGGCGCGCCGAGACCTGAGCGGGTGTCCAGGACCCGATCCGGGGTCACGGGCCGGTACGTGGAGCCGGAATCGCCCTCGGCGAAGTAGCCGGAGACGTCGGCGAGCAGGTCCACCGAGCCGGCACGGTTGTAGAGGGCCACCTTGCCGTCGACCACGGGGACGACCACGGCGTTCGCGATGGTCTGTCCGGCGACGAAGTTGAGGTTCGACGCGGAGGTCCGCTCGGTGCCCGAGGGGTACACCGACACGAAACCGGCGGCGGTCGGGTTCGTCGCCGTCACGTTGAGGACCACGGCGGTGACCCCGCTCGACGGCACCCCGCCGACGCCCGCGATCTTCAGCGAGACGGTTTGGCCGGGGCCGACTTTAGTCTTAGGTGCGCCGAGCCCGGCGCGGGTGTCGAGGAGCCGTGTCGGAGTGAGCGGCTCGTAGGTGCCCGCCGGGGTCGTTACCGTGCTGCCGGAAAGACGCACGACGCCCGACTGCTGGAGCGGGGCGCCGACGCCGTCTGCGGGGGACGCGGTCATCGTCCATGTGTAGTCGCCGTTCTCGACTCCGAGGCCGCGCTCGTCCCGTGCGTCCCAGTCGACGGTCACCGCGCCGCCCGTCGCACCGTCGCCGCTGCCCTTCAGGGTGCGTACGAGGACGCCGGTGCGCTTGTTGCGCAGAGCGACCTGCCAGGTGCCCGCGGGGCGGGAGGTCAGCCAGCGGGGCCGCCAGTGCTGCCACGCCGACACGGGCTGCTGCGCGGTCACCGCGGCCTGCACGAGGGTGAAGGGCTCGGCGGCGACGCCGCTCGGCACGATGTGGATGCGCCTTTCGGCATCGACGTAGGCGAGGGGCCCGCCGAACCTGTCGACGGTCCACTCCACGCCGCGTCGGAACGCATTGGACGTGGGGACACTGCCGACGGCCCGGGTGACCGCCGTTCCGTCGCGGAACGCGGTAAGTGCCAGCTGCCCGGCGGTCTTGTCGTGGCGCACGAGGTAGCCGTCGCCAAGGAGGGCCTCGCCTGCCGGGACCGCGGTGTTCCTCTTCGCCGTGCGGTCGTACACGCCGGCCGGGCCGGTCGGCCCGCAGGACCAGTAGAGCCAGCGGCCCACGGCCTGGAGGTCCTTGGGGACGCAAGGCGCGCCCGTGTTCAGCGTGGTCTTCGCGCCGGTCTTCAGGTCGTCGGCGGACAGGACGCCAGGAGTGCCGGCCGGTGTCCAGTACGTGGTGCCCCAGACGGAGGCGGCGGTGACCGGACGCGTGCGGATCGGGTCGTAGCTGCTCGCGTCGTCGGAGACGTCACCGACGTACTGGCGGTCGGGGTTCAGGCCGTTGACGACGGCGTAGCGTCCGGTGACGGAAACCATCGTGCCCGTCGCGGAGGGCGCACGGAAGTAGCTCTGGTCCTCGCGGCCGATCGCCTGGACGACGACCTGCCCGGACTGGTTGTCTACCAAGAGGGACCGGCCGTCGCCGGTGTTCCACGGGCCCCAACCCATGGCCCAGTCCCGGCGGACGGGCTCGCCTGCGCGGTAGCCGTCCGGCGTGGCCGTGATCGTACGGGTATAGAAGCCGGCGGTCGGGGCGCTGTCGGACTCCTGCGTTGCCAGCAGGCCATTGGCGAGGGACACCTGATGGACACTGGCGGCCACGGGTGGGACGGCGGCGAGGTCGGTCGTCCGCAGGCCGTCGGTGGTCATCTTCCGCAGGGCCCAGTGGGCGGAGTCGGCCCCGGAGGCGACGACGACGTCGCCGTCGGCGCTGGTGGCCAGGGCCCCTCCGGCATGCCGCACGAGGGTCGTGGCACGAGTGCCGTCGTAGCCGATGCGCCGCAGGGGGAAACCGGCGGGGTCGTCCGACAGTTGCGCGTTGCGGCTGGTCCAGGTGAGCAGGAGATCCTCGCCCGCGGCCGCGATGACGGGACGCGCGGAGCCGGGCGGGGTCAGCGCGACGTCCGTCGGTGTGGCGGACGGGTCGTCCCGCGGCACGGAGCGGAGGGTCTTGCCGTCCCACGTGACCCAGGCGAGACGGTCCTGGGTGAGGACGACCTGGGTGCGCGGGGCGCTGTCCGCGCGCGGCCCGCGTGTGAAGGCCCCTGTCCGCAGGTCGATCAGGCCGAAGAAGTTCGTGTTGTCGCTGCCACCGGGGTAGAGCACGACCAGGGTCCGCTCGTCGGCGGCCACCTGCTCCCACAGATCGGCGTCGGCCGGCCCAGACATTTCGGCCACCGTCGTGACAGAACCGTCGGGGGCGACCTTGAGCAGGTGGTATGCGTAGCTCCCGGCGCGACCCGTGCTGGTCACGACCATGTCGCCGACGCGCTCCTGGAGGATGTGCCCCTCGGGCAACCTGAACGTGACCCGCTCGTCGGTGGCGAGGTCGATCCGCCAGTACGCGCCGTCCTGCGAATAGAGCAGTACGTCGGTACCAGCCGGCAGCCAGCCCCGGTACGGGTCGTTGTAGTCGCCTCCAGTCAGCGACCCGCCGCCGAGGTCGACCGTCCGCGTCCGGCCGTCCCACCCGGTCCACAGCAGGCCGCCGGTGCCTTCCTGGCGGTACAGCACACCGGAAACTCCCGCGCCCAGCGGGGTGACGGTGCGCGGCACGTACCGGTCCACCTGGAACACAGACTCCGCCGGCGCGGCCACCGCGTCCTGCGCGACGGAGATCGGTCCCGCCACCAGTCCCATCAGCAGGGCTGTGCACAGCCCCGTTCTCTTCCACACGTGACGACGCAACTCAGTTCCTCCCCGAACTCTTGTGACCCCTGCACCCCCCGGCACATGAGACGGCCGACCCTAACAACGAGGTATCGCCCCTGGTAAAGCGGGATACCGCGTGCGCGTGCAGGCGCGCGACCCATAGAGGCTTCGAGAAGGCGGTGGGGACTTCCTGGCCGGCTGCCGGTGACGGAAAGGGCGGAGGGGTGGCGTACCGCCGCGAGACGGTGCGCCACCCCTCCATGGGACCGGTCCTGTCAGTGCGTGTAGTAGCCGAGGACGTCCACGATCACGTCGGTCGAACCGGCGTGCTCCCCGTGTCGCACCGGGCCCTCGCAGTGAGGCCACCACGGGACAGGACGTGCCCTGTGAGCCGGGCCGCTAGCCGCCGCAGGTGGAGGCGTCGCTGGCGCCGTGCTGGTACCAGACCGCTTCGATGACCCTCCGGTCGGGCAGGGTGTGCCGGGCCGGGCCGTCGCACGGGAGGAATCCCGCCGCACCAAGCGCTCGACGGCAGCGGCTGTTCGACGTCTCGGTGCCGGCCCGCACGATGTCCACCCCCAGGTGAGTGTGGGCGAAGAGAGCCGTCGCCCGGGCGAGCTCGCTGCCCAGTCCGTGCCCCCTGTAGGTCGGCGCGATCTGGAGTCCGATCGTCCTCGTGTCCAGCTCGACCGAGCTCATTCCCGCCACACGTCCGGAATCCACCTGGAAGGCAATCAGGGGCAGCCTCGGCAGCTCGCCGGCAGGCACGAACGGCCGCCTCAGTTCGCGCCGCATCCGAAAACCCAGCGCCCGCAGCACCTCATCACGACGATCTTCAGCAATACCGAGGAGAGCCTCAGCGACCGGACCGTCGTGAACGAACTCGGCTCTCCATCCAAGCCACCGCTGCGCCTCCGCGTCCGATGAGACCGCCAGGCCTATGTTCATGTCCAGCACATCCCGTGGCGTGCGCAGGAGCAGGCGCCCGGTACGCAGGACATGGTGGCCGCCGCCGCACGCGTCAGGCACGGCAGGCGGGCCACTCGCGCCACTGCGCCACAGCGTCCCCATCCCCATGACCAGGGACTCTACTGCCCTCCCCCGTGCGGGGCAGATTCAGGGGAGCGCCTGCGGTCGTGAGCTGCCTGTGCTTCAGCGGGCGGACCAGAGGAAAATGCCCGCGATGAGGAGACCGGCACGGTAGACCGTGGCGGTCTTCTCGTAGCGGGTGGCCAGACCGCGCCATTGGTCGGGTAGCCGGGTCATGTTGCCATGACCCGGCCCCCTCAGAACCGGGCATGCCTGTCTCCAGGCACCACGGCTCAAGCAAGCCCAAAGGCTTCACAGAATCTGCTTTTTGTTGATGCCATCTCGTGCATGAAGCTGCTGATGGCATTCGGAGTGAACGAGTCGAAGGTTCTTGACTTCATCAGATCCGCCGTCTCGTCGGTAGGCGAAGTGGTGTTTGTGCAACCGCTTCTTCATCGCGTCGAACCAGTCGATCTACTCGCGTGGGCTTTCCGGCTCGTATTCTGCCCCAACGATGAGCGCCTGACCGCAGAGAGGACAGAGCCCTTTCTGGCGGGCTGCCAGAGTAAGGCTGATCTTGTCCATTGGCGGAGGTGTGCGCTTCGTGCGCCGTGTTCTGCACGAGCAAGGAGGAAGCTGAGACGGTCAAGTCGCGGATTGGCGATTGGCTTGAACGCCTACTCCGACAAGAGGATCGCCCAGGGCAAGCACCACGCCCAAGCACTGCTCTGCCTCGCCAGAGGCGGGGCCGGCGTCTTGTTCGCCATGCTCCGCAACGGAACCTCCCACGAACCCCAACCCGTCGCCGCTCGATCAGTACTCCGGCCGCAGCCTCTGACGGGCGGCTTCAGACCGCTGGTCAGAGTCAGGCGCGAACAGCTCAGGAAGCGCCTTGTCGAGCGTTCCGGCGATCCGATGCCTCGGCGTCCAGACCGCCGGATCGTCGACAACTCGACTGAGATCGAGGGCTTCGCGTCCCAACCGGGCGGCGTTCAGAGCGCTCCCGTCCCGGTGCCAGTGCGCAGGGCCCTGGCCCGGCTGCGGAAGCCTGCGGGCGTCTCGTCGGTCCGTTGGCGGAAGAAGCGGGAGAACACCGTCGCGGAGGGGAAGCCGAGCCGCTCGCCGATGGCTGCGGTGAGCAGTTCGGTATGCAGGAGAAGCCGTTTGGCCTCCAGTACGAGGCGGTCGTCGATGAAGGCCTTCGCTCCGCGTCCGACCGCCGCGTTGCTGGCCCGGGTCAGCGTCCGCACGCTGTAGCCGAGTTCGGCGGCGTACTGCTCGACCTGGTGCAGGCGCGTGAAGTCGCTCTCCACGGCCTGCTGGAAGCGACGGAAGGTGTCGTCCCCCGCCGTGTGTCGGCGGTGGCCGCCCGGAAGGTGGCTGAGACGGAGCACGAGGACGGCCAGCAGGTGACGGACCACCTCGATGTGCGCGTCGAGGGGCAGGTTCCGCAGGTCCTGGTACTCGTTCTCCAGGAGTTCCAGCGTCCGGGTCACGGGCTCACGCAGGCCGGATGGGGGCGTGAGTGGCAGCCGCCATGCCCTCCGGTCCAGTCGGGCCGAGGCGACGGTGGCGCTGTCCAGGAAGCTCGGCTGAAAGAGGATCACCGACGCGCATGCGGCGTCGACGTCCTCACCACAGCCGTCGCCCCGGAGCCGCAGGACCTGCCCCGGACGCACCCACAGCCAGGAACCGGCGTCCATGAGGCACTCGGTCAGGTCCACCTCGCAGTCGAGGACACCGGAACGCACCGTGATCAACAGATGGAACCCGGGCCGGACCGCCGCCCCGGCCGGCCGGCCCAGCCGTTCGACCCGCCTCCGCCACCCCGCGAGGTCGGTGACCTCGACACCCGGCGGGCCGCCCGGCGTCACGGGAAAGGGAAAGTTCGCGATGTCGCCGTCTTGTCCGATTCTGCGCATGGTCTGCCCGAGAGTACCCCTGACGGACGTGTGGCCGTACCTAGTGTGACCAGTGCAGCATCCCCGAAACCGACGGGGATCGACCGGACCGGCAGGACCCTCGTCATGACCGAAAAGCACCATGCCTCTGAGCAGGCGGCCCACGCCGCTCACCTTGGGACGCCGCGCCTGCGCATCGTCGTGGGCATGACCGGTGCGACAGGCGCCGTCCTCGGCCTGCGGCTGCTGGAACGCCTGTCGGAAGACTCCGGCGTCGAGACGCACCTGGTCCTCAGCCGTTGGGCGCGCGCCACCATCGAGCTGGAGACCGGCCGGTCGGCACGGGATGTGGCCGAACTCGCCGACGTCGTGCACCACTCCGAGGACCAGGGCGCTCCGATCTCCTCCGGCTCATTCCGTACCGACGCCATGGTGATCGTTCCCTGCAGCATGAAGACCTTGGCAGGCATCCGCGCCGGCTACGCCGAGGGACTCGTGCAACGCGCGGCCGACGTCGTGCTGAAGGAGAACCGGACGCTGGTGCTGGTGCCCAGGGAGACCCCGCTCAGCGAGATCCACCTGGAGAACATGCTCACCCTCGCGCGCATGGGGGTCCGGATCGTTCCGCCGATGCCGGCCTTCTACAACCACCCGCGCGACGTCGACGACATCGTCGAGCACATCGTCGCGCGGATCCTCGACCAACTCGGTCTCCAGGCGCCCTTCGCGCGCCGCTGGAGCGGTATGCGGGCTGCACGCACCGCCTGACCGACCCCACCGCCCTCCGCACACGAACCTCGCCGCCCGTGAGCGGCGGAAGAAAGCGACCCGGCACCATGAATCAGTCCGATCCCGCCCTGGACTTTCGCGCCTTCCTCACCCGGCTCCTCGCAGACGAGGACGCCGTGGCCATCGCCCAGACCGTCGACCCGCACCTGGAGGTCGGCGCGATCACCCGCCGCGCCTACGAGACACAGGCCCCCGCCCCCCTCTTCACCGCCCTCAGCGGAACCGCCCCGGGCTTCCGTATCCTCGGGGCACCCGCCGGACTGAACCGCGACCCCCGCACCCGGTACGGCCGACTCGCCACACACCTGGGCCTGCCCCGTACCGCGGACCCGCGCACGATCCTGGAACACCTGGTCGCTGCCATGAGCGCCCCGCCCCTGGCACCGGTCGTCGTCCCCGACGGACCCTGCCAGCAGAACGTCCGCACCGGAGACGCCGTCGACCTGGAGACGCTCCCGGTGCCCCTCCTGCACCAGGAGGACGGCGGACGCTACCTCGGCACCTACGGCTTTCATGTCGTACGGAGCCCGGATGGCACCTGGACCAGCTGGTCGGTCGCCCGCACGATGCTGCACGACCGTCAGACCCTTGTCGGCCCGGCCATGCCCCAGCAGCACATCGGCATGATCCGCGAGATGTGGCGGCGGCGCGGCGAGCGCACCCCCTGGGCCATGGTGCTGGGCGCCCCGCCCGCCGCCCTGGCCGCGGCCGGGATGCCGCTGCCGGACGGTGTCAGCGAGGACGGCTACGTCGGAGCCCTCACCGGTAGCCCCGTCGAGGTCGTGCGCGCCCGCACCAACGACCTGCTCGTCCCAGCCCACTCCGAGATCGTCCTGGAGGGATACATCGACGACGACGCGACGGCGCTCGAGGGCCCGATGGGTGAGTACCACGGGTACGCGTTCCCGGAAGGGAAGCAGCAGCCAGTCTTCCGCGTGGAGGCGGTCACCTGGCGCGACGAACCGGTCCTGCCCGTCTGCGTCGCCGGACTCCCTCCCGAGGAGAACCACACCATCTGGGGCACGATGATCTCCGCGGCGGCGCTCGACCTGCTCCGCACCGCCGGCCTGCCGATCGACCTGACCTGGTGCTCCTACGAAGCCGCCACCTGCTGGATCGTCGTCAGCGTCGACCGGGAACGGTGGAGGCGGCTCGCGCTTACGCGCCGAGAGCTGATCGACCGGGTGGCGGAGGTGCTGTTCGCCTCCCACGTCGGCTGGCTGGTCCCCAAGGTGATCCTGGTCGACGACGACATCGACATCACCGACATCGACCAAGTGGTGTGGGCGATGGCCACCCGCTGCCACCCGGAAGCAGGCCACCACTCCTTCCCCGACGCGCCGGGCATCCCGATGGTCCCGTACCTCACCCCGGACGAGGTCCGCGCGGGGAAGGGCGGCAAGTCCCTCACCGACTGCCTCCTCCCCCACGACTTCCGCGGCACCACCGCGTCCTTCCGCGGCTCCTACCCGCCGGCGCTCCAGCAGCACGTCCTCGACAACTGGACCCGCTACGGCTATCGCCACGACTGAGAGTCCGGTACGGATGGCGGTGGCCGCGGCCCTTCTGCTCGCGGACCTGCGCCCGCCCGCTGTTCGCCGACGTCCGCGACACAGCCGCCCTGCGACCGGCGCCTACGGTCACCTCGACCGCACCGAGGCTTTCGGTGTGCTCGCCCACGGGCTCCTGGAGTGGATGGACGATGCCACGGCCACCACGGTCATGAACACCCTGCGCGAACGCTTCCCCGCCTGCAGCGCCCTGTCCCTCACCCACGCCGCCACCGAAACGGCCCCCGAGGTCATGGAGCAGTTCGCCAGCCTGTACGCCGAGACGGACATCCTCTACCGGCCCCGCACCCTCGAACAGATCGTGACCCTCCTCTGCCCCTGGGAACTGCTGCCTCCGTGCATCGTGACAACCGCTGCAGGGCGCCGACAAGACGCACTGCCCCAGGCGCTCGCCGCGGGCAGGAGGCGGCCGCGGTCCATGCCGCCCGCCAACCACTCCCATGACTACGCCGCCGTCATCACCGCCCCGACGAGCAGTGCGGGCCCGTCAGCGAACGGCGCCATGCAGAACGGCGACGATGCGCCGCCGGCGGGCAGGCGCGTTCGTCGGCGGGAGCCCAGTAGTGGCCGCCGAGCATCTCCCGGAGCCACGCCGGCTCACGAACGGGCCCGCGGGGGCCCATCTCCTGGAAGTAGGGGGCCAGGTCGATGACCGGGGTCCCGTCGACCGCGTCGAGATCGGTGACGACCAGGTCCCGGCCGCGGACCTCCAGGAGCCGCGGGAAGCTGATGGCGAGCTGGTTGGGGCGCCGTGGGTTACGGTGCACTAACGCGCCCTGTTGTACAGGTAGCCGAGCAGTTGCTCGTCGTCGCCGATGCCGAGGTGCTCGCGGGCCTGCGGCACCTCCGGGTAGGGGCCGCCGAACCAGGCAGCGGCCCAGCCGCGCGCGTAGAAAGGACCGCTCCGCCACTGCGAGTAGGAATCGGTTGAAGCTGGGAGAGTCAGGTG
This sequence comes from Streptomyces sp. NPDC093111, assembly GCF_040683955.1. NCBI lineage: Bacteria > Bacillati > Actinomycetota > Actinomycetes > Kitasatosporales > Streptomycetaceae > Streptomyces > Streptomyces sp. NPDC093111. The sequence goes on along the minus strand of NZ_JBFBNW010000032.1, from coordinate 49,635 downwards.
GCTGCCCGACTGAGACGGATCTCGCGAACAAAGCAAGGCGGGTTGTCGCACATGAACGGTGATCAGCGGGGCGGGAAGGAAGCCAGAGCGAGGTCCCACTGGTCAGCCGCGTGAACCAGCGCCGCAGCGTCCACACTTACCTCCACGACGTACTGGTAGATGTCAGCTCCGCCATCACCCTGTTGCCACGGCGGTGCCGCCTCCAAAGACAGATGAATGCGAATCACCGCGGTCCCGCCCTCGCTTCGATTGGCGAGGCTGAAAGCCACGACCGGCTCGATGAACCAGGTGTCCGGCAACAGCTCACCTTCGGCATCAGGTTCGGTGACGCCCACCGTCCCCGCGGCCACCGCGCGCAGCCACGTGGACACCTGGCGGGCCTCATCGGTGAGCAGACACGGATCGGCGAAGGACCAGCTGCCTTCGGGAGTCATCACCGTGCCGTCAATGACCAGCCAGTTGTCGTCGTACGAGTCGCCCCGGACGGTGGCGAACTGATAGCGCACTGGTAGGAGGGCGACACTGCTGGAGAGATCGTTCAGGAGCACTGGGTCAGGATGTCATGCGCTGGCCAGCCGGACGGACTACGCCGTCCAGCCCATGATGGTGCTCGTAACAACTGCCGGAGTAATGCCGAGATGATCTGGCACCCGACTGGCCGCGAGGAAAATCCGTTGGCTGTCGGTGTTCCCTGCTGGAACGATCCTGGGGTGACCGACCACCGTGACGCCGTCCTCCGCCTGTGGGGTCGCCAGCTCTACGAGCGTCAGGGCGAGCCACTCGCCTGGGCGGAGGCGGTCCTGGAGGCCACCGGTCGCCCGCCGACCGCCGTCACCGCGGCGATGTCCGGCCGACTCGACGCCGTCGCTGATTCCCCATCGGACCGCGCATGGCTGCTGTTCCGTACGGTCGCCAAGCTGGCCGCGAACCTGCGGGGCGACGGCCGCTACGACGCGGACGTCGGCACCCGAATCGGCCCACTGGCCCTGTCGTTGGGCGAGCTCGAACCATCGCTCGCCGGCCCGCTCGGGGACGCACTCGGCCACCCGCCGGACGGGCCGACATCCCTCGTCACCGTCCACGCCGCCGAGCTGAGCAGGAACCGCACGACCGGGATGCGGGCGATCGACGCCCTGCTGGAGTGGGCCGAGCTCGGCCATCCGCAAGCCCTGGCGGCCCTGTCCGAGATCGCCTCCGACCACCGGACGCAGGATGTCACCGTCTGGACCAAGGCACTCAACCGGATAGCCCTGTTCGGAGACGCGACCGTCGAACCGGGCCTCCTGCGCGCGCTCGCCGACACCGGGCACCGTGGGGTGCGGTGGTCGGCGCTCGCCTGTGCCGAACTCGGCTTGCGACGGGCCGTTCCGCTGATCACCGCCCTGCTGGACCATCCCGATCCGATGGTCCGCGAGGGTGCCTGCGAGGCGCTCGGCCTCTTTGAGGAACCGGCTGCCGTGCCCGCCCTGACAGCCCGGCTGAACGACGAGACCGACTGGGTACGCAGCAGGGCTGCTCTGGCGCTCGGCCAGATCGGCGGCGATCGGGCGCTCGCTGTGCTCTGGCAGGCCATGATGGAACGCCGGAATCCGAAGGCCAATTATCTCGCCTCAGCGATCGCTGCCTCCGGCCCGCCGGTGGTGGACGACCTGATCGCCCTCACCACCGATCCGGACCCGGACCTCAGGGCACTGGCCTGCCGCGCGCTCGGCTCCACCGCCGACGACCGGGCTCTGCCGGCACTGGAACGCCTCGCCGCCCACGACCTCGCCAGAACCACCCTCGGTGGCCTCGTGGCAACCGCCGCCAAGCAGGGACTGCGGACCGCGCACCGCATTCGCGCGCGCACCGCATCGACCTGAGCTCGACGCTCGTCTCGACTGACGTTCATCCTGAACCCCGGGCCACGTGGCACGAGGAGACCAAGGCGTGTTCTCACTGCTCGGCAACGTTTGCCGGGCTGCTGACCCTCGCGCGTTCTTTGAACACTTCGACAACCGTTCCTGGTTTCCAGGTTCTGGCTCGCTTTCCGTGAAGCGGTCACACACTGTTCAGCGACTTCGGCCACTGAGATGATCACTACTCACCCATAACTGAGGAGTCGGGGCCCCAGATGAGTAGCTGGTCGCCAGAGGTAGATGAGGTGTTGGAGGCCTCGGGATGGACGCCTGGACGGAAGGTAGACACGGCTCGTTGGCGATCCATGTTCGAAGCGGTCGGCCTCGCCATGCACGACGCTGCGGACGCCTTCCTGCAAGAGTTCGGCGGTTTGGCTGTGAACGTCAGCGGGCCAGGGATCAGCTGTGCACGCACGCCGTTCGAGCTGGACCCCGAGCTGGCCTGGGGCGAGGATGACCGATTCACGGAGTGGGGCGAAGCGATCGGGCGCCATCTTTACCCGCTCGGCGAGCTGGACCACGGCCGGTTCTTCCTTGGCATCGATGAAGCGGGCGTGATTTATCTCGTCGAGACCTGGGTTGCCAGCTTCGGACAGATGCCTCACGCCATGGAGAGCTTGGTTCTCGGGGTGGCTCCTCGCCGAATCGATGAGGGGTACGAGCCAGCGGGACAGCCGTCCTGACGCGTCGGTCACCTGTAGAGCAGTACTCGCTTTCGCAGGAGTAGGAATCCGGCTCGGCCGAACATCTGCTGGCTTTGTAGGTGAGAGTTTCGGCCCTTGACTACCCCGCGTGGCCGCACCACAAGAAGTGGGCCAGAGTTCGCATCGTAGGGTCGGAACATGTCGACCGAAGACCTCCCGGCCTCCACGGCCAAGCACTGGCAGGACTGCACGGACGTGTACGACTTCCTGGAGCAGATCCGTCTCCGGCCCAGTGCGTGGCTGTCCGGCGGCTCACTTCGCGATCTGCAGTCCATGCTGATGGGCTACCAGGTAGCCCTCGGCGTGCACTCCATCAATGAGCTCTGCGACTTCTGGCACGGAGGAGCCTTCAGTCAGTGGCTCGGAACACGCCTCGGCGGCACCAGCCCGCTCGGTTGGGCAGCAGACATCGAGCGCAACACCCCTGGGGACTCAACTCCCGTCGACGAATTCTTCCGTCTCCTCGACGCCTACCGAAGCGACGCGTCACACGCTTCGGCACAGGCCACCGCGACTCGGCTCCCCGGTATCGAGTACATGATCAACAGCTTCGTCACCCTCTTCTGGCGCAAGCGTCTCCTCACACAGGCGACCGAACGTCTCGAAGATTGCGGCTTCCACGTGATCCGCCTGGAAGCCGGCCAATGGAGCACGGAGCGAGACATGCACCGCGCAATGGCTGCGGCTCTGGACTTTCCCGACTACTACGGGCACAACCTGGACGCGCTCAACGACTGCCTCGGCGACGTGGCCTGCTACGGCGGCTACGACGACGCTCCCGACGGCGCCGGACTGGCCCTCGCCTTCAGCGACTACGACCGGTTTACGACGACCTGCCCCAGGGCGGCGCAGGTCGTCCTGGACATCATCGCCGACCAGGCCCGGCAGGCGACCGTACTGCGCCGCCGTCTGATCTGCCTGGTCCAGAGCAACGACCCGCAGATCCGATTCGAGCCCGTCGGCGCCATGCCCGTCATGTGGAACAGCGAAGAATGGGCGGACAGCAAGTGAGGCTGAGCGCATGGCATCCGAGGGAGATGATTATTGTGAACGCGGTGGTCAGCGGTGGCCGTGGATCGCCAAGCGGCGGTGACGCATCCTTCCTCCCAGCACCACCATCCCTCAGCCTCGCCTTGCTCCAAGAGCTTCCGAAACCCGTGGCAGGTCCGCATCGGGCGGGACATCGCGAGCCACCATCCTGAATTGCTCGATCCCCTCGGCCGGTGGTGCCGAGGCGGTGGTGGGTCTCCAGCACGGTCTGACAGGCGGCAGCTGAACCACCGTCCTTCAGCACGATCAACCTGAGTGTGCAGTGCTCCCCGGACCGTCTCTCCGGCCCACGCTTGCAAGCTCTCGGCACAAGCCGTTGGTCCACAACGTCGTATAGGAGTTCGCGACGTCGGCACGGTAGCCGCGTCCCCTGACCGTCACTGTCCCTGGAGGTCGATGTCAGTACGTGATGGCATGCTCGCGGCCATGGACAGGGAGCAGTTCTGGATATTGATCGAGGAAGCCCGCGAGCCGGCGCTCGACACCAAGGACGCCTCCGGCATCGCCGACTGCGCCTCCGACCTGCTTGCCAGCCGCTCGTCACCAGAGATCACCGCAGCACAGCAGATCCTCTGGGATCTCATGGCCGACTCCTACCAAAATCCGCTGTGGGCCGCCGCCTACGTTCTCAACGGCGGGTGCTCGGACGATGGCTTCGACTACTTCGGCGGCTGGCTGATCGCGCAAGGCCGCACGGTATTCGAGCGAGCCGTTGCTGACCCGGACACGCTTGCCGTACTCCCTGACGTCCGCGCTGCCGCGCCTGAAGGAATCTTCGGCTGTGAAGAGATGCTGAGCATCGCCTGGAACGCCCACCAGAAGGCCACCGGCCAGGAACTTCCCGCCGACGCCTTCACCATCCGGCACCCGGACCTGGACCCTGCCTGGGACTTCGATTTTGACGATCTTGAAGAGATGGCTCGCAGGCTCCCCGCCTTGACCGCGCTGTATTCGTACTGACAGCAGTCGGCAACATCCCGTGCTCCCGACAGAGCCAGCCTGAGCTGACCCACCGCAACCGCTACTCAAGTCCTACCCGGAAGGCCATCATGAGCTGGGACGTGATCCTCCTACGCCTGCCCGACGACGTCACCTCGGTGCAAGAGATCCCCGCCGACTACACCCCGGACCCGCTCGGCCGGCGAGACGACGTTCTCGCGGCTGTCACCCAGGCCGTTCCCGATGTTGATCTCTCGGACCCCGCGTGGGGTGAAATTTCCAGCCCCACGTGGTCCATCGAGCTCAACATCGGCTCGGAAGACCCGGTGGACTCCGTCATGCTCCACATTCGGGGCTCCGGAGACGACGTGCTGACGCCCGTCCTCCGTCTTGCCGATGCTCTGCGGTGCAAGGCGCTCGACTGCGCCGAAGGGGACCTGATCAATCCAGGGCAGACATCGGGCTGGCACGCTTTCCAGCAGTTCCGCGATCGAGTGGTTGGGACCTCTCAGTGAGGCAGCGGGCCGTACACGCTGCCCACGCACGCCGAGCAGATCACCAGCGCTACCACTAGGACTTCTGTTTTCAAGCAGTCCACGTGCCCGGCGACACCAGATGGACACCCGAAGTCTCTGGGCGCGGGGAGATCGATAACCTGTGCAGCCTTGCAGGCAGCTGAAAGATCAAGGTGAGGCGGTGTGGAGGGTGGGCGTCTGGGTGGTTGTCGACGAAGCTGACCGAGTTCAGTGGGAGATGTTCCCCGGCGAGGGTGTCGGGCCGCTACGGTTCGGCCTTTCGCACGACGAAGTGGCAAAAGAAGTCGCAGACGTGTTGAGCCCTCTCTCCACTCGTGGCGGCTACGGCAGCCCCGTGGTGAGCTCGGAATTCGCTCTCGTCGGTGCACACGTCGCGCCGGCTGTGACGGCCTATTACGACGCCGGCCGCCTGGCTTGCGTGGCCGTGAACGCACTTCGCGGCCCACAGGTCACATTGGATGGGCTTCGGCTCGTCGGTCGCGTCCCGTCCAGACTTGAGGAAGCCTTCGCCGAGTACACGTCCAAGAACGGCCACGACCTGCGGTACTCCCAGCATGCGGATCCAGGCTCCGAGACGCTCGGCCTTGTCCTCCGCGCCCAGCGTGCCGGGGACGTCGTCCTGAGCCGGCCGGTGTTGGTCGCCTCCATCTGGGCCGAGCGCTGCTGTGATGTCACCGAAGGCTGCATCCCCGCTGAAGAGTGGCGAGACCGCGTGTGGTGATGGGGACGTGGGCAGCTGGTGGGTGTCTGGTGCTGGGAAACGATCTACGGCCAAGTGGGAAGCGATCTTCAACCGGTGTCCTCGGCCCCTGATCAGGCACACTCGTGAACAGCCCGACTTCATCCAGCACCACCTCGAACGCCGTTGGAGTCCCGAGCAGATCTGCCAGGTTCTGAAGGCACGCCCCGGTCAGCCGGAGATGCACGTGACCCACGAGACCATCTACCAGGCTCTCTACGTCCAAGGCCGCGGAGACCTCCGCCGGGAACTGACCCGGGGCCTGCGGACCGGACGCTCCCGCCGGCCCCCCCACCGCAACTCCGCCAAGCGTCAGCCCTGCAGGTCGCCCAACATGGTGATGATCAGCGAACGTCCGGCAGAAGTCGCCGACCGAGCGGTCCCCGGCCATTGGGAGGGCGACCTGATCATCGGCAAGGGGCACAAGTCCGCGATCGGGACCCTGGTCGAACGCTCCAGCCGCTTCGTTGCCCTGGTCCACCTGCCCGACGGCCGCATGCCCGCCCAGATGCGAGACGCGCTCATACGCACCGTCTCGCCACTGCCCACCCCCGCTCAGGCGCTCGCTCACCTGGGACCAGGGCTCCGAGATGCGTCTCCACAAGCAGTTCAGCACCGCGACGGACATGCCCGTCTACTTCTGCGACCCCCGCAGTCCCTGGCAGCGCGGCTCGAACGAGAACACCAACGGCCTTCTGCGGCAACACTGCCCCAAGGTCACCAACCTGGCCGCTCACACCCCCGAGGACCTGGCGGCCGTCGCCGCCGAGCTGAACAGCCGGCCACGCAAAGCGCTCGGCTGGGAAACCCCAGCCGAGCGTCTCGCTAAGCTCCTGGCCACAGCCAGTTGATCACTGTGTTGCTACGACCCCTGGAATCCGCCCGTTGGGGCGGGCCATCGTGCTTACAGGGCGTCGGCGAGTTCTTCGATCCGGTCGGCGAGGTCCTGGGCGGGGCGCAGGACGCGGCTGTGGCCGGTTTCTTCGGCGGCGTCGACTTCGAGTCGGCGGACGGCCGCCCGCAGGGCCTCGTGGCGCAGGGGGCGTCCTGTGGCCGCGCGGGGGGACGGTGGGGACGTCCGCGGGTCTCGGCTTCCAGGGCCCAGTGGTCGGCGTCGCGGAGTTCGCCTCGGGACAGGTGGTAGAGGTGGAGACACTTGGCGGCGACGCCGTTGCCGGCGCCGGCCGCGAAGCCCCACCAGAACCTGGCTCCTTCGAGTTCGTCGGCGAGGAAGAGCAGGGAGGCGAAGAGCATCGCTCCGTCGTCGTCGGTGCCTTCGTGGACGAGCTGGGCGACGTGTTCGGCGGCGTCGCCCTGCCGCAGGAGGTGCGCGGAGAGGGGGAACAGGCGGCGGTCGGCCTGTTCGTGGACGGTGGGGAAGATGCCGACGGGGGCGGGGCGGGCGCCGAACATCTTGGTCGAGGTGACGTCGCGGACGATGTCGCGTTTGAGGTCAGCGAGGTCCTCGTCGTGAACGGGTCCGGCGGGTATCCGGCCCCCGCCTGCGGCTCACCGGAGCACGACCGTGACGCCGCACCGTTCAAGCAGCCGTACGATGTCCTCGAAGTAGGAGAGACCATCCTCCAGATCCTCCACGACGTCCGCCAGCGCGCGGCGTGCGACCTCGGAGTCGTGCCAGGTCAAGGTGAAGGGAGGGGCCACTCCGAATCCACCGCTCAGACAGTCCTTGAAGGCGTCCCACTCCCGCCCGTAGTAGCGGCCGGGCCCGAGCAGGGCCTCGGCAATCGCGCAGTGCAGCCCGGGAACGTCCGTGACGAACCGGCCGTCGAGATGGTGCTCACCGCCGGACCGATCCGGCCGGGGCGCGGGCACCCGCCAGGCACGGGTGGCGAGGTCCAACCACGCGGCCCTGCCCTGCGAGTCGTACGGAGCCCACATGTTGGGCTGTGCCGGCGGGCCCTGATACCACTCCGCCCAGATCGGGCGGGCCGCCAACGATGGCCGATCGTCTCCACCATCGGTGAGGGTGATATCGACGAGCGTGCCTCCGAGCACGGACGGTCGCGCTCCAGTGACGGCCAGGCCCACGGCGCGGGAGGCCATCACGACACCATGGCGATCCAGCACCAGGAGGTAAGCCCAGTCCCGCTCCGACCGACGAGGGCGCCGCAGCGCCGCGAGTAGGGGCTCCGCAGGCTCGCAGCCGATCAGCTCCATCGGTACGGGCGCCGGATCCACTCGCGCCTTGAACAGGCCGTCCACGCCAGAGCAGCGGCCTGCGCTTGCCGCAGCGGTCGTCGTTCCGGCGAAAAGATCGAAGCGCGGAGCCGTAGGCAGTTCGAAGAAGCTCTCCTCGCTCCTGACGCCGGCGCCGAGCACGATGTCGTGCCGTGCTGGGTCGTCCGGGTGGGGCTGATGAGCCACCACCACCGCATCGACGAGAGTCCACCACTGCACGGGCTTCTCGTCGTCCCAGACCTCGACGCACACGTCGCCCAGACCTCGGAGCGAGACGTCAGGCTCGGCCAGGACTTCGCTCAGGAGACCGTCGGAGCGGCATCCACGGAGGGTGAGAACCTCCCGTGACGGCGGGAGGGGGTCGACGAACAACCCTTCAACACCCGCGCACCTCCCCCAGAGCTGTTCCACGCCGTCTTCGTCCTCCTGAACCAGGAGGTACTTCACCGGAAAGCCCCGGTCCCACCTGGCGTGATCTGCGATACGCACCCAACCCCCGAACATGCGAGCAACCTTCGCGCCCACGATACGGACCCGCCTGGCCCGCGGAAGACGGAGGACAGTTCCTCGCCCTCGGTCAGTTCTCGGCGGGTCCTGTGTCGATCATCATCCGCCGACAAGATCATGGAGCTTTGCGCAGTTGCATCGTCCACTCGCGCTGCTCAGCGGTGTCGGGGACGGCGAGCCCGCGAGCGCGTTCGATCAGGTTCCAGGAGATGTCAGGACCGATGCCGCCGAGAATGAGGAGTGCGGCGGCAAGGAGGGACGAGCGTCCGATGCCGGCTCGGCAGTGCGTGACGATGTGTGCGCCTTCGCGGAGTTGTTCGGTGAGCGTGTCCAGGGTGGGAAGGACCGTGGCGAGCTCGGGGACGGTGCGGTCGGTGATGGGGACGGCCACGAACCGCAGCCCGGCCGCGGCAGCTGCCTGCGACTCCTCGGTAAGGCCGAGGTCGTGGAGTTCGGGCCTGGTGAGTGCGCAGACCAAGATGTCGACGCCAGAGCGTCTCAGCGCGGTCATCTCGTCTTCGAGCCAGTCGCCGCCACGGGTTCGGCGCGGAGTTCGCTCGGTGTCTGGCCGGCCGGCGCGGCCACTTCGGCGAGGCGCTCGCGGAGGCGATCAAGTGCACTCTGGCCGTCGTCGACGGCGGCGCGTTCCTGGTCGGTGAATGCGGCGTCGAGTTCGGCACGGAACTCGCCTTCGAGGCCGCCTCGTACGCCGTCGATGGATGCTGAGATCTTCGCGGGCGCGGTCCGGCGCCGCCGTGGCAGCCGTCCTTCAGGGGGTGTGCTGCGCGTATTCCGGTCAGTCCACGCCGCTTCGTGCGGCCAGGCCGCGGAGGTCCGCAGAGGTGGGTCCGGAGCCCAGGAGGCTGACGATCAATGACCTGGTGGCGGGTCGGGCGTGCGTCTCCTGCGGGGCGAGGCGCTCTGCGGTCAGAAGGGCGTTCAGGCAGTCGGTGCGGCGGCCGAGACGGTCGCAGGTGAGGGCGATGTCGCCGAGGGCGCGGGAGCGGCGTTCGAGGCTGGGGAGTGCTTCCAGCGGGATCGCGGAGGCGGCGGCGAGCGCGGTGAGGGGGTCTCCGGCGTGGTTCTCGGCGCTGATCCGGTGGAGCTGGACGGTGACGGGGGTGAAGGCGCCGCCGGGGTCGCCGTGCACAGGGGTGTCGCCGAGCTCGCTGGCGATGGCGGCGGCTTCGTCGGTCAGTGCGCGCATACCGTCCCGGTCGCCCCGGCGCGCGAGGGTGTACGACGCATTCTGGATCAGGCGGCCGCGGGCGGCGGTTCCGGCGCGTCCCGCTGTGCGGAGACTGGGGAGGTCGGCGGCGGCCAGGGCGATCGAGAGGGCATCGTGATGCCAGCCGCTCTTCCTGGCGAGGACGGCCGACTGACCGGCCGCTTCGGCAATGGTGAGGGCGTTGCCTCCGGTCTCCGCGAAGTGGCGGGCGCGGTCGGCGGCCAGCCACCCCAGCTGGATCGCGTCCAGCTTCACGAGCGTGCGGGTGACCAGCACGTATGCCCTGGCGAGGAGCGTGCAGTGGTCGGTGGCGGTGGTGAGAGCGCGGGCGGTGTGGATGAGGCGGGGCAGCCGAATGGCGAGGGCGGTGTAGCGGCAGGCGTCGAAGTCGGCGCGTGCGTGGGTGAGGTGCGCGGCGAGGGCGCCGGTGCAGGCGGGCTCGTGGGGGCGGGGACGGGGCCGAGTAGGGCGGCCCGGACGCGGGTGACGATCAGTTCCCCGAGCAACGCCTCGCTGGGTGGTGCTGCTCCGGCTGCGGTGAGCCGGGACGGGGCGGCCGTGACGGCCAGGCCCGCGAGCAGCAGCTTCCGTGGCCGCAAAGGGTCGTCACCGTCCTCTCGTTCGATGGCTCTCAGCCTAGGGGCTGGTATCAGCGCCTGGGCGGGAAACGCTCCGCCCATCTGGGGAAGTTGAGGGTCCGGGGCGGCTACGGACGGGGTGCGGGTGGCGCGGCGTGGGCTGAAGCCGAGGGCGGTGTCCGTGTCGGCGCCGAAGACGGCGCGCAGGGCTGCGCGGATGTCGGCGCGGGGCCAGCGGATGACGCCGCGTTCGAGGCGGGAGACGGTCTGGGCGTCGAATCCGGGGGCGGCAGGCCGGCCGTGGCCGGTGAGCCAGGTGCGGACCTTCTCGGCGGTCTGGTCCTGGGTCCAGTCGTGGCTGGCGCGGGCGTGGCGTAAGGCGTCGTTGGCGTTCAACTCGTCCCTCTGATCGGTCATCGGACGGGGGCTGATCCAGTGGGGCGGGGTGCGTAATCTGCCTACCTAGTCTGCCGTTCTCCCCCGGGCCGGGGCGTTGGATTCTGGAGGCGTCGGCAACCGCCGCGACCGGCTCCGGAGGAGGACCACCATGTTCGCGCTCAGGCGCTCCGCGCCCTACCCGTTCGAGGACGGGCCGCTACTCAGTGGCGTCAGCCTCAACCCGCAGACACAGATGTCCGAGCTGGGCGGGGTTCCGCTCCTGGACACCAACGCCCAGGCCCTGGCGGCCACCGCGCACACGACCACCGCGATCAACACGGAGGACACCGACTGATGATCCTGCTCCTCACCCGTTCCCTCGACCCGACCGCCGACATGGTGATCCGGGCCCTGGGTGAGGCGGGAACCCCCGTGGTCCGGCTGGACCCGGGGGACCTCCCGCATTCCGTCGAGATGAGCGGACGGTTCGAGCAGGGGAAGTGGCGCGGCCGGCTGAAGACCGGGCACCGAGAGGTGGACCTGGCCGAGGTGACGGCCGTCTACAACCGGCGCCCGAACCCCCCGCAGGCCGGCGCGCCGGGGATGCGGCCCGAGGATGCCCAGTGGGCGTCGAACGAGTGCTACGAGGGCTTCTACGGCGTGCTCTACTCCCTGGACGCACTGTGGCTCAACCGGCCCGACCTCAACCGGACCGCGAGCCTCAAACCCCTCCAGCTCACCGTCGCCCACTCCAGCGGCCTGCGCGTTCCCACCACCCTCATCACGAACTCCCCCGATGACGCCCGCGAGTTCGTCACAGAAGAGCGGTCCGTGGTCAAAACGTTGCGGGGCGTGCCGCAGCGGGACGCGGACGGCGCTCCGGGCCGTCCCCTGATCGTCTACACCTGGGAGGTCCCGCCAGGCGAGGTGGACGACACGGTCGCGCAGGCGGTGTGCCAGTTCCAGCGGCTGATCGTGCCGCGGTTCGAGGTACGGATCATCGTGGTCGGTGAGCAGGTGTTCGGCGCGCGGATCAACTCCCCGTCGGGCCGGGAGGGCGAGGTCACGGACTGGCGGGCCTACCAGCACACCGACCGGATCTCCTACACCCGGATCGACGTACCGGACACCATCCACGACGGCGTCCTCGCCTACCTGGCCTCCTTCGGGCTGCTGTACGGGGACTTCGACTTCATGGTCGACGCGGACGGGCAGTGGTGGTTCCTGGAGTCGAACCCGAACGGTCAGTTCGCGTTCGTCGAGTACGGGACCGGCTACCCGATCGCGCGCGCGGTCGCCGACCTGCTCACCAAGGGCACCGCCGGGCACGTCACGAACCGTTCCCGGTGACCGGCAGCGGCCGGGGCGCCGCCGCCCCGGCCGCCGGCCGGTCGGTGCGCAGCATCAGCATTTCCCGGAACGCCCCCTCGGTCTCGGGGAGTTCGTCCCAGGTGCCGTGCTGGATCACCTGGCCGCGGTCCAGGACGTAGATCCGGTCCGCGATGCGGGTGTTCTCCAGGTTGTGGGTCACCAGCACCACGGCGGCGCCGTCGGCGGCGTCCCGCAGGCGCTGGAAGACGGCGTGCTCGCCGCGCGGGTCCATGTCGGACGTCGGCTCGTCCAGGACCAGCAGGCCGGAGCCGCGGTGCAGGGCCCGGGCGAGCGCGATCCGCTGCCACTGTCCCGACGACAGTGCCTGGCCTCCCCACATCTCCTTCGCCAGCAGCGTGTCCAGACCGGACCGCAGCCGGGTGATGACTTCGCCGCCCGCCACACCGCCGCGTCCCCGTCCCTGTCGGGCTGTCCCAGCGTGATGTTCTCCCGCACCGGCATAGGCCACCGCGCGAACTCCTGCGGAACGACCCCGCACAGCCGCCACAGCGCCTCGGCGTCGTACTCGTCCACCGGCACGCCGTCCCAGCATGCGTTGCCGCCGGTCGGCAGGTTCAGCCCGCACAGGAGCTTCATCAGGGTGGACTTCCCCGACCCGTTCTCGCCGACCACCGCGACCACCTCCCCGGCGCGCACCTCGAAGTCGACCCCGCGCAGGGTGTCCTCGAGGGCCCCCGGATACCGGTACACCACCTCCTCCAGGCTGATCCGTCCCGGCCGCCGCGGTTCGCGCCGGCCCCGGGTCCGGTCCACCCGCTGCTCGTCCGCGGCCTTCACGAAGCGGTCCCAGTCGTCCATGAAGAAGCCGGACAGCATCAGGGCGCTGCCCTGGGTGACCAGGCTCTGCACCGCGAACCCGGCCTCCCGCAACGCGAGGACCGCCGTCCCTGCCACCGCCGTGCTGACCCGGCCGGTGACCACCAGGCCCAGCAGCGCCGCCCACAGCACCCCGGTCCCTGCCCCCGACACCAGCGCGCCGACCACACCGACCCGCAGCCGCGCCGCCACCGCCCGGTCCGTCGTGGCCCGCACCCGCAGCCCGGCCCGCCGGTACTGCTCCAGCAGCACCGGTGCCACCGTGTCCGTGCGGACCTGGTCCGCCTGGTCCCGACCTACCAGCCACCACCGCAGCACGTACAGCACCCGCCGATCCCGCGACATGTCCGCCATCGACACGTAGGTGATCCGCTCCGCCCGCAGCGCCGTCCATACCCTGGGCACCGCGCTCGCCGCCAGCAGCACCAGCAGCAGCGGATACAGCGTCGCCACCACGGCCGCGGCCGCCGCCAGCCCCGCCACCGCCGATACCACGTGCTGCGCCTGCCCGAGCGCGGCCTGCGCCTCCTCCACCCCGCGCTCGGCCTGCTCGTACCGGTCCGCGAAGCCCGGATCGTCGTAGACCGCCATCTCCGTCCGCGAACCGGCGCGCATCAGCCGCAGCCCGGCTTCCTGGTAGACCCGCGGCTCCAGGCGCTGCACCAGCCCCTGGGCCGCCAAGGACAGCAGTGCCCGCGCGCCGGCCGCACCGGCGAGCACCAGGACTGCGGGCACCGCCCTCGACACCTGGGACGGGTCCGACGCCGCCGCCACCACGGTGGTGAGCGCGGACGCGGTCGCCAGCAGCCCCAGCGCGGCCAGCAGCCCGGAAGCCGCCTGGCACACCAGCAGCGCCACGGTGCCGCGCCGGTCCACGCCCCACGCCAGGACGAACACCCGCACCACCAGAGCCGGCAGCCGGCGCCGCATCCGCCGCGGCGTCATCACCTCGACCGCGTCCGCCCGGTCGGCCGTCGGATGAACGAAATGCATCTCCTCCCGGCCCGCCGCGTCCACTCCGGCTCGCGCGCCGTGTTCTGCGTCCACAACGACTCCTCCTCCAGCACGGCCCTGACAGCCGGTGCCGACCTTTGGAGGCTACGACTCCTCGCACGGACCGGTGTGCGGAACGTGATGATCGTGATGCGCGCCCTTGTTCGAGGTGCCGGCGTGGTGCGTGGCTTCGGGTACCGCACTGCGGGACGCATCATGGTTCCCCGAGACGAACGCGCGCCGTCCTGGTCTGTTCGCCCTGGGGCGGCGCACCCGGACCTCGGTACTGTCCGATCTCGGTCGCACGCCTTCGTCCGCAGCGTAGACGGGGGTGAACCGGTGCCGCCCGGGCCCGACGCACTCGTCTCCGCTCGCGCGGAGATGGCGCCTGACGACCGCCCCGCGCCGCCCGGGCCCGCCCTATCCTCGCAGCGGGCCCTTCGCGTGCGCGCCCCAGAACCTCGACGCCGGTGGCCTGTCGGGCTATACGCCGGCGGTCTTGGTGGGGTCGAGGAGCTGGCCGGGTCGGGGCGGGGTGGCGTCGACGGGCTGGTCGAAGTCGCTGAAGTACAGGTCGCCGTCGTCAATGCCGCCGGTGGTGATGACGCGCAGGGGGTAGGGCTTGCCCTTCTTGGCGACGTGGATGGTGGTGACCTCGTCGCTGCCGGCCTCGCGCTCGTAGACGACGGCGACGGGCTGGCCGTTCTCGGTGATGTCGGCGCCGCGCTTGACGTCGGGGTTGAGGCCGCCGTCGCCGTCGAGGATGTCCGTGAGGCGCGACAGGTCGCAGACGTTGGTGCCCATGGCCTTCGCCATCGCCGGGGTCGCCTTGATCCACTTGCCCTGGAACTTCGCGATCAGGGCGTCGCTTTGGGCGCGGGGCATGGAGTTGCGCTTGGCGCTCGCCAGCGAGTTGCGCCAGAAGCGCTCGTCGCCCTGGAGGTAGACGGTGGGCCCGTTCTTGATGATGTCGAGGGTGCCGAGCTCGCCGGGGGCGAGCTTGCCGACGCAGTTGCCCTTGGTGTCGAGGGCAAGGTTGACGTCGATGCTCTGCCCGTCGGCGTAGATGGTGCCGTTCATCCGCAGGGAGCTGGCCGCCGCGGTGGCGGTGCGGGCCTCGAGCTCGATCTGGGCGGCGGTGAGCCCGGTGAACGGGTCCGTCTGCTTGGACGGGGTGGCGGCGGGCTTGGTGCCGGCGTCGGTGGTGGTGCCACAGCCGGTGGCGGCCGTGATGACGGCGGCGGCCAGAAGAACGGCGGCGGTGGTGCGGTGGTGCTTCACTTGCGGGTTCCCTCCCCAGTTGAACGTGTTCACTCTATGTGGTGCTGGTGGGGCTCTGGCCAGCGGGTTTCCCGTGGCGGGGGAGCGGCATTTCTTGTCGTCGTCGAGCGGAGCACGTCCTTGTGGTGTGCGTGCGGTCTGCTGACTGGCGAATGGCCAGGGACCATCGGAACAACCGGGCAGGCGGCAACCGGCCGAGAGCAAGGTGTTGGTCGAGGCCGCCCTGCCGAACCACGCGCCGAGGGCACCGATCTGTCGTCGGTCACCTGGTACGCGGAGGTCCAGGCCCGGCACGGTCTGGGCGAGCCCGATGCCCCTCGTACGCCGGGCGCCGCCTGATAGCACCGAAGCGCGGCCCGTGGCGCGCTCACGTCGTCCTGCACGAGGTCGCGGAGCGGCAGATCGACGCAATGAGCGACGCCGAGCGCGAGATCCTCGACCAGGTGATCGTCCGGCTCTCCCTCGACCACCGCATCGGCACGCGGGTGGAGGGCAAGCTCGAACGGGAGTACCGCGACGACCGGGTGCGGGTCGTGTACATCCCGACGGCGCTGGGTGTCGTTCGTCGCGACCGCTGGTCAAGCGCTGGAGGCGAAGCAGGCCGCATACGGGGACGCGCGGTTCCTGGATCAGCTCCCGGTGCTTCAGCAGTTGGATGTCACCGAGATCCGCGCCTCCTGGAGCGGAATTTGGGCACACACAGAGTCGTAATACTCCAGCAGCACTCTGCCGCCCGACCTGGGACGCTGCCAGGCGGCTGCAGTACTCGCCTCCCCCATGGCCCGCTAGTAGGCCATGGGGGCGACCTTGAACGGATTCTGCTGGAGTTCGTACCGAGTGGAGCCACGTGTCTTGACATCGTGGCAGATCGGCCCCAACGCCATCATCTGCTCAGGGTTGTCTCGGCCCCCTCGGCGCTCGACCGGGCGTGGTCGAGTTCGAGAAGCCGGCACCTCAGCTGGCGAGTGCTGACCGTCATGACACTTCATCCCCGGCCCCGCACTCTCCCGAGAATTACCCGCGCACCCTCGAAGGTGAGAGTTGGCTCCCGGCTCACGAGAAAATCGGCGCCTTACTGAGCTTTCTCACGGCGGCCTCATGCTGACAGTCACCGAATCACGGAATTCGCGCCGAAGCCCTTCTTTGGCCCCACCAGAGCGGGGTGATTTCTAGAACTCACCCCGTTCTGGTGGGGCCAACCACACCGTCGGAAACAGCCCCCTGACGGCCCCTTTGGGCGTCCCGCGTCCAGCGCGGGCAGGCTGGAGGCCGGATCCGGCAAGATTCGGGGCGGTTCGTTGCCGAATATTCGCAGTGCCCCGGCACCCCGCTCCATGAAAGAGTCCGGGCAGGGGCGGCCTCGCCGCTCCGACCGGAGCTCACCTCGCCGGGGCTCCCCGCACCCGCTCCCGAAGCCCGGACAGGCCCGCGCCCGTCCGTGTCGGGGACGCGGGCACGGCGCGTCCGATCGGGCCGCCGGAGAGCCTCACCGGACGGACCGCCGTCCGGCGCCGTTGTGACCGACTGTCAGCACCGGCCGCGCGCACACCGCGGCTGCGTCCACGAGGAGTTCATCATCACCGCCATACGCAAGACCCTCTCCGCCACCGCAGTCGTCGGCGCGGTCCTGGCGGGCACCGCCGCCTGTGGCACGGCGGAGCAGGTGTCCGCCGGGCAGAGGATCGACCAGGCCTTCGAGAAGCTGGGCAAGGAGAAGGCGCTCTCCTTCGAGCTGGACCTGGACGCGGACGTCGCCACGCTCAAGGAGCTCGACGCCTCCTCGAAGCCCGCGCCCGGCGAGGAGATCCCCGACGAGGTCGCGAAGCTGATCAGCGGTGCGAAGATCAGCTTCACCGTCGAGTCGAAGAAGCCGCTCGCCGAGTCCGGCGAGAAGGACCTCACCGGCACCGCCATGAAGGTCAGCACCCCGTCCGGCGACCTCTTCGAGTACCGCGCGGTCGGCGACTTCACCTACATCCGCTCCGACCTCAAGGCCCTCACACAGGTCATGGGCACGCCCCTGCCGCCCGCCGACGAGCTGCCCCCGGAGGCAGCCGGCCTGAAGAAGGTCATCGAGGGCCAGTGGGTGAAGTTCCGCACCGACGAACTGGCCAAGGCGGGACAGGAGTTCACGCAGGAGCCCGGCACGGAGCCGTCCGGCGCCCCGTCGGCCGCGCCGACCCTGGACGCCGCCACCCAGCAGAAGCTCCTGGAGTCCGTCCGCAAGGTCATCGCCCGCGAGGTCGAGTTCACCACCGCCGACGGCGCGGACGGAGCGGAGCGGATCACCGCGACCGCCCCCGCCCGCACCCTCCTGAAGGAACTCCTCGCCGGGATCCGCCCGCTGGCCAAGGACCTTCCCGCGGGCATGGCGCTGCCCACCGAGAAGGACCTCAAGGACGTCCCCGACGTCAAGGCCAAGGCCGACTTCACCGTCAAGAACGGCGCCCTGACCGAGGTATACGTGGACCTCGCCGCGCTCACGGAGAACGCGAAGGCCAAGAAGTTCGGCCTCAGCCTCAGGACGAGCACCGGCGTCACGCCCGTCGCCCCGGCCGGAGCCACCGCGCTCGACGTCGACGAGCTCATCGGCGGCCTCTTCGGCAGCATGGTCCCCGGCGGCCCCTTCGAGGAGACCGGCTCCACCGAGGGCACCGCCTGACCCTCGACACCCAGGAGCCCCGCGTCCCCGTCCGTCACACGGCCGGGGACGCGGCGCACACCGCGGGCGGCCCGGTCCACGGGGGTGACCGGGCCGCCCGCGCATCCGCCGCCCGACCCCGGTCAAGGCGCGGGATCCGGCCCCTGGTCCCGGCCGGAATCCCGCCCCCCATCCGGCCCTAGATCCAGCTCAGTTCCCACAGCCGCCAGATGCCGCTGCCGTCGGTCAGGTACTTCGAGCCGGCGACCGAGTCCGTGGACAGGACGTGGTCCTTCGTCTGCCGCAGCGGCACCAGCGGCACGTCGGTCGCCACCTCGCTCTGGATCGCTTTGAAGTCGGCAGTCGCCCGCGCGCGGTCCCAGTACTGCTGCGTCGAGGCGATCAGGCTGTCGATGCGCTGGCTGGAGAACCCGCTGTGCAGGATGTTCTCGGTGCCTCTGGCTTCGTTCATCTCTAGCAACAGCGATTGTCGACGCGTTCGGGAGTCGGTTGGTGATCAACAGAGTCGCGAATGTCGACGAGAAGTGACGGCACTGCCTGGGCGGCTGGCCGGCAAGGCGCGCTCTGAGCATGTAGCTGTGTGGTTCGCCCGGTGCTACTGAGACCTGTGAGGCTAGGGGGTCATCGTGATGGCTTCTGCGATCCGAGGAGGATGCCGATCAGTCCGCCAACAGCGGCGCCGAGCCATGGCCCGACATAGGCGAGAGAGGTGACATCGGCGTTCCAAGCGCGGCCGATCATGATGATCAGCCCGAGCAGAATCGACTGCGCGATCAGGTAGAGCAAGATCTTTCGTCGCGCGGTCCAGCCTCGCATGTGCTCTACGAGTTTCTGCCTCATCAAGCCCCCCTGACCATCGGAACGACGTGGACGATGGTAGAGCTCGCAGAGCACAAGCGACGCGTTCCTGCCCTGATCCGCCGGACCCGCAGCCGGTCAGTCGGCCGTATGTCAGCTGGCCTTGACTGGTCCCTCGGCTCGGGCTCGGGTGCTGGCGAGTCGGTAGGAGTCGGTGCCGGTCTCGATGATGGTGCCGTTGAACGTGAGCCGGTCGACGATGGCCGCGCAGAGCCTGGGGTCGGTGAAGGTCTTGGTCCAGCGTGCGCCGTGCGGCGCTTCGTTGTATCCCCGACGCAGTCGGGATGAACTTGGAGGGAGGTTCTTGGGTCGCCGGGCTTACTTGAGCGCGAAAGCGTGAGGGGACAGCAGCATGCTCGGAAAGCGGTGCCCGTCTGGAGGCGTCCAGGGCGGGGTGCCGCAAGACCCGCGCGATATGGCCAAGGCTTGATTGCTTGAAGTTCAATTCCCAGTGGTGCGAGAGACACCCGTCGAAACGACGCCTGAAATTCGACGTCCTGCTATGCCTTGGTCACGGTTGGAGGCCGGGGCAACCTCCATGGTAGGGAACGCCTCTCAGCGAGAGAGGCCAAGGGAATGAGTGGGCGGCCTAAGTCGTGCTCGATACGTACAACGAAGACGTACCACGGGATCGCCTAAGGGGCGCGAGCCCTAAGGCGACGGAGTGCCCGTAGTAGTCGCATGAGTGACGACCTGCCAGGGAGACCGGGAAAGCCGGTCGCAGGGCGAAGGGGCATAGGTGATTGAGACGTCCGGCGATGGGAGGTATGCGTAATGCAGAGCGCCGCAACGGTGCTGGACGTCCTCCGGGAACGCGGCAGGGAAGGCCTACCGCTGGAAAGATTGTATCGGCAATTGTTCAACCCGCAGTTGTTCCTGATGGCCTACGGTCGCATCTACGCCAACAAGGGTGCGATGACGCCTGGGGTCACCGGGGAAACCGTGGACGGCATGTCTCTGGAAAAGATCGACGCTATTATCGGCAAGTTACGCGCCGAGACGTATCGGTGGACTCCAGTGCGGCGGACCTATACCCCGAAGAAGAATGGGAGAAAGCGTCCGCTCGGACCGCCTACGTGGTCGGACAAGCTGGTCGCCGAGGTTGTACGTCTCCTACTGGAGGCGTACTACGACGTCCAGTTTTCACGTCACTCCCACGGATTCCGTCCCGGCCGGGGCTGCCACACCGCACTCAATGAGGTAGTGGAGGTCTGGAAGGGAACACACTGGTTCATCGAAGGAGACATCTCAGACTGCTTTGGCAGCCTGGATCACGAGGTAATGCTCGCGACTCTGGGAGAGAGAATCCATGATGGACGATTCTTGCGGCTGATCCGCCAAATGCTCAAGGCCGGGTATTTGGAGGACTGGCGGTGGAACGCCACGCTCAGCGGTGCGCCGCAGGGCGGCGTGGCTTCGCCGATCCTGTCCAACATCTACCTGGACCGGCTGGATCAGTTTGTTGAACAGCACCTGTTACCGGATTACAACCGGGGCAGGCTACGCCGGCGGAGCCGGGAGTACTGGCGCGTCGAAGCAAGGATTAAACGGGCAGGTCAACGCGGGGACAAGGCCGCAGTACATGCGCTTCGGCAGCAGCTGCGACGCCTCCCCAGTTCCGATCCCGATGATCCGGACTACCGACGACTGCGGTACATCCGGTATGCCGACGACTGGCTGCTCGGTTTCGCAGGGCCAAAGCGAGAAGCCCAGGAGATCAAAGAACGGATGAAGGAGTTCCTGCGTGACGAACTCAGGCTGGAACTCTCAGAATCCAAGACTCTGATCACGCACGCCGCCAGCCAGGCGGCACGCTTCCTCGGATACGAGCTGCGGACCCAGCTTGCCGACACGAAGATCACTCGCGGGCGTCGAGCGGTCAACGGCTGCATTGGCCTATACGTGCCACGGGATGCGATCCGGAAACGGTGCGCATTGTACATGAAGAAGGGAAAACCGGCGTTCCGCGGGGCTCTGATACACGATCAGGACTACTCGATCGTGGCGAAGTACCAAGCGGAGTACCGGGGAGTCGTCCAGTACTACCTTCTGGCCCAAGACGTTGGGCGTCTGGGCCTTCTGCACTGGGTCATGGAAAGCTCCATGCTCAAGACTCTGGCCAGGAAGCATCAGTCCACCGTCACTCGGATGGCTCGCCGACACAAGGCGACCATCCAAACGCCCGACGGACCACGGACGTGTATGCAGGTCATAGTCAAGCGTAGTGACGGAAGGAAGCCGCTGGTCGCTCGTTTCGGCGGGATTCCGCTGAAGCGACAACGCTTTGCTGACCTGGCCGATAAGGCTCCGTAAACGAGATACACCGGCAGCAATGAGCGGATCCACCGGCTCCTGGCGGGGCAGTGCGATATGTGCGAGTCGCGGAATGGTCTGCAAGTTCACCACATCCGCAAAATGGCAGATCTCAATCGACCCGGTCGGCCCGAACCCTCTCCCTGGGTAAGGCTCATGGCGCAGCGTCGGCGCAAGACCCTTGTGGTCTGCCACGACTGCCATTGGGAAATCCACACAGGACGGGCCACAGTCTCAACCCGGAGATGACGTCACTGGAGAGCGGTATGCGTTGAAAGGCGCCCGTACCGTTCGGGAAGGGGCCGTCGGAAAAGGACACCAGCCGGGGGCACCTCGTCGGCGGCCTACTTCACCGCCGAACGACTCGTTCGAGGCGATCGCGCCGCCACGGTGGTCACGCCGGCTCGCCGCGTACAGCTCGACCTTCGACATCCGCGGCATGACCAGCACCTTTCACCAGGAGCATCCCGATGCTGCCCCGGCAAGAACCCCAGTGCCTCCCAAACTCGTCGACATCACCCATCCGTGGAACAGAGCGCCTCCCAAACCCATCGACAAGCGACTTCACAACTGCTCGATAAAGCCAGTGCCTCCGAGCGGCGCGGTGAAGCTGTCGGAGTCCGGGAAGTCGGGGAGCCAGCCGACGGCGTAGACGTCGTAGGCGCGGTTCACGTACGCCTTGTGGAAGTCGGTCCGCTTCCCCTCGGCGGTCTTCACCTCGAAGAGACCGGTCTCCTCCAGCCGCCGCTTGATCTCCTTGGTCTCGGCGGCGTAGACGGCGTCCTTGCGGAAGTCGAAGGTGAACTTCACTGGGGTCTGGAGCCCGGCGTCCTTCAGGATCTTCCTCGCCGTCCCGGCGCTCGGAGCCCTTGGTGCGGGGCATCCCGCCGATCCGGTCCCGCCGCGGGCCGCGCCGCCATCGACCGGCCAAGCTGCCCCGCATCGTCCCGCCGTGCGGAGTGTGCCGGGAGCTCCTGGCCGACCACCTCACCGGCGGGCGGGCCGTCATCGCCTCCGCCCCGGACACCGCCCTGCTCGTCGCGGTCGACGAGCTGCTGCCCCACAAGTACATCGGCACGAAATGGACCACCGCCAACCACCTGGGAGGAACCTCATGACCACCGGCCCCGACTTCCGCACGGCCGAGCTCGACCGGCTCGCCGCGCAGATCATCCCCGCCGAGCACTTCGAGTTCAGCGCCGAGACCGCGCGCGACCGGTTCTTCAAGGACACGGCGATGCTCGACATCAAGCAGCTGGTCCACAACCGCTTCCGCACCAATCCGCTCTCCATGGTCGACCACATGCGCGACAACCTTCAGCTGACGGGCAGCGAGGACCTCCTCGACCTGGGCTGCGGCAACGCGTTCGTCCTGGAGCACCTGCGGCCCTCGCTCGCCGGCGGCAGCATCACCGGCCTCGACAACGCCCCCGCCGTCCTGGACGCCGCCCGCCAGCGAATGCGGGGCACCGCCACCCCGTGCACCTGGATCGAGGGCAGCGCGGACGATCTGTCGATGCTCCGCGACGACTCCTTCGACCGCGTCATGGCGAACTACATGATCCACTACGTGCCCGACCTCGGCGCCTGCTTCCGCGAGGTCCGACGCGTCATGCGGCCCGGCGGCATCTTCCAGCTCACCACCGACCGGCCCGACAGCATGCTGGAGATGTACGAGGTCCACTTCACCGCCCTGACCGCCATGGGCGCCCCCGCCGACCTGCACCGGGCCACGCCCAAGGGCCGGCTCTCCCTCGACAACGGCCGGCCCCAGCTCGCCGGCCACTTCGACACCGTCGAGACCGTCACCTGGCAGGACCAGCTCCGCTTCACCGAACCCGAACCGTTCATGGAGTTCTACCGCGTCGGCCACAACCACTGCTGCGCCTCCTCGGAACCCGACGAGCGCCTCGACGAGGACTTCTTCACCGAGCTGCGCGCAAAGGTCCGCGCCCAGGTCGTCTCGGCGATCGAGAAGCACGGGACTTCGCCGTCACGAAGTTCACGGGTTCCTTCCTGTGCAGCTGACGAGCTGATAGGCGCCCGCCTTGACTACCGTCCGCTATGGCCCGCTCGCCGTTGGTAGCGTCGAGCCGTGCCGTGCCGGACGGTACGGCGCCCCGTCCAACCGAGAGAGACACGATGCCCTCGACCATCCGCCGCGCGGTGATCCCCGCCGCCGGCCTCGGCTCCCGCCTCCTGCCCCTGACCAAGGCAATCCCCAAGGAGATGCTCCCTGTCGGAGACAAGCCGGTCATCGAGCACACTGTGCGCGAGCTCGTGGCATCCGGCATCACCGACATCACCATCGTCGTGTCGGGCGGCAAGAACCTCATCCAGGAACACTTCCGCCCCAACCCCAGCCTCGTCGAACAGCTTCGCATGGACGGCAAGACCGACTACGCCGACGCCGTCCAGGAGGTCGCTGAACTCGCCCGCCAGGGCCACATCACCTACCTCGACCAACACGGCCCCTACGGCAACGGCACCCCGGTCCTGAACGCGGCCCGCAACGTCGGCGACGAACCGATGCTCGTCCTGTGGCCCGACGACGTCTTCGTCGCCCACGTGCCACGGGCCCAGCAGCTCATCTCCGCCTACGAGAAGACCGGCTGCCCCGTCCTCGCGCTCATGCCCGTGGCCGCCGAGGACTCCCAGCGCTACGGCGTCCCCCTCATCCAGGAGGACCTCGGCCACGGCCTGATGCGGATCAACGGCCTGGTGGAGAAGCCGAAACCCAAGGACGCCCCCAGCCAGTTCGCGGCCATCGGCGGCTACGTCATCACCCCCGGCATCATCGACGAACTGCGCGAGCAGACCGCCCGCTGGCACGAGCACAAGACCGGCGAGGTGTACCTCACCGACGCCATCAACGCCTACGCCGCCCGCCGCGCCGTCTACGGCCAGGTCATCCAAGGCCGTTGGTACGACACCGGAAACCCCGGCGACTACCTCGTCGCCCAGCTCGCCTCCGCCCTCACCCATCCCGAGTACGGACCGCTGCTGCGCAGCTTCGTCACCCAACACGACACCACCGAATCCACCGAATCCACCCGCTGAGCCGGCCGCCCCTGTTTCGGCCCGCCGGCCCCAGCGCGGCAGGCCGAAACAGGGAGCGCCACACTGACTGCCGCCTACCAGCCCGTCGTCGACCAGCACGACACCTGGCTCACCCTCAACCCCGTCCAGGGCTGCCCCGCGGCCTGCTCCTACTGCACCCTGGAAGGCCTCGGACTCACCTCCCGCACCCCCACCACGCTCGCCACCCCGGCCCAGGCCGTGAACCATCTCCTCGGCCACCGGTACTACGCACCGCACCTCACCCTCGCCCTGTACACCAGCACCGACGCCCTCGCTACGCCCGAGACACGGACTCATCTCATCGACCTGCTGCAGGCCCTGGCCGCCGCAGAGGTGCGCAACCCGGTCTGCCTCGTCACCAAGTTCCCCTTCACCGACGACGTCCTG
Organism: Streptomyces sp. NPDC093111; assembly: GCF_040683955.1. NCBI lineage: Bacteria > Bacillati > Actinomycetota > Actinomycetes > Kitasatosporales > Streptomycetaceae > Streptomyces > Streptomyces sp. NPDC093111. Next base: position 25,096 of record NZ_JBFBNW010000032.1, on the reverse strand, counting down.
GCCGCCGTCGGCCGCGCACGGGCCCAGGGGCTGACAGTCATCGCGTACGTCAGCTACTCCGGCCTCCGGCCCGACCACGAGCCCGGCATCGACCACACCGCGCTCCTCGAGACCTTCCACCGGCTGCACACCGAGGCCATCCCGACGGTCCATTACCTCAGGCCCGCGCTCCCGGCCAACTCCGACCCCGACCTCCTGTCGCGCCTCCTGGACCACACCTCGCCCTACACCCGGTGCACCGTCGTCGTCGGCACCAAGGTCAAACCTTCCGCGCGCGGGCAGATCACCCGCCTGTGGCCGGCGCTCGCCGACCCACACTTGTCTCCTGAGACCGCCGATTCCGTGTGGCCCCGCTCGACCTGGGCCTGGCTGAGCAACCTGCCCCAGCGCTTCGCCGAGCACCCTGTCTTCCAGACCAACAGCTGCGCCCTCGCGTACATCCTCGGCCGCCCCGAGCACGCGGGTGTCCTGCACACACCCACCTGCGTCAGCAACCAGTGCCCCGCTCCGCAGCGTCAACGCTGCCAGTTCCAGGGGGCCGCCGGACCGCCTCTCACCCATCACGTGATCCGCGCCCACCTCGACCGACTGGGCCACCCGGACACCGCGTTCACCTACCGGCACCGCACCCGCACCGTGATTCTCGCCTCCCCGGCCCCGCTCACCGACCGGCACAACCTCGCTCAGGTCCTCGGCGTCACCGTGCGGGCGCCCGACGCTCCATGCGAAAGGCTCTGGCCCGGACGCCTCTCCGGAGCCCAGCCCCTCGTCGTCGACCCCGCCTGAACCACCAACGCCATCCCACCAGCCCTCTTCCGGGAGGTTCGTCATGCCCACGTCCGTGGAAACCGCCATTCAGTTCTGGCCGCGCGGAGGCAGCGCGCAGGTTGTGCGCTACCTGCACCGCGACTTCGAGACCCGCAGCATCACCACCCGCGTGCACGCCGGATCCCGGGGCACGCCGGGCGACCCGTCGCACGCGCCCACGTTCTACGCCGGCCTCGACCTGCGCTCCTACGACCACCAGGCCGCCCACACCGCGTTCCTGGCTGGCCGCGACCCCCAGGCGGGCGCCCGACCGCACCACCCCTCCTACGAGGACCGCGGGCACTGCCCCGATCCCCTCTACAGCGCCGTGCCGCCCGCCGCGGCCCGCCGGCTCACCAGCGCCTGGAAGGCGCACCTCACCGCTCAGCGCAGCACCTCCCCCGCCGTCCTCCACCTCCACCACCTCAGCCACCTCCAGCTCGCCGCCCACGCCGCCTTCCCCAGCGTCCCGCGCGTCACCACTCTCCACGGCACCGAGCTCAAGCACCTCCAGGCCATAGAGCAGCGCGTCTCCCTCGCCGAACAGGCCGGACTGCCCTTGGCCGAACTCGCCCGTCGCCTGCACTCCAAGGGCCACGACCGGCAGACGCACGCCGACCGGATCGCCCAGAGCGCCGGGCTCGACGAGACCGCCCACGAGCTCCTGCTCACCACACACTGGGAGAAGTGGACCCATGCCGAGCACTGGGCCGCCCTCTTCCGCCAGGCCGCCGCGCTGGCGGGGCCGATCGTCACCGTCTCCCACCACGACCAGGCCCTCGCACGCCAGCTTCTTCACCTGCCCGAGGACCCGTCCGTCATTGGCAACGGCGTCGACACCCGGCTGTTCGCTCCCCGCCCCCTGACCGACGCCCAGCGGGCGAGCTACCTGCGGCGCTGGCTCGTCACCGACGCCCAGGGCTGGGGCCCCGGCGGCGCAGCGGGCAGCATCCGCTACACCGACACAGACCTGCACCACCTGCACAACGCCGACGGCACCCTGCGTCCCCTCCTGCTGTGGGTGGGCCGGTTCCTCGACTTCAAGCGGGTGCCGGTCCTCCTGGAGGCGTTCGCTCTCCTGCGCGCCCGCAGCAAGCAGGCGCCCGTGCTGCTGATGTGGGGCGGCTACCCCGGCGAGTGCGAGGGCGAGCACCCCGCCGACATCGCCCGTCGGCTCGGAATCGACGATGACGTGCACTTCATCGGCTGGCGCGGCCACGACGAACTCCCCCTCGGCCTCAACACCGCCGACCTCATGGTCGCCCCCGCCGTCGACGAACCGTTCGGCATGGTCTACCTCGAGGCCATGGCCTGCGGAACGCCCCCCATCGCCACCCGCACCGGCGGCCCCGCCCGCACCATCCTCGCCGGCGGCCCCGCCCGCACCATCCTCGCCGACGGCCCGCAGGCCACCGGCTGGCTCGCCGCCCCGGACGACCCCGCCGACCTCGCTCACGTACTGCAGACCGCCCTGCGGACGACAAGGTCCCCGGCCGCCCACGCCCGAATCGCCGACCGCGCGCGCAACCACATCACCTCCACCTACTCCTGGTCCCGCACCGCCGACGCCTACCTCGACACCTACGACCTCACCACCACCCGCTGAACGCCAAACACCCCAAGGAGCCCACCCCATGGCCCTCATCACCGCCCTGCTCGTCGACATGAACGGCCTTTTCCGCCACTGGCACAACTCCGGGGCTCGCAAGACCGAGAACCTCGCCGGGCTGCCCGACGGCACCATCGCCCGCTACGCCTACGACCACCCCACCTACCGCCTCGCCCGCGTCGGCCTCCTCACCGACCAGCAATGGGCCGACGATGTCGCCAACCGCCTGGCCAAGGACTTCGGCCCGCATGTCCGCGAACACCTGCCCCACTGGCGCAACGACCGCGGTACCCCCTCCCTCGACATGGTCACGCTCCTCGCCGAGATCCGCACCCACATCCCCATAGGCGTCCTGTCCAACAGCACCGATGCCCTCCACGACGACCTCCGCCACCACGGCATCACGTTCGACCACGTCTTCCCCTCCGCCGACCTCGGCGTCGACAAGCCCTCCCCCCACGCCTTCAAGCTCGCCGTGCAACAAATGGGCCACACCCCCGACACGATGGTCTACTTCGACGACGAGCCCACCTTCGTCACCGCAGCCTCCAGCATCGGACTCACCGCCCACCCGTTCACCAACCCGGACCAGTTCGCCTCCACCCTGATCCAGGCCGGACTGCCCCTCACCGCATCACACTGACCAACGGACGACGCACGGTGTAGAGCCCCGCCCTGTTCCGAGCGCACGGCGCGGGGCTCTGCCCCGGCGGCACCGCATTAGTTGGCGTTGCAAAGTTACGAGAGACCGTCGGCACGAGCGCCAACGAAGCCAGGCCAACCAACATCACGCCCCGGCTGTATCGGTGGCGCACCCGGAGGTCCCGCCGGACCCGCCGGCGCCCTCAGGCCCGCTGCGCCCCAGGAGCGGCACCATGCACTTCGTGAGCACCCCAGCCGAGCAGTCCGCAGATGAGGTCCGGTGGAGAGCGAGCGCCCGCCGGGAGTCAGCCAGCGCAACTGACTCAAGGACGAGAGAGCGCAACGGGAGGTGGCGACGCCGCAAGCCAGGCGTTCCTCCCCTACCTGGTCCTCTTCGCCCGCCAGCGGATCGGAGTTCGCGGCATGGAGGACGGGGACTGATCACGAGGCGGCTCGGCGTCAACGGGAGCGCAGCAGTCGCCGGCCCGACTCGGTCCGGCGGGGGGGGGGGAAAGGCCCAGCCCCGGCGGGACAGCGTCCGGGGCGGGAACTGCAGGTAGGGGGTCGAGGCCTGGCCTGAGCGACGAAGAGAGGCCGGGCCTGCGCGGCCGATACCGGACAGTCGCACAACCGACCCGCAGAACACTGCAACAGCATTGGCACCACGCCCCTCGCATTGCCGGCGCCGAGTCCTCGACCCCGTCGACGGCGAGCTGCCCGCCGCCGGCACTCCGGCCGCCGACGCCCGCGCCGAGGTCCTCGCGCTCCTGGACGAGCTGCTCGCCGCCCGCCACGGAACCGACGTCCCGGCCGCGGACCGGACCCATTGACCCCAACAGGTCCAACCGGCGCCGACCTGCATCCTCACTGTGTCCGTGATTCGCGGACACAGTGAGGGGGCGCGGCCGGCTCAGCCTCCGCCAGGCAGGTCGTCATCGAGGCGCGGTCTGCTGGGACAGCCTGACCGAGTTCTGGAGCGCGGTGGCTAACTGGCGAGCCGGTAGCGGGGTACCGCTCCAACCCGTAGCTCCGCTGCTCGGTATCAAGAACGAGCAGTTGAGAGTGCTCCTCCTGACGTCGAACCGGACTCTGCCGACCGGCGAGAAACTCGGACTGGCGGACGCGGTCCGCTACGAGAAGGCAGTCGGATCACCGATTCCCGGGTACAACCACATCGCAATCGCACTGCGCAGTACCGAACAGAACTGACCCGCCCAACCACCACGGAGTCACAGGACAGAACCGTGCTCCGTCTTCAGGGCGAGCCTGCATCGACGGGGCAGCGGGCCATCGCACTTCATGGCTACCGGCCGAGGTACAGCGGCCAGGACGACCGCGTGCGACACAGGTCACCTACCCTGACCACCGACATCGCGAGTTCAACCTGAGTAACCGCGCTCTGCCTGGCCTTCCTGCGCTCGGCTTGCGGCTGGCCTGCGCAGCGCCCCCAGTGCGGGAACGAACCGCTGGCTCGCCGGGCTGGCCACCGCCCCCGTCGCCGGGTTCCGGTGGGACTCCGGCCTCGCCGTCCGGTTCAAGACGCTGCCGCAGAACCCTCGACCACGCCGACGAAGAGGTGCCTGTCGCCGGCGCCGTGACCGTCTTCATGCTCCTGGCCGAACTGCTCGCCGCCCGGCTGTACGCCTCCCACGGGCGTGTTCAGGCGATGACGAAAGGGATGAACGCCACCTCGGCGCGGGGAGCCCTGCCCGGGTCCCCACTGCCCCGGACGACGAACCCCCACTGCCGGTCTTCGTCAGCGTGACTGGAGTCGAAGGACTCGCAGTGCGGGTGGGCCCGGATCGCAGCGATGGTGTCGACGATCCGGGCGTCCGGGTCCTTCTCCCGGTAGAAGATCAGCAGAGACGTCCGGCGGCCGCCGTTGTCCGTGTACCCGAGCAGCTGGTCCAGCGCCTTGGTGACCGACTTCGGCCCGTCGTAGAAGTACATCGCGCCCGAGGAAGCCCGCATCGCCGAGGAGGAACGCCGGCGGCTCCTACGAGGCACAGGCCGCGATCACAATGCGCCGGCTCGACGCCTGCAAGGCCGTGGCCCGCGAGGGCAATGCGGCCTGCCGTGCCCAGGCCCTGCGCAAGGCGGTCAAGGCCGAGGAAGCCACCGCGGACACTCCGGCGACCGAGAAACTGCGGGAGAAGGCAGGGCGGGAGCGCGGCGTGCGGCGGGCCATCGCCTACCTGAGCCGGGAACACGGGCTGAACGCGACGGTGGGCTGGCGCGTGGCCGATCCCTGCTGGGCTGGCGGCATCCCGCTGGTCGACGGCGAAGGCGTGCCCGTCGCCGTGTTCAACCCGGCGCGGCGTCTGCTGCGGGGGCATGCCTACCTGCTGCTGGCCAGCATGTTGCTGCTCTTCGGCGACGAGCTCGCCCTCAAGCACTTCAGCCGGTACGCCTACGGAGCGCCGAAGCGTCCCAAGGACCAGCGGACAGAGGTGGTCCGGCTGGACTTCTGCGCCTGCCAGGCGCCGGATCTGGTCGCCAGGATCGAAGGCCGGGAGTTCCCGGCCCGCCCCAGCAGCACCCTCGGGGCGGGCGCCGCCCTGTGCTTCGCGCAGTGCCGGACCTGCGGCGGCGCGTACAAACTGCCCTGGCGCCGGGTGATTTCGCTCGGGTGAGTGGCTCGGGTGTGCCGGCCGTGCAGGCGCGCAGCACCAGCCAGTGGCCGGTGGCCAGGGAGGGCATGGCGGCGCGCAGGTTGCCCCGGCAGGGAACGGTCATCATCGTTGCCGGCCTTCGGCATCGCCCATGGGCATCGCCGGGAGGCAGGATGACGTTCCTGAATGAGAGGGGTCGGGGATGGAGATGCTCGGACCGGTTGTGTTCCTGCTGGTCGCGGCGGTTGGCGTGGCCTTTCTCGTCGACTTCAAGGGCATTCGGCGACACATGGTCTCCAGGCCAGGAGAGAGCGACGAGGACATCGAACGCTTCCAGCCGATCGCGATGATCGTCGGCGTCCTGTTCACCGCCATTCCGCTGGCTGCAGTCGCGCACTCGATCATCTCTTGAGCCCCGGCGCCCACAGCAGACACGTGGCACCGCCGGGATGCCGCGCAGCTTCGAGAACGCGCAGGGCCGCAACCCTAAGCACCCCACAGCCCCGTGATCCAAGCGGACACCCCGCGGCGCGTCGGGGCCGCTGTCTCCTTCGCGGGGGCCTTCTTCGGCTTCGGCGTCTCGTGCACCGTGCCAGGCCCGGCGTCCTCGCCGCGGGACTCCCGCGCCTTCGCGACGGACGCCTCCAGCGCCGCCATCAGGTCCACCACCGCGCCACCGGCGCCTCCTCGGCGGCGGGGGCGGCGGGCGCCCGCGGCTCCGCCTTCGCGGAGATGCTTCTCGCTTGCGTCGGCGCAGGACATAGTCGCTGAAGACACCTGATGCAGTTAAGACGTCAAGCCGAGGGTGGCATCAGCGCCAGTGCCGTTCTCGGAAACGGGGCCGGATCGGAGCACACGTAAGCTCTCGATCACAGAGAGGGCGGGGTGCCAGATGTGGTGGAAGCGACGCCGAGACGAGAACCCAGCGGTTCCATCATCGACAGAGCAGTGGCCAGCGTCATCAAGCGAGCCTGGCCTGCTGACGCCGAAGCAGCGGGTCCAGGCTGTGGTCGACGCGATCACCGACGGCACCACAGCCCGGCCCGAGCAGCTTCAGGGCCTGCCGGCCGAGGTCGTCCTGGCTGTTGAGCGCGATCAACAGGCTCCGATGGCGGAGGCCTACCGAGAGTTCCTTTCCCTGATCGGCGGTGGCGCCGGGCGCTTCATGCAGGGGGAAGACGTCTACCACCCCCGCGTTCTTGGCCTGGGGACTGCTGCCCGCGAGCTCCTCGAAGAGAACGAATCGCCCTTCCACTTCGAGCCCACCGACCGCGTCTTCTCCATGCACCAGGGCTATCAGTTCGAGTTCATGCGAGGCACCGGACCTGATCCCGAGGTCTGGTCATACTCCGAAGGCGTGCACGCAAACGTTCCCCTCCGCAGTTACGCGTCCTTCACCGACTGGCTCCGCGCGACTGCCGAAGCAGAGATACCTGCGTGGAAGCATCACGTCGAGACGGTGCGCGAGGAGATCAACGCCGACGGCAGTGTCATGTTGCACTGGTAGGCAGTCCCAGGGTCAGCTGCTCGTCACTTCCTTGCCCGACGTGACGGGAAAGACGATGGATTCCTCGAAGGAGACCCGGGCCTGAAGGTAGTGGTTCAGCCGGTACCCCCCGCCGCTCACACGAAGGAGCGTGAGCACCACACCCACCAGACGCACTTCGCCACCCGCGACCTGCCTCACCGACCGGCTCGGCCTCTGCGCCTCCTGCCGCCACCCCATCCGGCTCGCCGAGCAGCAGCGCGATGGCCGCGACGAGGTAGCGGCGCCGGCCATCCAGGCCGGCGGACGCGCCGCGGGTCGTTGCTCGGCGGTGGGGCTCACCGTACCGTCCGCCTCGCGCCAGCCGCGACGCCGAACGCGACGGGCACGGCGCCGGCGCCCTAACGAGCTCGTGCGTGGTAGGCAACGGTCCGGCAAGGTTGAGCGTCTGTGGGGATGGGGGCCTGGTCCGGGCCCGTACGAGGGGGACTTATGGCGCTAGGTTCGCAGGAGCAGGACGGTGAGGGGCGAGAACTGAATGCGTACGAGCGGGTCCTCGCGGAAGGCCGTCGTGTCAGGTGCGAGATGCTGCGTACGAGTACCGGCGGCGCCCATTTAGGACTAGTGCCGCATCAGACAACGTTTGCCTGGTCATGGGAGACTGCTCCGTCGACTGGGGGAGAGTGTGGTCGTGGAGACTGCCAACCGCGCGCTGACGGCGGACCTGATCGCGGCACTGAGGTACTGGCCCGGTGTCATATGGGTAGGCCAGAAGAATCCTCCGGACCCAGTGGACATGAGCGTCCTGCCGCCCTTCTTCAACGAGGTGCTGCAGGACCTTCCGTGGTGGAACCGCGACTGGAAAGTCGACCGCGTCCAGCCGGGACTTCCCGCAGAGACCGGGGATCACCGCTGCGATCCCGCCGTAAGGTTCACCGAGGTGTCCATCCCGGGAGCGGTCGCCTCCGGCAGCGGTGAGAGCCTGCCGTTCGTCGCGAAAGTCGGGTTCACGGGCGACCGGCTGATCCGCTTCCAGGTCAAGATCGGTGACGTTGTCATCGGCCCGGCCGTTGCCCCTGCCGGGCGGTCGGAGCCGCATCCGTTCGGACGGATGCTCACCGGCTTGATGGACCTGCGCGGGATTCCGGTCAGGGAGATGGCCAGGGCCGCCGGACTGTCGATGTCCACCATCCACATGCTCCGCTGCGGGGACAACCCGAATCTGCTGCAGGTTCGTCTGATCGCAGGGATCCTGGACATGTCCGAAGCGGACGTCAGAGTCATCGCCGGACTCGACGACGGCAGTACGCAGTAGCTGAAAGGTGGCGGCGTCACGATGCGGCCTTGACGCTGCGTCAAGCTACGTTCGCTCTGGTAACCACCTCGCGTAGGCGCTCGTCCGCGGCGTGTTTGTTCCGCCAGATGATGTAGTGGGGATCCTGCTGCCCTGGGCCTTGTGACTGGCATGGTCGGTGCCGTCGAGGGCGAAGTAGCGCAGAGCTGTGAACTGGGCCTCGATCCGGTTGAGCCATGAACTGTTGGTCGCGGTGCAGGCAATCTCGACGTTTTTGTTCGCCGCCGCCCACGTGCCGACCCGCTGGCAGCGCTTGGTCGTCAGGTGCGGCAAGTAGTTGTCGCGGACGATCGCGATGCGCACGTCCGCCGGGTGCAGCAAGCGCAGGTAGCGGCAGAACTCCAGGAGCGATGCCCTCGGGGCAGACCGCCGGCTACCTGAAGATCGCGCTCTCCCGCCGCCTGGGACGCACGTTGACTCCGGAGGATCTGGGGCTGCCGGTTCCGGCAGGCTGGGAGACCGATCTGGAGGGATGACTTGGACCGTCGACGTTTCCTGTCCGGGGCCGCGTACTCGGTGGCCGCAGCCGTCCTTCCGCTGGAGCACGTCACCGATATCGCCTCTCGCGCGGCCAAGGCCCGCACCGGCGCAATCGTCGGGCCTGCGGACGTCGCCGCGGTGCGCGACATGGTGGCGATGTTCGCGGTGATGGACGAGCGCCACGGCGGCCAGCACGGCCGCTCCGCGCTGGTGCAGTACCTGATGTCGGACGTCGCGGCCCTGTGTCGGGGCCGGTTCAGCTCCGAGGACGACCCACCGGCACATGCTGTCCGCCGCCGCCGTCGGTGTTCACCAGGCCGGTTGGCGGGCGTACGACGGCGGGGAACAGGGACTGGCCCAAAGGTACTATTTGCAGTCGTTTGCGCTGGCCAGCGAGTCGGGGATCACCGGGCACGACGCGTTCGTCATGAGGACGATGTCCCAGCAGGGCATGAAGCTGCACCGGCCCGAGCACTGCCTGAGCCTGGCCGCGAGCGCGGTCGACAAGATCCGCGGGCGGGTCGACACGCAGACCGAGGCGTTGTTCGCCGTCACCCACGCGCACGCCCTCGCCAAAGCGGGCAGGCGCACCGCGGCCGTACGGGAGGTCGAGCGCGCCCGCACCGCCCTGAGCTCGACCAAGGGCGAGGCCGTGCCGTTCTGGGCCCTGTCGTGGGGGCCGCCCGCCGCCACCATTCACAGCCGGACGGCGAAGGTCTTCGAGACGCTCGGGGACCGGCGCCGAGCCGCCGCGATGTACGGGACCGCAGCGACGAGCCGGCCACCGGGCACCCACGCGCGGATCATCGCCCTCGACCTGATCGCCCAGGCCGAGATGCAGGCCGCCGAAGGCAGCATCGAGCAGGCGTGCGCCACCTGGGGCCGGGCCATCGGCCACATGAACGGGGTGCAGTCCGCGAGCCCGGACGCCGTCCGGTGGGCGGCCGGAGGCCAGTCGTCCCGGGACAGAAGGCGTGGAGAGCGGCCGGAGTTGGGCTGACCGCCCCCGGCCTCAGAATGGGAGCATGGCTCGCCCTTCCATCAACCCGCGCCCGTTGAACTCCGACGAACGCACGGTGCTTAAACACATCCTGCCGGTGGGCTTCGCCGGCGCATCACAGCTTCGGAGCCAGGTGGACCGTACGGAGGTGATCGCCACCTGGACAACCGGCTCCGTGAGCGTCGACCTCCAGGTCCGGGCATCACGCGAGCACGCCGCACTGCCGCAAGCGCTCGCGCCTGTACACGCTCACGTCCCCTCCGGCGCCTACGTCGGCGAGATCCTCGCGTGGACGGAGCAACGCACCACCCTCGCAGCCCTCGCTCAAGTCCGACTCGGTCGCGCCTCGCCAGTTCTTCTGGTGCCGGCTGGCATCGTGGGTCATCGAGCCCGCCTGGGCGCCCTTCGCACGTCGTCCTGGGCGGGCTCACCCGACCGGGCCCCAACGCGCCGGGACCCGTCGTGACCGCTCGCGCTGAGGGGTCAGATGGTCGGGCCCGCTTCGGCCCTTCGCCTCGTGGCGGCGCCGGTGACCAGACGGTACAGGAAGCGCAGGGTGGCGCCGGCAATGACCAGGGTGAGGATCCCGAAAAGGACCAACGAGATCGTGTCGCCGAGATTCCTGTTGTGCCGATCATCCATGGTCATGAGCCCCATCAAGAGCCAGAAGCCCCACTGCTTGGCGAGATCCTTCGCTTCGTCCTTCACGAACCCCTACCCTTACCCTTCCGGCTTTGTCCACGAAGCATAAGACCAGGGGAAAACGAGCAGGTCAGCAGGCATCGGCTGTGGACAATGCCGCCAACGCATAGGCCGTCAAGCCAGTTCACCGACAGCCAGCTCCAGGTCGAACGGCGCAGCCTGCGCACGGACCCGAACCTAGCGGACACTCAGGAGCGATGGGCGACGGCAAGGCATGCGTGGATTGCCTGGTCGGGTCACTCGCCCGGCCCGAACGGCGCCTCGCCGCAGGCCGCCCGACCCGCTGCGTCGTACCGTCGGCGTACGGCATCCGACAGGACGGGCCCGCGGGACCGGCCGTCCGTGTCCCCTCCACAAGGGCCGTCCCGTCATCCATCCCACGGGCGTTGCGTGCTGAGCGTCGTGGGCGAGCGATCTGGGCAGGACTCGCACATGAACGCCCGCCTGGTCACGAGGAGCCTTCACACCTTGGCCGCCCGGCACCGAGGAGCGTCCTGGCAGCAGGTCGCCGACCACCTCGACCTGGCCTCCCGGTCCAGCGCCGAGAGCCGGTTCGTTCGCCTGGAGCGCGACGCCGCCACCTACCACGGCGACCGCTACCCCGAGCGTGCCCGCGACAGGGCTGGTGCCGCCTGGAGCCGGGCCAATGAGGCACGGCTGCGCGCCGCCGTGTGGTCCTTGGCCTGCCTTGAGGACACGTGGGCACAGCTCGCCCGCACCGCCCCCGCCGAGACACTGATCGCCTGGCACCGCGAGCTCGACGGCCCCGGCCTCGCCGCCCGGCTGAACACGCTGCGCCTGGTCCTCGACGGCTACGGCACCGAGTTGCCCGCCGGCCCAGCGGCCGCCGCCCGCGACGAGGTCCTGGCGCTCCTGGCCGAACTGCGCGCCGCCCGCCATGGCGTCGGTCCCCAGGTAGAGGAATGAACCCATGGACCCCAACGGGTCTAACCGGCGCGGAGCTGGGAGTTGAGGAACATCCATGCCAGGTCGTGCGCTACGCCCGGATCGCTGCTGGGTTCTTGAGGGCCGCCGGGCGGCGGAGGTGAACGCTCTGAAGTTACGCAACTCGTCCGTGCGCATCGGTCGCAGTGGGCATTGTCGGAGGCATGACTCCCTCCGAGTGCGTGCCGGTAGCCACTGTCATTGCGGGGCTGACCACGTCCATCTTCGCGCTGGTGACCGGGGCACGCACCAGCCGTACGGCGTGGCACGCGGGATTCACCGGCCCGCGCTTGGAGGCCGTCGCGGCCTACCTCGACGCCGTGGACGCCTTGGCGAAGGACCCGCAGAACACCGAACCGGCGACGGTCGTCACGGCCTGCCAGAAGGTCCGGCTTGTCCGTCCGGCTCCTGCTGCAGGACGAAGTCCGCCGACGCCGCCTTGGAGGAGGCGGGGCGACCGCCCTCGCCCGACTAGCCCGCGGCTTGCGGACGGGGCGGGCGGCTCATGCGCCTGGTCCTCCCTGGCGCCGCCACGGCGGCGCCAGCCGGCGTACGACGGTCCCTGGAGCGAGGGCGGCCGCGCGCCGGGCCCCGACCACGGCGGCGCAGGGCGCGCGCCCTCCCCTGCCGGTCGACGCGGGCCGGGTGGTACCTGAACGTTTTGGGCCGTGGAAGACCGTCTACGAGAGCCACCGCCTATGTTCGGCCGACGGTACCTGGGAACGTCTGCTTCAGCAGGTCCAGGCCGCGGCCGACGCGGCAGGCGAGATCGACTGGGACATCTCGGTCGATTCCACGATCGTCCGCGCGCATCAGCATGCTGCCGGCGCCCGCACCGATCCGCCTCTGGCGCCGGGATCAAAGGGGGCCGCAGGGATGGAACACCAGGCCGAGACGCCGTGGCAGAGTCTCGTTGCCCGCCTGGTGGAGGTGGTGCTGGAGGTGAGGGCCTGGGCCGCTCGCGGGGCGGGTTCACCAGCAAGCTCCACCTGAGCGCAGACGGCTGGTGCCGCCCATTGTCCCTGCTTGTCACTCCTGGTCAGCGGGCAGACTGCACCCAGTTCAAGCCGGTCCTGGAGAAGATTCGAGTGCCCAGAGCTGGCCTGGGACGGCCGCGCAAGAAGCCAGACAGCCTTGCGGCCGACAAGGCTTACAGCAACGGCCTCATTCGCGAGTACCTGCGACGGCGGGGAATCCGACACACCATCCCGGAGAAGACCGACAGCCAGGCCGCCCACCTGCGCCAAGGCGCACGTGGCGGACGGCCGCCCGGCTTCGATGAGGACCGCTACAAGAAGCGCAACACCGTCGAGCGGGCGATCAACCGCCTGAAGCAGTCCCGGGCGGTCGGGCAGTCGCAGGCCTTGGTCCTCGGTGATGACCCCGCCTCGACGTCCTTCCTTCCGGAACGTGGCCTGTTCGTGCGGTGGTGCGCCGCCGAATCGGAGGAGGAGCTTCTCGGCAGCGTTGATGCCGCGCTCGCTAATGCCGCCTGGGAGCCTGAGCAACTTTGGGACGTGCCGGGGCCAGTGGTCCTGTTCGACTCGGCTTGGCCTGGTGACGAGTCGGAGCCAGAGCACCATCTGCGGGTGGATCTGGAGCCAGGGCGCTATTCGGTTCGTGCCACGTATGTGGAACCGAATCCGGAGACCTGGCTCAACCTGGTTCAGCTTCGACGTCTTCCGTAGCGATCGGCCAAGGCTGTCCGGCACCCAGTCTCCGAATCTGGTGACAAACAAGCCTGTCTCGGCGACTACAAACGGGCAGGTCCGTTGTGGTGGATCAGTGATTCCTAACGCGTCTCGCCAAGGTCCGCCGCTGCTTCGAGTTGGTACCAGTCCTGGGTGGTCACCCAGGACTGGTACCAACTCGAAGCAGCAGAACCTGCCCACGGCGACTGAAGTTCCTGGGCGACTGTCCTTGGCTACCGAAGTTGACCGGTGGCTCGTGACTCACTCTTCCAGCGACGACGGCCAGATATACCCGAAGGCTTCGGCGCACTCTCGATAGCCCGCGCAGACCACCGCGCCGTTCAGGGGGTGCGGGCGCCGGACAGCGGCGACGATACGTTCGGCCTGGAGCTTCGGGCTTTCCCTGTCCGAGGGCCGGAGTCGCGGCGGATGGGACTGACCTGCTTGGATTCCGGCATGACGGATTGGGCGCAACTCAGCCATGCCTACGGCTCGGCGGAAGACATACCGGTGCTGCTGGATCAGATCGCTTCGGAGCCGAGCCCCGAGCGTTGGAACGATCTGTGGTCGGCGCTCTGTCACCAAGGCCGCGTCTACTCGGCCAGCTTCGCGGCCTTGCCGTGGCTGGCCAACGTAGCCGGCCGCGATGACCGGGAGCAGGCGGTCAGCGCCTTGAACCTGGCGGGTGCGATCTTGGCGGGCTATGACCAGCCGCACGGGGCTGGCGACGTCCGCGCCCAGCACGCTGCGGAGGTCGAAACTCTACTGGTAGTGGTGAACGAACACCTCCGGACATCGTCCGATCGGAACGAGTACGCCTATCTCCTGGAATCCATGCTGAGCTTCGAAGGCGTCGTGGGCTGGGGCGAAGACCTCGCCTGGGGCCTCGTGAACGAGGAGTACGAGGTCTCCTGTCCTGGCTGCGAAGCCAACCTGTTCATCGTCATCGGCGAGCGCGGACTCTTCTCCACGAACGGTGACTACGCGCTGTCGGAAGATGACGTCGAGACGACGCCCCTGCGTCCCGCCAGCCCCGCGGCCATGGATGGCATCGGCCGCCGGCTCCACGACATCGCCTTCGCCGACGGGCACCAAGACATCGCCAGCGCGATGACCTACGTCTTCGGCAATGCGACGTGCCCGGACTGCGAAACCGGCTTCCCCGTAGCGGATCAGGTGAGTGCCAACTGGTCCGCAACACCCTCGCCCGCCGACACGTCAACGTCCTCTGGGCCTTCCTCCGCGACGGACGGACCTACGAGCTCACGCCGCCGCCGGCTCTCGCGGCTTGACAGACGGCATTAGGAATCGATGCGACAGGTCACCTGCAGCATTGGCCCGGGCCGACCATGGTCACCTGATCCCGTTGTAGGAAGGGCCGGGCAGCTGCGCAAAGTGCTGCTCCTCGGCGGGAGGCACCGCGGCCTGATGCGCCTCGTCCTGGGCTTGACGTTCCTGCTGCTGCAGCCGCAGATCCGCCGCGATGTTCCTCGATCGGCGTTCTTCATCCTGCTGCTCGCGTAGCCTCGCCAACCGCCGGAGTTCCTCGAGCCGTGCTTCGTCCATTCGGTGGGTCCTCTCGTGGATGGTTCGGTCAGCGCACGCCCACGTCGGCGGACTGCTGGGCCTGCTGAACGTTGCGCTGTGTCGGCGTACGGACCTTCCTCCCCAGCTGCGTACGGATGAACGTCCCCAGTTCCGTGGCGGTGAGGCAGGGATGATCATTCGTTCGTCCAGCCGTGCTCCTTGTGGGCGGCGCCGGCCTCCTCTTCGCCAAGCCAGGCGAGGCTGAACTGCTGGCCCCGCAGTCGAAAGATCCCCTCTGACCAGTCGGTAAGCTCCTCGTCGAGCGCGTCAGCTGAGATGATCCCGTCGTCGAAGTCGGGCAGCTGCTGGGTTGGGGCGACGCAGGACAACGCCCACTCGGGAAGCTCTTGCGGATTGCCCCACCGCCTTCGCCAGAAGGGCCCTTCTCTCCACCACCAGGTCGTGACTCGGATCACGAGCACGCCGATCTGTTCGTCTCCGTCCATGAGACGTGCGGCAGCTCGGCGGTACGGATCAAGCCGGGCATCGGTCGGTGGCTCCGGCCACTCGCGTCTGAACACACTCTCATTCTGACTGTCGCGCTCCAGGCCAGGTCGGCCTGGAGCGCGAAATGCCTGATCAGGCCACGTCTGTGTCCTGCTCGATGGCCTTGATTCGGTTCTTCAGCCGGTAGCTGGGGCCGTTGATGGTCACTTCGCAGTGATGGAGGAGGCGGTCGAGGATGGCGGTGGCGAGGACGTCGTCGCCGAAGACCTGGCCCCATTCGCTGAAGGTCTTGTTCGAGGTCAGGATGATCGAGCCCTTCTCGTAGCGCTTGGAGATGACCTGGAAGACCAGGTTCGCCTCGGCTCGTTCGAGGGGCTGGTAGCCGACCTCGTCAACCACGAGGACGCCGGGCCGCAGGTAGGTGCCGAGTTTGTTCGTCAGACGTCCGGCGGCCTCGGCGGCTTTGAGGTTGCGGACCATGTCGTCGAGGCTGGTGAAGTAGATCGAGTAGCCGACCCGGCAGGCCGCGAGCGCGAGGGCGACGGCGATGTGGGTCTTGCCGACCCCGGGCGGCCCGAGCAGAGCGGCGTTGGCCTTGGCCTTGGCCTCGACGAACGAGAGGGTGGCAAGGTCCTTGACCTTGCGCGGGTCGAGGTCGGGCTGGAAAGAGAAGTCGTACTCATCAAGCGTCTTGTGGTGCGGCAGCCGGGACAGTCGCGGGCCCTGGCGGAAACGGCGGTCGTCGCGGACGGCCAGTTCCTCGGAAAGGACCAGGTCGAGGAAGTCGAGGTAGCCCATCTTCCCCTCGTCGGCCCGCCGGGTGTATTCCCTGATGGTTTCCGCGAGGTGCTGCAGGCCGAGCTTGCCGGCCGTGTTGCGGATGCGGGTGGAGACCAGCTCGCTCAAGACGTTTCCCTCGTGATCGGGTGGGTGGTGAAGGGGCGGGGTCCTTTCAGCTCGTCATAGACCGACAGCGGACGGCGGCCGACCTCGATATGGGTGGCCGCGGCCCGGTTCAACAGAGCCTGCAAAGGCCCTGCCTCCTCGCCCCGAGGACGCTAACGACGGGGCCGTGGCAGGACATCGCCGGTGGTGGTCCGGCGGCCCTTGCCCGTGGGCAGGCCGTCCCAGTGGACCTCTTCGACGACGCGGACTCCGCGGCCGATCGCCCGAGGATGGGTGGCCAGCAGCGTCTCACCGCTGGAGCCGCAAACGGTGGAATGCAGCATGTTCTGCGACTTCGTGGCTCGGATCTCCACCAGCTGCCGGGGGCGGACCCTGCGGGCGGGCACCGAGTAGAGGTTGCCGCCGAAGGCGACCAGGCAGTCCTTGCCGACCGGCCGCAGATGCCGCTCGGTCACCAGATACGGGGCCGGCGGCCGAGGCTTGAGAGCCACATGATCACGGGCCGCCCGTTCCCCGATGATCTGCTGGTGAGTCCTGTGGGCCTGAGCCCGTCGCTGCGGGACCCAAGTGGCGAAGGCGGCGTCCATCTCCTCGACGGAGGAGAAGGACCTGCCGGACAGGACGTGGTCGCGGACGATGAGGACCTGCCGCTCGACACGTCCCTTGCCGGTGGGCCGGTAGGCGGCCAGGACGTCGATGTCGAAGTCGTAGTGGCCGGCGAACCCGACCGCTTCCGGGTGCAGCGGGACCGCCTCACCCGGGGCGACATGGCGTCGGACGACGGTCTTGGTCCGGTCGTAGACGATCGTCATCGGCACCCCGCCGAAGTGGGCGAACGCCCGGCGGTGGCAGTTGAAGAACGTCTGGAGATCCTGGCTGGTGGTGAAGCAGCAGAACGGGTCCCGCGAGTACGAAAGCGTCATGTGGAAGGAATAGACCTTCGGGATGCCCATGTGGGCGAGGATCTTGCCCTCGTAGCCCCAGTCCACCTGGGCCTGGGCGCCGGGGATGACCTCAAACCGGCGGTGCATGCCCGCCAGCTCCTTCGGCGTGATGCCGATTTCCTCGGCGATCCGGGGCCGGGCTTCCTGGACGTAGAGCTTGGTCCGCTGGCAATTGGCGGTGAACCCCTACTGCGCGGTCAGCCGCTCGTGGATCACCGCGGCCTTCATCAGGATCTCGGCCCGCAGCATCGAGTCGATCAGCGGCGCGAACTCGTCGATCACCCTCGCCTTCGACCGCCCGTTCGCCGACCGACGCGGCGGGGTCGCCGGCCCCGGCGCCGATAGATACTTACGGACCGTCTTCCGGTCCAGCCCGGTCTCCCGAGCCACCTCCGACAGACTGATCGCCCCGAATTCCAACAGACTCCGAAAACGCCGCAGTTCCAACCAACGTTGCGGATCCAAGACCACCGTCGACCGCCCTCCGCCGCCTCTCACCGACAGGCAGCAGAGTGCCGAGCAGCACGTCTCAAACGCATCAACAACTGTCCCTTATCACCCGTACGCGGGTGGGGACGTTCACGTGTACGCCGACACCGACCATCGCCGAGCGGCTCTTCTGCCATGTCAACGGGCGTGCGAAGAGCACATCTGAGGCCGGGAGCCCCGTTGCGGGGCCACGCAGACGGTAGCGGGGGGGGGATCGTCACCGGCGTGGGTAACCTCGCCACCCCCGGCGGGGAGACGCTGACCGCGAAGAGCCCGAGGGCGCGGGTCGCGTCAGCTGCGCCAACAGGCGGGAGTACGCGGTGGGGTCCCCTGCAAAGTCGGTCTCGGCCGCGAGGGCAGCCCGGTCGGCGTCCTGCCCCCGAAGCAGGTCGACCGAGGTCTGCGCGAACCGCTCGGGGAGACCCTTCCTCTCAGAGTCGGCCAGCAGCAGGCGCAGCTCGGTAACGGCCTGGGCGGCGTTCAACCGGGCCATCGGGCCGGCCTTCAGCATGCTCCGCAGCCCGGCGGCGGGGGCCGCATCGTCCAAGAGCCCGTGCATCTGTTTCGCGAGCTTCCCGCCGAGAACCGCTGTCTGGCGTGCCTGTGGGCCCGCCTCCCGCAGTACCCAAAGCGCCGTAACGAGCCGGGCGTCCGGTGCAACCTCGGAAGCCTGAGACGGGAGAACGTGGCACCCCGCTTCGCGAACCGCCGCGACGGCCCGTTCGTAGTCCTCGGCCGCCCACTCAGCAGCCTCGGACAGCCGGGCCGCACGGCGGACGAGCCGCGTCTCCACTCCCATGACACGCGGGACGGCGCGGAGGTTCCCGCCGATCAACCCGAGGCCGATGAGCGGCATCCCCAGCAGCAGGAAGACGTCCGAGTACCTGAAGTCCGGCTCAGCAGTAAGGTCCTCCAAGTCCCCCCGGTCCGGGCCCTCGGTGAGCATGAACCCGCTCTCCCAGCCGTAGCCGCGGCTGTCAGAGTACTGGGGCGCCTTGAGGAGGGCGGACCGGCCGGGGTCGCAGTGGTAAGACGCTTCCCTCACCCGTTTCTGATACGGGTCGGCCCACCGCACCCTGCACGAACCGTCGGGCTTCTCGTCGAGCACCGCCAGGTCGATCTGGCGCGCTTCGGGCAGGTCCGACCTGACAGCGTCGAACCCCACCGAGCACGCGAAGAACACGAAACCCAACGTCAGCACCCAACGGAAGAATGGCACATGCCTCATCCCGCTCCCCTCCCACTGTGGCTCCATCGTTTCGCACACCGGAGAGCGGCACGAGAGGGCGACTCCGGCAGCGCATGAACGAGCGACCTGCCGGGGTCCAGCAAAGATGCTTCGTTCCGGTCACGTCTTTTCCCGGCTGAGCCACCACCATCCGGCCCGCCGCACCGCCGCGCAGACCGCGTCCGCCTCCGAAGCGGTCGCGGCGCCCGGCCCTGCAGCCTGGCCCCAGCCGTGCGGCGCGCACACGCGAGTGGGCGTCATGCCGCCGCCCGGCCGGCACGCGTCCGCTCCCACCAGGCGGTGCGGCTCAGCGGCAACAGCACCAACCCACAGCTCGGCCACCACAAGGCCGTGCAGCGTCGCCACCGGAGCCGTGTGCCCGCGCGAGCCCGCGTCGAGCACACCCCTCACCGGCCGTCGAGGAGCCCGGCCTGCACGAGGACGGACCCGGCCAGGATCCGGCGGACCCGCCGGGACGTTCGCCCGCAGCCCGTCATACAGGTTTCGAGGCCCGCATCGAGCGGAAGAACAGGAAACCACTGAGCCTTTTCCAACCTCACGTTGTCGCGTGATGGAGGACGAGGACGGCCTTGACGATCGCGGTGATGCGGTTGGTGTTGCAGCGGAGCTTCCGCAGGAGGCGCCAGCTCTTCAGAGCGGCCATGGCCTGCTCTCCGAGGCATCGGATCTTGGCGTGCGTGCTGTTGTGCCGGCGCTGCCACCGCTTGAGGCGACGGCCGCGCAACGGGACGCGGACGGGGTGGCCGGCTCCCTGGTACGCCTTGTCCGCCCAGCACTTCAGCTCGGCCGCGGCGAGCGCGTCGATGATCCCGTGGGTCCGTGTGGCGGTCAGGTCGTGGACGGACCCGGGCAGGGCGGGGGACGCCCACAGCAGCCGACCGAACGGATCGGTGAGGACCTGGACGTTCGTGCCGTGGCGCGCCCGCACCGGGGGCATCTACGGCACGGTGACGATGTCGTGGCATCCGGGGGCGGCGCGCTTGGGGTTCTGGTGGGCGACGGCGTCGGTCCAGCGGGTGCGTTCGGCCTTGAGCTGGTCGCCGTCGGCGCTGGTGGCGAAGAAGGCGTTGCGTCCGATGCCGGTGTCCCAGTCGTGCACGCCGATGACGTACCGGTGGCCGGGCACGAGCGGCTGCTGCTCGAACTCGGGGCGGGCGGCCTGGGCGACGTCCTGGTCGAGGGGCATCGTGGCGGGCGGTTTCCCCTTGAGGATCTCGTCGACCTTGACCTGCACCGTGACGTGCTGGACGCCGTCGGGGCTTCGAAGGGGCCTGGACTGCTCTTCGGCGGTGACCACGGCGACGTGGTCGACGAGGCCGGCCATGTCCCGGTCGGTGTCCATGACCGGTGCGCAGGAGGCACTGACCGTGACGTCGTCGTCGAGCAGCATCATCGTGGCGGTGGTCGCTGACCCTGCGAGCACGAGGGCTCCGGCCAGGGACAGGAGTACGGCGTGCTTCATCAGCCCCAGATCTTTCCGATGTTGGCGACGTCTACGGCGGTCGGAACGGTCTTCGGACTCGCGGCCTTCCGCATGACGGATTCGACGGTGTCCGCCTTGTGGCAGAGGCCAAGGGCGTGCCCGAGCTCATGGACCACGATGTTCTTCTGAAAGGCCGGCTCGTTCTTGTAGGCGCCGTCGAGCCAGTGCTTGTTCAGGTAGATGTAGTCGGTCTGCGCGATCCCGCCGTGCCGTTCGTAGTACGCGGCGGTGTTGTTGTTCTTCGTGTAGTCGCGGAACTCGAGGTCGTTGACCGTATTCACGGCGTCGGGCGCGATATTGATCTTCCGCAGCTTGTTCCACTCGGTGATCGCGTGGGTGCGCTGGCCGTCATACTTCGATTCCTCGGTCCAGCGGATCTCACCCTCGTCGACGGCCGAGTTACTGCGGGACTCCGACTCTCCCCGTACGCAGGGCGCCGCGGCCGCGCGGGGCGCCGCGTAGGGGGCGTTCACGGTCGTGAGTGCGAGAACCGTTGCTGCGGCCACCGCGGTGGCGGCCTGTGGTAACGCCACGACATCCCCCTGAGGTGTGCAAAGGCGGGACGTTGACGGTAGCGGCTTGTACGCCCACCTCGCCCGTGACAGCTGGGAGGATCACCCGAACGAGCAGAGGGCGCCCGAGATCGCGGAACGGGTACGCCCTCCCGGTGCTGGGCGCTCTGCCAGACTGCCGACACGAGCCTCTCGGCACAACGCCCCGCCGAGCACGGAGAGCTGCGTACCGACGGCGTCCATCAGGCCGCCATCGTCTTCAGCGACGCCGAGTTCGGCGATGCCGGGTACTGCGGCGCCGAAGGCAGCCAGGCCCGCCCCGTGCTCCCCTGCCCTTGGTGCGGGAGCACAGAGCAGCACACCTCATCGTGGGGAGACCCCGGATAGTCCCCGCCCTACCAGCTCAGCGCCGTACCGGCCGGCGCCGGCGAGTAGACCTCTCGGCCCCGGCTCTGTGGGCTGGCCCGAG
This sequence comes from Streptomyces sp. NPDC093111, assembly GCF_040683955.1. Taxonomy (NCBI): domain Bacteria; kingdom Bacillati; phylum Actinomycetota; class Actinomycetes; order Kitasatosporales; family Streptomycetaceae; genus Streptomyces; species Streptomyces sp. NPDC093111. The sequence continues at coordinate 3,682 of NZ_JBFBNW010000032.1, read as the reverse complement.
GGCGGCGCCGTCGCCGAAATGGTGCTGCGGCTGTCAGACCGGACGCGTAAAGTCCGCCCTCCAATGGGGAGGAACGCGGGTTCGATGAAGATCAGCAGAACAGCCAGCACCGTCGTCGCGGCAGGGCTCATAGGCGCGGTCGCGGGATGCGCTCCGGGCGGGTCTGGCGCAGGGGGCGCCCAGTCGGCGGGCATCACCTACACGACCGCGGAGCGGCTGCCGGAGCGGGCGGCGCTGGACGGTACGACGATCGTGGTCGGGAACCCCGCGGCCCGCTCGACGGTGCAGGTGCTGGAGGACCCGCGCTGCCCCGTCGTCGAGGAGTACGAGCGCACGGGCGCGGCGGCACTCAACCGGCTGCTCCTCGACGGGGAGATCAAGGCCGAGTACACCTTCGCGTCCTTCAAGGACGAGCGGCTCGGTGGCGACGGCTCGGTGCGGGCCGTGAACGCGCTGCGGGCGGCCCTGGACCGGGGCAAGTTCGTCGAGTTCCACGCGGTGCTGTTCGAGAATCAGGTCGAGGTCGAAGAGAACGGCGGGTTCACTACCCAGCGGCTCCTGGAGCTCGCGGAGCAGGTGCCGGGACTCCGCGACAGGGCCTTCGACCAGGCCGTGAAGACGCTGAAGTACCGTGCCTTCGTCACCGCGTCCGAGCGGGCGTACGAGCACACCGGCGACGACCCGAAGGGTCCTGGCACACCGACGGTCATCGTCAACGACCACCCGATCGACGGTGGCCTGTACGGCGCCAACTTCGATACCCGCTATTTCTACCGGATGGTGAAGGACCTGCACGACTTCCCCTACACCTGGGACGCGGTCTACAAGCCGCTGGCAAAGACGCCGGCGACCGAGGCCGCCGAATCCTGACCGGCCGTGCCGGGTCCCGGCGACCGGCTGCCTAGCGGGGCCGCCGGCGGGTACCGTTTTGGCATGACCGAGCAGATGGAGCTGGGCAGGGGCACGGTGCCCGACTACCCGCCGAAGACTCCCCCGCCGCCGAAGAAGCCGGTCGAGCTGCCCCGACCGGACCCGAAGGACCCGCAGAACCCGCGCCCCGACCGGCGGGCCGCGGTCATGCGTAACCGGCGGGGGGTGAACTGGCCGTTCGAGTCCGCTCCCTGGGTGGCGGGGCGGGCGTCTTCCCGCGTCTTGGACCAGCTCACGGCCTGGCGTTTCAGGCTCGACGACAGCCAGAGGGCACAGGTCGACCAGGTGGTGCGGACGCTGGTCGCGGCGGCCGTGCAGGACGGCGGCAAGCGCATCAGCGTCCACCTCGCCGACAAGGCCGGCGCCGCTGCGGCCATCGCCGTGTACAGCCACGACGCCACGCCGGGTCCGCCTTCCGCCCCGCTCGCGCTCGCGGACCTGCGCGCCGCCGGCGTATCGGACTGCGGGGCCGAGACGGACCTCGAAGGCCGCTACCACTGGGCCGTCTACGAGGTCGTCGTCTAGCTTCGCTTCAGGGCTGGTGCGCTCGATCCCGCCCGATGGGTGCACCCGTACGAGAACGGCCCGTCTCCCCTCATCCGTCGTGGGCGAAACGAGCCGTCCTGCTACGGAGGTCAGGCCGAGAAGCCGTGCGTGGCGGCGCCAGACACGAACCCAGCGAACGCCGCCTGGGACACGACGACGACGGCGGCGCCGTTCGTCTCCTTGGAGTCGCGGAGGCCGACAGACGGTCCGAGGTCTGCGACGGCTCGGCCGTGTAGGAAACCGCTGGTGCCGGTGCTCCGCCGAGTCCCGCCCTCGGGTCCTCACTCACGCGGCACGGCGACAGGGCGGGGCCCGGCCGGACACCCCTGGCCGCGATCTTAGGGCCGCCGGGCCCGTGCGCGGATTCAGATGCGTGCGTTGCGCAGCGACTGCCACACGGCGCCCGTCAGCGCGCGCGTCGCCCGCGGAACCGACAGCCGCTCGTGCTCGCGGTACAGGGCCCAGTTGTACTGCACGAGCGACAGCTTGTTGGAGGACAGTGATCCCGCCTGATGGGCCCGGTACACGGCGAGCGGCTCCGTCAGGCCCCGGGCGTCGGCGCCGTCGCGCATGATCGACAGCCACAGAGCGTAGTCCTGGCGCTTGCGCATGTCCGGCATCAGCCTCGTGCCCAGGACGTTGCGGTCGTACATGGCCGTAAGGGCGCCGATGTAGTCCCGGACCAGCATCGCGCGGTAGTCCACGTGCTCCCGCGCGTGGATGAGCCGCCCGTTCGGGACCCAGTCGGTGCTCTCACCGGCGTGGTCGGGGTCCATCTTGAAGTACGAGGTGAACGTGAGCGGCGCGCTGCCCTGGGCGGCGAAGGCGAGCTGCTTCTCGGTCTTCTCCGGGAGCCACATGTCGTCGCTGTCGAGGAAGGCGATGTAGTCCCCACGGGCCCGCTCGATCGCCAGGTTACGGGCCCGGCCCGCGCCTCCCTGCTCGGGCGCCGTCTCCGGCAGGACACGCTCATCCCGCGCGGCGAACTCGCGGAGCAGGTCCATGGAGCTGTCGGTGGACCGGTCGTCGGTGATCAGCAGCTCCAGGTCGGTATGGGTCTGCGTCAGCACCGAGCGGACGGCTGCACCGAGGGTGGCTGCCGAGTTGTAGACGGGCATCACGACCGACACCAGGGGCACAGCGCTTCTCCTTGCCAGACCAGGAACGACGGTCCATTCAAGCACCGCGACGAATGGGACAGACCTGCGGGATGGCTGTCGCGGAACAGGGCTGGCAGGGGCTTCGCTGCGCGTGCGCCGCGCCGAGGTGGGTCACCGAGTGTCGGCTGCGAGCTGGACCCATACGCGTCCAGCAGCTCAGCGCCGGCCAGCACTACGTCCAGGGCATGGCCTCTTGGCGGCTAAGCGTGGTGGGACACCGCAGCCCTACCGCGCAAGTCCCGGCGCCGCCGTGCCGGCCCGCCTGGATGCCTGCGCCCGGACTTGGCGAGCACGTCGATCCGGAGCGACCGCGGTCCTGGAGTGCACGGCCTTCCTGGCACCCTGGAAGACAGGTTGCTGCCCCGTCTCCGCCGGGAAACGGAACGTCCGCCCCGATCTGGCCGTCGTACCCGGGCCAGTCCTGGACACCGATCACGTACCGGTGGCCGGGGAGCAGCGGCTGTTGGTGTGGTGCGGCTGCCTGGTAGGCGTCGGTGGGGGTCACGTTGACGGCCCCTTCGACCGTCGCGGCTGTGGGCACGGTCCCTTTGAGGGTTTCCTCGACGTGGACTCGGGAGGTCAGGTAGGCGGCGGACGAGGGGGCTTCCTGCTTCACCTTGAGGTTCTGGTCCACGGTGACGACTGCGACGTGGTCGACGAGGCCGGCCTTGTCGCGGTCGGTCTCGTCCTGCTCGACGCACATCGCGTCGATCGTGCTGGGCCCGTCCTGGAGGACGGCAATGGCGCCGCAGACCGAGGCAGCGGCGACCACCAGCCCAGCGGCGAGCAGGATGACGGTTCGCTTCATCAGCCCCACAGCCCGCGGTAGTTGGCCTGGTCGATGCCAGTCGGCGAGTTCTTCACGTCGTTGTGCTCTTCCCACATGATCGAGCCGTACCGGCCCGGCTTGTGGCACAGGCCGAGCGCGTGGCCCAGTTCGTGCGATGTGATGCTGCGGATGTACGCGAGCGGCTTGCCTTCGAGGTACCGATTGTTGAGGAAGATGTAGTCCGTCTCCGCGATACCGTAGCGACGCTGCCAGTAGC
>NZ_JBFBNW010000031.1:0-77942 GCF_040683955.1 Streptomyces sp. NPDC093111 | reverse complement strand
AGGGTCTCGACGGCGACGCGGGAGGTGGGGTCCTCCTTGAGCAGCGCGTCGAGGATGGTGTCACTGATCTGGTCAGCGATCTTGTCGGGGTGACCTTCGGTGACGGACTCCGAGGTGAACAGACGACGTGTCATGAAGAGTGCTCCGGGGAGAAGTCGCGGACCGCGGTCGCGGCGCGGGCCGCGGTGATGTCATCGACGATGCTGCGGCAGACCGCCGCCGCGTGTTCGTACACGTAGAAGTGGCCGCCGGGCCAGGAGTGCTGGGCGGCCGTGGCGGTGGTGCGGTCGGCCCAGGGCGCGGCGAGCGCCGGGTGGGCGACCGGGTCGTCGGCGCCGGTGAACAGGGAGAGCGGTACCCGCAGCGGGCGGCCGGGGTGCTCCTCGTACGTGTCGACGACGGCGAGGTCCCCGCGCAGCGCCTCCACCATCGGTCCGACGAGGTCGGGGATCGCGAGCACCTCCTCCGGGGTACCGCCCAGTTCCCGCATGAAGCGGGTGAGCCGCTCCCGCGACCACCGGTGCCGCTGGTCGCGGTCGGGGCGGTGGCCGGGCGCGGGCGCGCCGGACAGGCCGACCCAGACGGGCGGCGGTCCGTCCTGGGCGAGCTCCCGGGCCAGCTCGTACGCGACGAGGGCGCCCATGCTGTGGCCGAAGACGCCGTACGGCCCGTCGAGCACCTGCCGGGTGAGCGGGGCGAGCCAGGCCACCACCTCGGTGGTGGAACGGCAGCCCTCCTCTCCCATGGCCATGAGCCGGCCCGGGAGGTCCACGGCGAGCAGCCGCCAGTCGGCGGGCAGGTGCCGCGGCAGCGGGGCGAAGGCCGCCGCCGATCCGCCCGCGTGGTGCACGAACAGCAGCGTGAACGGCGCCCCTTCGGCCCCGCCGGGCCGGTCGCCCCCGGCGGGCGCGTTCGCGCCGCGGTCGGCGCCGCCCCGGCGGGCCGTGGGCGCGGTGACCGGAGCGAGGAAACCCCGCAGGTCCTTCCAACCCGCGTACGGGCGTGGGGGAGCGGTCATCGGCCTCGGTACTCCAACGCCGTCACGCTCCAGCTGAACCCCATGCCGCTGGCGGCGACCAGGATCAGGTCACCGGGCCGCAGCCGCTCGTCGGCGATCAGGTCGCCGAGCGCGATGAACGGGTCGGAGCCGCCCATGTGTCCGTACCGGTGGTAGTTGAAGACGCTCTTCTCCGGCGGGATGCCGAGCCGGGCGAGCAGCTTCTCGTGCATCCCCTTGTCGCCCTGGTTGATCAGGAACCAGTCGACGTCCGCGATCTCCTTGCCGAGCGTGCCGAGCACGTCGTCCACGCGGGCCGGGAAGTTCTCCAGGTAGGCGTCGCCGAGTCCCTGCCGGCGGCCGCGGCGGCGCATCAGGACCCGGTCGTCCTCCACGTCGCCGGAGTAGTAGTCGGCCCACGACGGGTCGGTGCGCATCGCCGAGGTCAGCACGTCGAGCAGCCCGTTCCGGCGGCCCACGAGGAGCGCGGCGGGGGCGTCGCCGAAGTTGAACAGGGCCTTGGACTCGGGGTCCTCGTGGTCGACCAGCCGGCTGAGCCGGTCGCCGACGAGCACGAGGGCGTACGGCGCGCCGCTCAGGGCGAGTTCGGCCAGGGCGGCGCGGACGGCCGTCATCCCGCCGTTGCAGAAGTTGGCGATCTCGAAGCAGTGGGCGTTGTCGATGCCCAGCTCGGCGGCGACCTTGGCGGCCGGGGACCAGAACGGCAGGTCCCATTCGCCCGAGCCGGCGTAGACGACGAGACCGATGTCGTCCGGGTCGATCCCGTTGCGTTCCAGTACGGTCCGGCCCGCGGTCGCGGCCAGCTCCCACGCGGCCTCGTCCTCGTCGAGGGCCGGGAACCGCTCGGTGTGGGTGATGGCCAGGATGTCCGCGACGGACACGCCTGAGGACGCGTGCAGTTCCCGCACGTCCACCGCCGACGACGGGAACACCACCTCGAAGTCGACGATCCCGCCGAGGGTGTGGGCGGGCGTCCCGGCTCGCTCGTCGCGCTCGGCTCGCTCGGTCATGAGACGCCGCCCGCTCCGTCGGGCGAGGTGCGCTCGCGCAGCCGGTTCAGGTGTTCGAGGCTCGCCAGGACGGCGGGTGTCGGCAGCCCGAAGTCGATCAGACAGGCGACCTCGTCCACGCCGATCGCCCGGAAGCGCTCCACCATGCGCTCCGCCTTGTCCACGGTGCCGAGCAGGCCGCCGTCGTCGAAGTAGCGGTCGAAGGAGCGCGCCACGATGAAATCGATGTCCTCCGCGGACAGCTTGGACGCGTCGACGCGCCTGCCGTCGAGCCGCGAACCCAGCAGCAGGCCGAGCGAGCTGCGCAGGTAGTCGCCGAGCGGTGCCCGTACGGTCTCCCGGACGGCGTCCTCGTCCGCGCCGAGGAAGGCGTGCACCATCAGGGCGACGTGCCCGGTCCAGCCGTCGGGGCGGCCGAGCTCGGCGACCGCCTTGCGGTACTCGGCGATCTTGTCGGCGAGGTCGTCGAGGTCCTGGCCGAGCAGGTGCGTCAGCAGCCCCGAGCCGGACCGGCCCGCGTTGCGGAAGGTCTCGACACCGCCGGCGCTGGTCACCCAGACCGGGAGCTCGGGCTGCACCGGCGGCGGGTAGATCCCGAGCCGCTGTTCGACGCCGACCCCGTCGGTGGCCGTGATCCGCTCTCCGCGCCACAGCGCACGGACCTGCTCGACCTGCTCCAGGAGGATCTCGCGGCGGTTCTCGTAGTTCTCCGGGCGCAGCGCGAAGTCCGCGGCGTGCCAGCCGGAGGCGAAGGACAGGCCGACCCGGCCGCCGGAGATGTTGTCGACGACCGACCACTCCTCGGCGATGCGCAGCGGATGGTGCAGCGGGGCGACCACGCTGCCCGCCCGGATGCCGATCCGCTCGGTCACCGCGGCGATGGCCGCGCCGGTCACCGACGGATTGGGGTAGAGGCCGCCGAAGGGGTGGAAGTGGCGTTCCGGGGTCCACACCGCGCTGAAGCCGTTGCGGTCGGCGAACTTCGCTCCCTCCAGGAGCAGTTCGTAGCGGTTGCCCGTGGATCCGGTGCTGTCGTTGGCGAAGTAGAAGAGGCTGAAGTCCATGTCGTGCGTTCTCCGTTCGGGCGGCGGTCAGGAGGTGACGGCCGCTTCGGTGCCCGTCTCGGGGGCCTGCTCGCGGGTGCGTTCCGCCCAGGACGCCACGGCGGGAGCGGCGAGTCCGGCGGCGAGGAGCAGGGCGGCGAAGACGATCCAGGCGGGCCAGCCGAGCCGCACGATGAGCAGGGTGGCGAGCGCGGGGGTGACCATCGAGCCGAGCTGGGTCGACATGCCGAACATGCCCTGGTACTGCCCCTGTGCGTGATCGGGTGCCAGACCGAAGGCCAGCGACCAGGAGCCGGCGCTGTACAGCATCTCGCCGATCACGTGGACGACCGCGCCGGCCAGCAGCGCGGCGACCGCGACCCACACCGGGCGGTCGGCGGCGAGCGCGAAGAGCCCGCAGCACACGGCGAGGAACACACCGCAACGGCGCAGGGTGCGGGCGCCGCCGCGGATGTTCTCGCTGCCCTTGCCCGCCCGGACCTGGAAGAGCACGACCATGATCGTGTTGAGGATGAGGATCACCGAGTACAGCCACTTCGGCGCGTTGGTGTGGCCGGTGATCCAGATCGGCAGCGCGACCGTGAGGATGGCGACGTTCATGACCAGCACGGAGTTGAGCAGCGCCACCGCCGCGTACGGCAGGTCGCGCAGGACCACCCACTTGGGGCCGCTGCTCTCCTTCGGCACCGGGGCGACCGACGGCACCGTCGTGTAGGCGGCACCGGCGATCAGGAACATCACACCGCCCGCGATGAGCAGGCCGATGTAGGCGGGCCGGTTGTCGAACCAGAGCGCGACCGCGCCGGCGGCGGCGCCGAGCGTCACGCCCAGGTTGCTGACGGCCCGCATGTACGACCAGGCGCGGACCCGCTCCTCCTGCGGGATGAGCCCGGCGATCAGCGCGCCGCGCGCGGCGTCCGTGGAGGACTCGGCCATCAGCGCGAGACTGGTGACCACCACGAGAGCGGCAAAGCTCTCGACGAAGGCGTACGCGCCGACGAACACGCCGAGCAGCAGCAGGAAGCCGACGGTCGTGTTGCGCGGGCCCAGGGCGTCGGCCAGCCGCCCGGCCGGGATGCTCGCGGCCATGGCCATCGCCGCGCCGATGCTCAGCGCGAGTCCGACCTGCTCGGCCGGGATGCCGACGGTACGGGTGAAGAACAGCACGCTGACCGCCATCAGGACGCCGTGGCCCGCGGTCTTGGCGAAGTTGCTCAGGCACAGGGTGCGTACGATGCCCGGTGGCGGGACGATGTCATCGAGAAACGCCATGATGGCCTCCGCTGCCGCCGGCCGGTCCGGCCGCGGCGAGGTTGGGGGACTGGAGGTCGCGGGTGATGCGCGGCCGGTCGATCTTGCCGTTCGGGTTCAGCGGCAGCGCGTCCAGGTGCCGGAACCGCCGGGGGACCATGTGGATCGGGACCCGCTTGCGCAGCCAGCGGCCCAGCTGCTGCGGCTCGACGGGCGCACCGGTGTGGCAGCCGACGAGTTCGACGTCGTCGCCCCGCTTCAGCGCGATGACGACGGCCTGGTCGACGTCCGGGTGCCGCCGCATCGCCGCCTCGATCTCGCCGAGTTCGATGCGATAGCCGCGCACCTTCACCTGGTTGTCCAGCCGGCCGAGGTGCACCAGCCGGCCCGACTCCCACCGCACCCGGTCACCGGTGCGGTAGTAGTGCTCCGGGGTGAGCGGGGTCTCGCCGTCGTACGGCGTGACGCCGTGCCCGTCGTGGCCGAGGAACCGGCCTCGGTCGTCGGCCGGATCGAGATAGCCGTCGAACCGCTGCGAGCCGCGGACCACCAACTCGCCCTCCGTGGCGGGGCGGCCGGCCTCGTCGAGCACCAGGTGATCGAGGAAGTCGTAGACGGGCCCGATCGGGACACTGTCGTTGGAGGTGGCCGGCCATTCCGCGGGGTCTGCGGGAAGGGCGAACTCGGTGCACGCCACGGTCAGTTCGGTGGGTCCGTAGACGTTCTCGATCGCCGCCCCCGGCGCGACCGCGTGCCAGGCCCTGGCCTGGTCGTAGGAGAGTTGCTCGCCGATGAACACGCTCATCCGCAGGTTCGTCGCCAGCCCGGCGGGGAGATTGCCGAGCTGAGCGCTGACGGACACCACGGACGGCACCGAGAACCAGTGCGTGATCCCGTTGTCGACGATGTAGTCGACCGGCGACAGGAGTTCGGCCCGGCCCGGCACCACCAGCGTCGCTCCGCCGCCCCAGGTCACGAAGAGGTCGAACACCGAGGGGTCGAAGGTCAGGTCGAAGGTGTGCGAGGTGCGGCAGCCGGGGCCGATGCCGTAGCGCTCGATGTTGTGCGCGAGATACGGACTCAGGTTGCGGTGCCGGATCGGCACACCCTTCGGACGGCCCGTCGAGCCCGAGGTGAACAGGACGTACGCCACCTCGTCCGGGCCCGTGGTGTACGGCGGCAGCTCCGGCGCGGGTGCGACCGCCGCACGCCCGGCGGCGGCCACCTCCCCGGCTTCCAGGCGCAGTTCGGTCGGAACGCAACCGGCCAGCTCGCCGTCGAGCTGGGCCGCGTCGTCGGCGTCGACCACCAGCACCTCGGCGCCCGACAGCTCCACGATCGTGCGGTTGCGCCCCGCCGGGAAGGTCGGGTTGACCGGGGTGACGCTCGCGCCGAGCCGCTGGCCCGCGAGATAGGCGGCGAGGATCGCCACCGAACGGGTCGCCATCACCGAGATCCGGCGCGGCGCGGCGCCGTGCGCCGCCAGGATCCGGGCCGCGACGTGCTCGGCGGCCCGCCGCAGCTCGCCGTAGCGGAGCACGGTGCCCCCGGCCTGGACGGCCGGCTCGTCCGGGTGCCGCTCGGCGGTCCGCTCGAACCACTCGTACAGCGTGCCGGGCACCGGTACGGCGGCTGCCTCAGCCATGCGACACCTCCGCGGCGGCCAGGCCGGTCCCCGGGCGGTGGACGGCCAGGTCGGGGGCGTCCAGCCGCATCGTGGTCGGCGGCTGCTGCCGAACCGGTTCGATGTGCAGCAGCTCGATGCCGTCCCGGTCCGGGCCGGTGACCGCCACGGCGCACGGGCAGGCGTCGCCGGTGAAGCCCGCGAAGCGGTAGGCGACCTCCATCATCCGGTTGCGCTCGGTGCGCCGGAAGTCGGCGGCGAGGTGGACGCCCGCGGCGGCGGCCCGGTCGGTCAGCCAGCGCAGGATGACCGCGCCCGCACCGAAGGAGACCACCCGGCAGGAGGTGGCGAGCAGCTTGAGGTGCCAGACCTCGGGGAACCGCTCCAGCAGCAGGATGCCGACGGCACCGTGCTCACCGAAGCGGTCGCGCAACGAGACCACCAGCACCTCGTGCCCGGGATCGGTCAGCAGCGCGCGCAGCTCGGCGTCGCCGTAGTGCACCCCTGTGGCGTTCATCTGGCTGGTGCGCAGCGTGAGTTCCTCGACGCGGGCCAGGTCCTCGTCGGCGGCCCGCCGGATCGTCATGACCAGCTCCAGCGTGCGCAGGAACTCCTCGTCCGCGCCGGCGAAGTCCTCGCGGGCCGCCTCGCGGCGGAAACCGGCCTGGTACATCTCACGGCGACGGCGCGAGTCGGCGGTGACGACCGGGCTGAACTCCGGGCGGCCGGTGAGCTCCAGCGCCTCCTCGGCCCGGTAGCAGCGCACCTCCGGAAGGTGATGGCCGACCTCGGCGCGCTCGGCCGGCTGGTCGTCGATGAACGCGATGGTGGTGAGGGCGAACTTCAGCTGCTCGGAAATGGCCCGCACGGAGTGGGACTTGGCCCCCCAGCCGATCTGCGGGTGCACGAAGTACTCCGCCACACCGAGCTGTTCGAGCCGCTCCCAGGCGTGGTCGTGGTCGTTCCTGCTCGCCACGGCCTGCAGGATGCCGCGCTCGTCGAGGGTGGTGATCACCCGGCGGATCTCGTCGGAGAGCACGACCTCGCCGTCCTCGAGCAGGGTGCCCTGCCACAGGGTGTTGTCGAGGTCCCACACCAGGCACTTGACGGTCGTGACCGGGGTGGTCCCGGCGACCTCGGCGGAGCCGGCGGCCACCGGTGCGTCCGGGGTCCCGGGCGCCGCGGGGTTCTCGGGGGAATCGGGGTTCTGGGGCACGGTCACACCTCCCACAGGGTCACGGCCCACGCCGCGACCGGGCTGTTGTTGAGCACGAGCACGAGGTCGCCCGGGGCGAGTTCGCCGCTCGCGAGGAGCCGGTCGAGGTTGAGCACCACGTCCATGGCACCGAGATGCCCGTACGCGGCGAGATGCTCCCCGCACACCGGGTGGACCGGCAGGCCGAGCAGCGTCTCGTAGAACTGGTACGCGCTCGCGGTGACGTTCTGCATCAGCGTCGTGGCGACGCCGCTCTTCTCGACGCCCGCCTCCGCCAGCACCTCGTCGACCATCCGGGCCAGCCGCATACGGCTGTTCATGGCCAGCTCGAAGCGGTACCGGTCGGGCGAGGCGCACTCCTCGCGCCACTCGTAGTACGGCACCTGCTTGTAGTCGACCCGGAACAGGTCGTGGAAGGTGCCGTCGGTCTCCTGGCGGTGCGCCCGCAGCACCGGACGGCCGCCCCGGACCAGGGTCATCGCGTAGCCGCCGTCGCCGATCACCGTGACCGGGTAGCGGACCCGGTCGAGGCCGGTCGGGCGGCTGCCGTGGGCGATGAGCACGCTCCGCCGCGCCGGGTCGGCGAGCAGCAGGTCCCGGCCGAGCGCCCAGGCGGCGCTCGAACCGGTGCAGCCGAGTCCGTCGAGGGTGAAGGCGAACGTGCCGTCGAGCTTCGCCTCGGCCTGCACCCGGCAGGCGTCCGAGCCGAGCAGGACATCGGGGGCGCGCGGGCCGACCAGCATCAGGGTGTCCGGCCGCTCCGCGGCCCGCGGGCCGTCGGCGAGCCCGTCCAGCCGCTCCAGCAGACCGCGCACGGCCAGGGCGGCCAGGTCGCCCGCGGTGGTGTCCTCCAGGACGCCCACCGTCTCGATGCCGCTGCCGCGCGCGAACTCCGCCTCCTCCGGCGTGAGTCCGGAGAACTCGGGCAGATCCCCGAGCGCGGTGCGGACGGTGGGCAGGACCGTGTGGACGAGGCCGATGCCGACGCGGGTGTCCGCGCCGGAGCCGCCGCCACCGCCGGCGGTGCTCCCGCCGATCACGTCGCTCATGACCACACCGCCAGGGCGTGCTTGCCGAGCAGCAGCTGGCTGATCTCGTTGCTGCCCTCGATGATCTCCATCAGCTTCGCGTCCCGGTAGGCCCGGGCCACCGGGCCGCCGTCCTGGGCGCCCGCCGAGGCGAGCACCTGCACGGCCGTGGCCGCGCCACGGGCGGCGTACCCGGCGGCGAGGTGCTTGGCGGTGACGGCCGAGGTGACCAGTTCGGGGCTGTTCTCGTCCCAGCAGCGGCTGGCCTGCTCACAGCAGAGGGCCGAAGCCTCCTGGGCGACGTACAGCTCGGCCAGGTGCCGGGCGACCAACTGATGGTCGGCGAGCGCCACGCCGAACTGCTGCCGGGTCGCGGCGTGCGAGGCCGCCGCGCGCAGACACGCCCTCAGGATGCCGACGCAGCCCCAGGCCACGGACACCCGCCCGAAGGTGAGCGCCGAGGTCACCAGCCAGTCGACCGGGAGCCCGGCGCCACCGAGCAGCCGGTCGGCCGGCAGCCTCACCTCGTCGAACGTGATGTCGGCGTGCCCAGCCGCCCGGCAGCCCATCGGGTCGGCGACCCGGGTCACGGTCACGCCCGGCGCGTCGGTGGGGACGACCACCGCACCGGCCCCGGCGCCGTGGCGGCCGAAGACGACGAGGAGGTCGGCGTACGCGCCCACGGTGATCCAGGACTTGCGGCCGTCCAGCACGAGCGTGTCGCCCTCGACGCGGATCGTGGTGCTCATCGCGCCGAGGTCGCTGCCGGCACCGGGCTCGCTGAACGCCACCCCGGCCAGCCGGCCGGAGGTCAGCTCACCCAGATGGACCGCCTTCTGCTCGTCGCCGCCGAGCCGCTCCACGGTCCAGGCCGCCATGCCCTGCGACGTCATCACACTGCGCACGGAGGAGCAGAGGGCCCCGACATGAGCTGTCAGCTCGCCGTTGTCGGCGCTGCTCAGACCGAGACCGCCGTACGCGGCGGGCACCTGGGCGCACAGCATGCCCTTGCCGCCGAGCTCGCGCAGCAGCCCGAGCGGCAGCTCACCGGCCCGGTCCCAGCCGTCCGCCCGGTCGCCGATCAGCTCGGAGGCCAGCGCTTGCGCCTCGGCACGGGCGTCGCCGCCCGCCGTCGGCTCACGCATCGCCGCCGCGCAGCCGCAGTACGAGCGCGGTCATCGCGTCGACGCTGCGGAAGTTGTCGAGCGTGAGGTCGGGGCCGCCGACCTGGACGCCGAAGGACTGCTCGACGTGGACCAGCAGCTCCATCGCGAACAGGGAGGTGACCAGGCCGGTGGAGAACAGGTCGACGTCGGCGGCGACCTCGGTCTTGGTGCGCTGCTCCAGGAACGCGGTCAGCGTCTCCCGGACGGCCGCGGTGTCCGGCCCCGCGGTGTCCCGCTCCGCCGCGTCCTGGCCGACGACGTCCTGCTGAGTGGTGGGCGTGGTCATGACGTGCTGCCTCCGTGTTCGAAGAATCCGCGGCCGGTCTTGCGGCCGAAGTCGCCGGCGGCGACCTTTTCCAGGAGCAGGGCGCAGGGCTCGTAGCCCGCGTCCCCGGTGCGCTCGTGCAGGACGCGCAGCGAATCGACCACGTTGTCGAGGCCGATCAGGTCGGCGGTGGCCAGCGGGCCGGTGGTGTGGCCGAGGCAGCCCTCGAACGCGGCGTCGACGGACGCCGGGTCGGCCACGCCGTCGGCGACGATCCGGGCGGCCTCGTTGATCATGCGCTGCAGGATCCGGTTGATCACGAAGCCGGGCCCGTCGCCGACCACGACCCCGCGCTGGCCCAGCGCGTCCAGGAGGGCCTGGGCGGCGGCGACGGCGGCGGCCCCGCTGCGCGGGCCGCGGATCAGCTCGGAGGTCTGGATCAGGTAGGGCGGGTTCATGAAGTGGATGCCGACCAGGTCCTCGGGCCGGGCCACCGAGTCGGCCTGCTCGTCGATCGGGACGGCGGAGGTGTTGGAGATCAGCAGGGTCCCGGGGGCGACCACCGCCGACACCTCGGCGAGCACCTTCGCCTTGAGCGGGGCCAGTTCGGTGACGGCCTCCACGACGGCGGTCGCCTCGGTCACGTCCTCGATCCGGGTGGTGGTGACCAGCTCGCCGGTGGCCCCCTCACGGGGCAGCTTCCCCATCATCCGGGCGAGCCGCAGCTGACCGGTGGCCGCGGCACGGGCCTTGGCGAGGATGTCCTCGGAGACGTCCACCAGGATCACGTCGATGCCGCGCCCCAGGGCCAGTGTGGTGATGCCGGTGCCCATGACGCCCGCGCCGACGACGGCGAGCCGGTGGCCGCCGCGCGGGTCGTCGTTCCCGGCGCCGGACCGCGTCGCGTTGTCGCTCACTTCTCCCCCTTGAGGTCCGTGCCGGTGCCGGTGGTGGTGCCCGCGCCCTCGGCCGCCAGGGCGGGCAGGAGCGAGCCGATGTCCTCGGTGCGAGCGGCCAGGAAGGCCAGTCCACCGCGCAGCTGCTCGCCGGTGACCAGGGGGGAGAGCCCGGCCTTGCGCAGCCACGGCTGCCAGCCGCGGGCCTGCACGCCGGCCTCGTCCAGCTCGTGGCCCTCCATCTCGTAGAGGGCGGTCGCCGACAGCACCTTGCTGCCGGTGGCCGTGGCGCGCTCCGCGACCAGCCGCTGCCACTCGGTCAGCGGCACGGTGCGGGTCGGCAGCCCTGCCTCCGCCAGCGCCTCGAAGAGGTCTTCCAGGCTCGGCGAGATCTCGTCGACGAGATGGTAGGCGCGGCCCACCGACTTGGTGGACAGGGCGAGTTCGGCGACCGCGCGGGCCAGCACGTCCACCGGGGAGACCGGCATCCCGCGGTCGTCGACCGGACGGGCGCCGACCACCAGGCCGCTGGCGAGCAGGAACCAGATGAGGTCCTTGTCGTTGCAGGCGCCGGTCTTGCTGGACGCCATGATCAGGCCGGGACGGAACACCCGGACCCGCATCCCGTCCTGGTCGGCGCGCTCGAGCAGCCGCTCGCCGACCCACTTGCTGACGCCGTAGCCGCCGAGCTGCGGGTCGAGCGGCTGCTCGCGGGTCTCCATCAGCATCCCGTCGGTGCCGGCCGGAGCGGTGGCGGCGACGGTCGAGATGAAGCTGATGTCGCGGATGCCGAGCGGGCGCATCCAGTTGAGCAGGCCGACCAGCGGCAGGATGTTGTCCTCGCGCAGCATGCGGTACGGCTCGGTGAACACGACCTTGGCGGCGCAGTGCAGCACGTGGCCGATCCGCTCGGCGAGTTCACCGCCGCGGTAGGCCGCGCACACCGCGGCGATGTCGCGCAGGTCACCGGGGACGGCGTGGACGCGCTCCGGGTCGGGCTCGGCCAGGCCGAACTTGGCGGCGGTCGCCTTGAGCCGGGCCATGCCCTCGGCTTCGTCGGCGGCGCGGACGACGCAGTAGACGCGGCCCTTCGAGGCGCGGACCAGTTCGTCGAGGAGGAAGGCGCCGAGATAGCCGGTGGCGCCGGTGAGCAGCACGTCCTTGCCCGGCGCGGTCTTCTTGGCGAGCGGCTCCAGGGCGATCTGCAGGTCGGCGTCGACCAGCGCGCCGTCGCCGTCGGCCGCCGGGTCCACCTCCGCGTCGCCGAGCCCGGCGCCGTTCAGCAGGCCCTCGACGATGGTGGTGAGGCGCCGGACGGTGGCCTGGCTGCCGCCGGCCCGGTGGATGTTCACCAGGACGCCGAAGCGCCGCTGGATCTCCAGCACCAGCTGTACGGAGAGCAGGGAGGTTCCGCCGAGCGCGGCGAACTCGTCGTCCAGGCCGATGGTCTCGTGCCCGAACAGGTCCTTCCAGAGCTGGACCAGACCGGCCTCGACGGTGCCCTCGGCGGCGGTGGACAGCGCGCCCGTGCCGCCGGCGGCGGGCGCGGCGGCGACCGGGCCGTCGTAGCTGAGCCGGTCGAGGGCCCAGTGACGCTTGCGGGTGAAGGGGTACGTCGGCAGCGCGAGGCGGCGGCCCCGCCGACCGGACAGCGCGGACCAGTCGACCTCGGCGCCGTGCAGCCACGCGGTGGTCACCGCGTCGTCGAGGAGCTCGGCGAGCGCCTCCTCGTCCAGCGGGGCGGCCGGATCGGTCAGGGCCACCACATGGCGGCCTCGCGCGGGCTCGCCGTGTCCGACGAGGATGGCGAACCGACCCTCGGGCACCGCGTCCTGAGTGACCGTCAGTGATTCGCCGAGCTCGGGCAGCGCGGCGCGCAGACCCGCCAGGAGCGCGGCCGGCGGCTGCGGGGAGTCCGCGGCGGGCAGCACGAGCACGGGTCGGCGGCCGGCCGCCCGCTCGGTCCGCACGGCGGGCGGTCTCGGCATCCGCAGCGCGGCGGCCAGCCGCTCGCGGGGCGCGCTGACCACCCGGCGTTCGTCGAAGACGGCCCGCCCGGCCCGCAGGGTGTGGGCGACGTCCGCGGCGTCGAGACCGCCCTCGTCGAGGGCGTCGGCGAGCCGACGGCACGCCTGATCGAGCTCCGCGCGGGTACGGGCCGACAGCACCAGGCGCACCGTGGCCCGGTGCGGCGCGGCGGGGCGTACCGGCTGCGGCGGGGCGGCGAGCACGATGGCCGCGTTGGTGCCGCCGACCCCCATGGAGTTCACCAGGACGTGCCGGTCGGCGTCGGCGCACTCCTCGCCCGAGGTGGTGACGAAGAACGGGCTCTCGTCCAGGATGCCCGGGTCGCGCGGACTCTCGAAGGTGGGGTGCGGAGGGATCTTGCCGGTGCGGGCGACGTGCACGGCCTTGATGAAGCCGGCGATGCCCGCGGCCGGGCCGGTGTGCCCGATGTTGGACATCACCGAACCGAGCGCGCAGTAGGCGGTCTTGTCGGTGGTGGCGCGGAACGCCCGGTCGAGCGCGATGAGTTCGATGTTGTCGCCGACCGGCGTCGCGGTGCCGTGTGCCTCCACGTAACGGAGCTTGTCGGCGCCGACCCCGGCGGTGCCGAGGGCCGCGGCGACGACATCGGCGACACCGCGCGGGCTGGGCGCGATGAAACCGAGCCGGTCGCCGCCGTCGTTGCCGACGGCGCTGCCACGGATCACCGCGAGCACGTTGTCGCCGTCGGCGAGCGCGTCGTCGAGGCGGCGCAGCGCGACGACGCCGACGCCCGAGCTGTACGTGGTGCCGGTCGACGAGGCGTCGAAGGAACGGCAGTAGCCGTCCTCGGACAGCACGCCACCGGGCTGGTGGCGGTAGCCGCGGAAGGGTTCGAGGACCGTCGCGCCACCGGCGAGGGCGATGTCGCACTCGCCGGAGAGCAGGCTGAGGGTGGCGTAGTGCACGCCGTACAGCGAGGAGGAGCAGCCGGTCTGGAGGCTGACGGCGGGGCCGCGCAGGCCCAGTTTGTAGGCGGCGCGCGAGGTCATGAAGTCGGCCTGGCCGCCGACCGTGAGTTCGAGGTCGTCGACGGCCGCGCGCAGCCCGGCCTCGCGGGCCTTCGCGGCGAGCAGGGCGGCGGAGTAGTTTCCGGCGGCGCTCCCGGCGAACACACCGACGACGGGGCCGTCCTTGCGCACCGGGTGCCCGGCGGCCTCCAGCGCCTCCCAGCACGCCTCCAGGAAGATCCGCTGCTGCGGGTCGATGGTCTCGGCCTCGCGGGGCGGGTAGCCGAAGAAGTCGGAGGCGAAGTCCTCGACCCCGGGCAGTGAGGTGGCGACCCGCACGAAGGCGGGGTCGGCCAGCATCTCCTCGGTGACACCCGAGGCCTTCAGCTGCTCGGGGGACATCTCCCGCATGGAGACGACACCCCGGTCGATGTTGCGCCAGAACTCCTCGGGAGTGGTGGCGTCGGGATAGCGCAGGCCGATGCCGATGACGGCGATGTCGGTGGCGTTGGTCATGGTCCTGGTTTCCCCGCTCACTCGGATGCGCTCTGGTCACGGCGCGCGCGGCCGAGCAGGCCGGCGCGGTTGCGGGCGCCCAGCTCGGTCAGCGCCTCCTCGGCGCCGGAGGTGTCCGCCAGCAGGGCGGCCTGTGCCTTGACGGTGCTGTGCTGGAACAGGTCGGAGACCTTCAAGGTCCGCTCCGTCAGCGGGTCCAGCTCCTCCCAGAGCATGATGAGGAGCAGTGAACTACCGCCTGCCTCCAGGAAGTTGACATCATCGGAGACCTGCTCGACGGAGTCCAGGTCGAGGACGTCGGCCCAGGCCCGTCGGACC
Organism: Streptomyces sp. NPDC093111; assembly: GCF_040683955.1. Classification (NCBI taxonomy): domain Bacteria; kingdom Bacillati; phylum Actinomycetota; class Actinomycetes; order Kitasatosporales; family Streptomycetaceae; genus Streptomyces; species Streptomyces sp. NPDC093111. The sequence goes on along the minus strand of NZ_JBFBNW010000031.1, from coordinate 63,574 downwards.
TGGTCGAGCAGTTCGGTCTCGCTGAGCGGGGTCGTGTCCACGGTGTTGTTCACGAGATGCTCCTGGTGAAGGGGTGGGAGTCGGGGTCGGCGGCGAGGTCTTCGGCGGCGGCGACCACGTCGTCGAGCAGCGCCTGCGCCGTGTCCCTGGTGAAGAGATGGACGGCGTACGCCAGCGCGAGGTCCAGCCGGTCCTCCGCGCCGTCGGTGGCGACGAGTTCGAGTTCGTACTTGATGTGGAGGGGTTCCAGCGGGAGGAAGCGGGCGCCGGTCCCGTCGGCCAGGGCGGCCGGACCGGTGTCGCCGCTCTGGGCGCTGAGGAACACCGGGGTGAGCGCCGGACGGCTCAGGTCGCGGTCGCTGTGCAGCTCGTTGGCGAGGACGTCCAGGGCCACGTCGGCGTGCCGGTAGGAGACGGAACAGCTCTCCTTGACCCGGCCGAGGAGCTCGCGCCAGGTGGGCTCGCCGCGCAGGTCCAGCCGCAGGATCAGGGTGTTCACGAACATCCCGACCGCCTCGGTGGCGCTCGGCTCCTCGCGGCCCGCCCACGGGAAGGCGAACAGGAAGTCGCGCTGGCCGCCCCGCCGGGCCAGGGCCACCGCCAGCAGCGCGGCCGTGGTCATGAAGAGCGTGCTGCCGTTGACCTCGGCGGCGACCGAACGCAGCCGCGCGGCGGTCCCCGCGGGCAGCCTCGCGGTCAGCAGCGCCGCCTCGGTGGACTGGAGCTCGGCGCGCCGCCAGTCGTGCGGCAGCGCGATGTCGTTGGGCGTGCCGCGCAGGTGCTCCAGGAGCGCGGCGGCCCGCTCCCGCTCCTGGACCGGGGTGGCGGGGGCGACCGGTCCGAGGCGGGCCGGGTGCACCGGCTCCGCGAGCACGGGGGCGGTGCCGCCGGAGAGGGCGCGGTAGACCGTGCCGATCTCCGTGAGCAGCAGGTCGCGCGACCAGCCGTCGGCGACGATGTGGTGCACGACGAGGGCGAGTACGGTCCGGTCGGGACCGAACACCAGGATCTCGGCGCGCGCGGGGGCGTCCTGCGCGAGGTCCATCGGGGCCCAGCACAGCTGGGACAGCCGGCCGCGTACCCGGTCGGGTTGCCAGTCGGTGGCGTCGGTGACCTCGGCCGGGGTGGGCGGGACCGTGGTGCTGTAGCAGACATGCCGCTTGCGCCGGTCGAGACAGAACACCGAGGACAGGGCGGGATGGCGGGTGAGGACGTGGTCCACGGCCCGGCGCAGCACGTCGTGGTCGACGGCTCCGGTGTACTCGACGAGGGTGGGGATCAGGTAGGCGGAGCGCAGCGACGGCAGCCGGTCGAGGAACCAGAAGCGCTGCTGCACGGGCGACGCCGGATGGGTCTCGGTGTCCATGTCGGCGGGCACCGCGGCGCTCCGCTCGACGGGGGCGGGAGCGGCCTCGGCGGCCCGTGCCGCGGTGAGGAGGTGGGCGAGCCCGGCGACCGTGGGCCGAGGCAGGAACTCCCGTGGCGACACGGCGAGCCCGTGGCGGCGCTTGGCCTCGGCGAGCATGGTGACCGCCAGCAGCGAGTGCCCGCCGAGCGCGAAGAAGTCGGTGTCCGCGGTGAGCGTCGCCGCCGCGGGCGCGGGTCCCAGCCCGCCGCGCTGGGCGAGCGCGGCGACGAAGAGCTCGGCGGCCTCGGCCTCGGCTCCGCTCAGCGCCGGTCCGGGCGGACCGGCCGCGTCGGCCGCGGCCTTCGCGTCCCGCGGCGGGGCGGGCGGCGCGGGCTCCGGGGGCAGTTCGTCCGCGCGCGGCTGGCCCGGCGGCTCCGGCAGCGCCGCCAAGGGTGCGTCCGGGTCCTCGACGGCCGCGTCGAGCAGGGCTGCCACGCCCTCGGCGAGGGCCCGCGCGGTGGCGGGGCCGTACAGCTCCGAGTCGTACTCGACGGTGACCGCCAGTCCCGCGGGTCCGTCCTCCAGGATCAGCAGCAGGTCGAACTTGGCGGTGCCGGTGCCGAGGACGGCGGGCGCGGTCCAGCCGGTGGCCCCGGCGCGGGGCGCGGGCGCGTTCTGGTACACGAACCCGACCTCGACCAGCGGGCTTCGGCCCGTCCCGCGCGCGGTGGCGACGGCCGCGGTGAGCCGGTCGAAAGGCACCCGCTGGTACGACAGCGAGCGGAACGCCTCCTTGCGGGTGGCCGCGCACAGCGCGCGGAACGAGTCCGCCGGATCGACGCGGCAGCGCAGCGGCACGTTGTTGACGAAGAACCCGACGGCCTCCTCGAGGCCCGGGTGGTCCCGGTTCGCCGTCATCGTGCCCAGCAGGAATTCGCCCCGGCCCGACCAGCGGCGCAGCACGTCCTGGACCGCCGCGGTGAGCACCACGTACGGCGTGACACGCAGCGTGCGGGCCAAGTCCTCGATCCGGCCGCGGATCCGCGGCGGCACGGTGACGGTGAGCTGCTCGCCGGTCCGCGTGCCGTCCGGGGCGGCGGGCCGGTCGGCGCGCCCGGCGAGGCGCAGGCCGGGGGCGACCCGCAGCAGCTCGGCGACGCGCTCGTCCAGGGCGCGTACCGCCGTCGCGTCGTGCTCGGCCGCGCGTTCGAGCACGGCGAAGTCGGCGTAGCGGGTGGGCAGCGCGGGCAGTTCCGCGGGGTCGCCTGCGGCCACCGCCTGGTAGGCGCTGGCCAGGTCGTCGAAGAGCGGCGCCAAGGACCATCCGTCCACCGCGATGTGATGGATCGTCAGGAGGGCGGCGGTGCCTTCGGGCAGCCCCTGCCACAGCGTGCAGCGCAGCAGCGGGCCGGCGGCCAGGTCGAACGGCGCCCGGCCGCGTTCGTGGGCCTCCCGTTCGGCGCGGGCCGCCGCGTCGGGCGCGCCCGTGAGGTCGACGACCTCGACCGGCACCGGCTCGGCCGGGCCCGCCTCCTGCACCGGGCGTCCGTCGGCGAGCCGGTACACGGTGCGCAGGGGCTCGTGCCGTTCGGCCACCGCCGCGAGCGCGAGCGAGAGGGCCTTGGGGTCCAGCGGCCCGGGGGCGCGGAAGAACAGCGGGACGTTGTAGGTCGGGTTGCCCGGCGCGGCGGCGTCGGCGAACCACAGCCGCTCCTGGGCGAAGGAGAGCGGCGCGGGACGGTTTCCGGTCATGAGGCGGCCGCCAGGGAGGTCGAGGCCACGTGTGCGGCCAGCTCGTCGAGGCTGTCGGTCAGCAGCACCGCGCCGGCGTCGATCCGCACACCGAGGCGCTCCCGCACCCGGACCGTCACCTGCATGGCGAGGATGGAATTGCCACCGAGGTCGATGAAGTTGGCGGCGGGCCCGACGGCGTCGGTGCCGAGCACGTCGCGCCAGATGTCCTGGAGCGCGGCGAGCGCCGGGGCATGGCCGGGCACGGCCTCGGACTCCGGGCCGGCGGAGGCCGTGGGCGCCGGGCCGTCCGGCGGGGAGGTGGGTCCGGCGGGCGTGGCGGCTCCGGCGGTGCCGGCGGCTCCGGCGGGCGAGTCGAGCAGGCGCAGCAGCTGAGCGCGGTCGGCCTTGCCGGTCGAGCCGAACGGGACCCGGTCGAGCACCAGCCAGCGCGACGGGAGCATATAGCTCGGCAGGGTCTCGCCGAGGCTCCGGTGGAGGGCGGCGGGCAGCTCCGCGCGGTCCGGACCCGCGGCGGCCCCCGGCGAGGGCAGCACGAAGCCGACGAGCGTGGCGGCGGCGCCGTCCCCGGTCTTCTCGACGAAGACCGCGTCGGCGAGTCCGCCCGCCATCACGGCCCGCTCGATCTCCTCCAGCTCGATCCGGAAGCCGCGGAGCTTGACCTGCCGGTCGGTGCGGCCGAAGAGTTCCACGGCGCCGCTCGGCAGCATCCGCCCGGTGTCGCCGGTGCGGTAGATCCGCGCCCCGGTCGAAGGGAGCGTGACGAAACGTTCTTTCGTCAGCTCGGGGCGGGCGAGATAGCCGAGCGCGACACCCGGCCCGCCCACGCACAGCTCACCGGTCTCACCGGCCGCCACCTCGTTCAGCTCCGCGTCCAGGAGATGGAGGGAGGTCTCCTGGAGCGCGAAGCCGACCGGCACCCGGTCGAGACCCGAGAGGCTCGCCTCGGTGCAGTCGAAGTACGCCGCGAAGGTGGTCGTCTCGGTCGGACCGTAGCCGTTCACCAGGCGCCCCGGCGGCCCCGCCGCCAGCACTCGGCGCACCGCGCCCAGCTCCAGCTGCTCACCGCCGACCACGACCGTGCCGACGGTGGCGAACGCGTCCGCGCTCTCGCGCGCCACCGTGTGGAAGAGCGAGGTGGTGAGGAACATGGCGTCGATCCGCTCGGCGCGGATCAGCGCGGTCCACTCGTCCATGGCCAGCTCGGTCACGGACGGGAAGACCACGACCGCCGCGCCGCCGCACAGCGCGTTCCACACCTCGAAGGTCGTGGCGTCGAAGGCCGGATTGGCGGAACTCGCCACCCGGTCGCCCGCCTCGACCGTGCAGAACAGCGCGTTGAGGGCGAGCCGCAGCACGGCCCGGTGCGGGACGACGACCCCCTTGGGGCGCCCGGTCGAACCCGAAGTGAAGTTCACGTAGGCCGCGTCGTCACCGTCGCCGTCCGGCTCGGGCACCGGCAGGAAGGGGTCGTGCTCGGGCAGGTCGAGCGGCTCGACGCCCTCGGGCAGCCAGGACGACAGGGCGGACCAACGGCCCGCCCCGGCCCGGCCCTCCGGGGCACGGACGATCACCCGCGAGCCGGACTCGCCGACGATGTCGGCGAGCCGGCCGGTGGGGGCGAGCGCGTCGAGCGGGAGGTAGGCGGCGCCGCAGCGCAGGATGCCGAGGAACGTGACGATCAGGTCGACCGAGCGGTCCTGCGCGACCGGAACGAGATCGCCCCGGCCGACGCCCCGGCGGGCCAGCTCGGCGGCCAGCCAGCCGGAGCGCTGCCACAGCTCCCAGTACGAGAGCGCCCGGCCACCCGCCGGTTCGCGTACCGCGCAGGCGTCGGGCGCCCGCTCGACCCACCGTGCCACGACGTGGTGCACCCCGACTGCCGCCATTTCCTACCCCTCCGCTGAATTCGACAAGAACGGTGCGTTGATCAGGACCGGCTCATCCCCAGCCGTGGTCCTCGGTTCCGGTGGCGCGGGCGACAAGACCGGCCCGCGGCGTGGGATCGGTGGCGGAGGTCAGGCCCCAGCCGTGATCCGCCGCATTCAGGATCGTGGTCCCGGTCAGGGGGTCGAAATCTGCCAGAAGTTTGCCGGAGACAGCCGGAGCGGCCGCGAAGAGAAATGCCGACACGGCCATTCCGGCGGGTCTGACCAGGCGGTTGGTAAGCATCGCTCTCCGTTTCGTTCGCGGCCTTCATGCGTTTTCGGCCACATCCGCTTTCCGACGTCCAACATCGTGTGATGTGTGAGGAGTCCGGATCAATGAAGCGCGAGTGCACGCATGTGCGGCGCATGATCATGCGGACCGTGAAACGGGCATCCCGGACTGCCCGGGAGCGCGCGCTCGACCCCGCTCGTCTAGGGTGAACAGCGTTCACCGGGGCGGCGGCGGGACGTCATCTGCCCGTCGTGGCACCTGGATCCGGCCCGAGGGAGGCTCGTGTGACGCTCTTCGGTCACGACCTGACAGACTCTGCCCGACTGCGCCCACTGGAGCCGTGGCAGGCGGAAGAATTCGCTGATTATGTCGAACGCGTACGGCCGCATCTCGCGCCGTGGCTGCCTTGGGCACACTTCATCGTCGACGCCGACTCGGCCCGTCAATTCCTCCAGCGGTACGCGGACACGCAGAGCCAGGACGGCGGCCGGATTTTCGGCATCTGGGTCGACGGCAGACTGGAGGGCGGAGCACTGTTCCGTATCTTCGACGTGCCGAACGGGGTCTGCGAAATGGGCGTCTGGCTCTCTCCGGAGGTGCAGGGAAAGGGCCTTGTCACACGTGCCGCCCGGCATCTCGCCGACTGGGCTCTGCGGGTCCGTGGAATGCACCGGGTGGAATGGCGGGTGACTCCGGCGAATGAGCGGAGCATCGCCGTCGCGAAGCGCCTCGGCATGCGGTACGAGGGCACGCTGCGTGAGGTGTTCGCCTTCAACGGCGCGCGACAGGATCTGGAGATCTGGGCACTGCTCGCCGGCGACGCCCCGGGGTCCGGCAGCGGGTCGGCCCGGCACGGGGACCTGGCCGAACGGTGACGTGACATCGCGGACTCGTCGACCTCCCCGAGCGCGGTCACGACGGCTCGCGCGAGGCGGCTGTCGTCCCCCGGCGTGGAAGGCGCGAAGCCACCGGGGCCCTTCGACGGGGTCACGGCGCCAGGCGGCGACCTGTTCGGTGAAGCCGAGGACCGCGCGGTCCCGGCGCAGGTCGGCGGCGGCCTGGTCGGCCGCGGCGGCGAGGCGCGCGTAGCGGCGGCGCACGGCGCGGTCGGCGGCGGGGAACGGGAAGGCGACGTCACCGTCCTCGTTGAGCGGCCCGTTCTCCATCACGACGAGGATGCGCATCGGTGCGGTTCCTGTGACCGGGCGGTGCGGCGTGTCGGGCGTGAACTGTACGGCGGTTCCCGGGCCGAGAGCCCTGGAGTTCGACGCGCTCGTCACGGCCGCGTGAGACTTCGAGTCGAGGCGCGCCTGACTGGCTTCGGACCCCATCCGATCCCTGCCTGAATGTCCCGGTTCAACGCTCCGTAGTCAGCGCCGAACCAGCACGGGACAGGTTCCCAGGGGTGCTGACGTGGGCTTTCGGGTCAGCACCGAACCAGCACGGGATCCAGAACCCCACCCCCAAACAGGGGCGCAGCACGCAAACCTGACAGGCATCTCCGGGCCCCGTCGAGCGCCGTCCGGCGGAGCTCGACGCGGCCCGGCGGAGCGGGCATGGTGGCTGCGCGCACCTCGGGCGGTGGAACTGTGGTGTCCCACCACATACGCCCCTGACCTGCCCATTCCTACGGTGTGGCGACACGACAACGTCCCCGTCACCCCGCTCGGAAGTGGTGCACATGGCCGCCGCAACACACGCCCCCACGCCCCCCGGTTCCCTCAAGCGCATCGTCGCCGCGTCCCTCATCGGGACCACCATCGAGTGGTACGACTTCTTCCTTTACGGGTCGGCCGCGGCGTTGGTGTTCAACAAGTTGTTCTTCCCGGAGTCCGATCCGCTGGTCGGGACCCTGTTGTCCTTCCTCACCTATGCCGTCGGGTTCGCGGCACGGCCCTTGGGCGCGCTCGTGTTCGGGCATTACGGGGACCGGCTCGGGCGGAAGAAGCTGCTCGTGCTGAGTCTGCTGCTGATGGGTGGGGCGACGTTCGCGATCGGGCTGTTGCCGACGCATGCCACCGTCGGGTCGGCCGCGCCGGTGCTGCTCACCGTGCTGCGGCTGGTGCAGGGGTTCGCGCTCGGTGGCGAGTGGGGCGGGGCCGTGCTGCTCGTGTCCGAGCACGGGGACGCGCGGCGGCGTGGGTTCTGGGCCTCGTGGCCGCAGACCGGGGCGCCGGCCGGGCAGTTGCTCGCCACCGGCGTGCTCTCCGCGCTGACCGCGCTCCTGTCCGACTCCGCGTTCCTGGCGTGGGGCTGGCGGATCCCGTTCCTGCTCTCCGGCGTGCTCGTCATCGTCGGGCTCTGGATCCGCTTGTCGGTCGACGAGTCGCCCGTCTTCAAGGCCGCCCTCGCCGCCGCCGAGCAGCGCAAGGCGGACGCCGCGGGCCAGGCCGAGAAGATGCCGCTCGTCGCCGTCCTCAGGCACCACTGGCGTGACGTGCTCATCGCCATGGGCGCCCGTATGGCGGAGAACATCAGCTACTACGTCATCACCGCCTTCATCCTCGTCTACGCCACCACCCAGGTCGGGCTCTCCAAGCAGACCGCCCTCAACGCCGTCCTCATCGGATCCGCCGTCCACTTCGCCGTCATCCCGCTCTGGGGCGCCCTGTCCGACCGTGTCGGCCGACGGCCCGTGTACCTGGTCGGTGCCGTGGGCGTCGGGCTGTGGATGTTCCCCTTCTTCGCCCTGATCGACCAGGGGTCCTTCGGCAGCCTCCTGCTCGCCGTGACCGTGGGTCTCGTCCTGCACGGCGCCATGTACGCCCCCCAGGCCGCCTTCTTCTCCGAGATGTTCGCGACCCGCATGCGCTACTCCGGGGCCTCCATCGGCGCCCAGTTCTCCTCCGTCGCCGCCGGTGCCCCCGCCCCGCTCATCGCCACCGCGCTGCTCGCCGACTACGACAGCTCCACCCCGATCGCCCTCTACGTCATCGCCGCCGCCCTGCTCACGATCGTCGCCATCGGCTGCGCCCGTGAGACCCGGCACCGGGACCTCGCCGAGATCGCCGGTGACGGCGATGGCGGGGAGGGGGCGGGGGTCTCCTCTGTAGGGTCCGTCCGTGGTGGTGCCGAGGTCTGAGGCTTCGGCGGGTGGGGCGTCGGTGGGTCTTCGGGGCCCGGGGCCCCCGGCCGGTGTCCTTGAACGGCCGATGGGCCCCTCTCCACGGAGAGGGGCCCCTCGGCCGTTCGGCTCGTGCCGGAGTTCAGGCTCGCGTCACTCCTTGCCCACGCACGTCACCTTGTCCCGCGGCGTGTAGTGCGTCGAGAACGTCTCGCGCTTCACCTCGGTCCCGCCGTTCTTGAAGACCCGGTCGACCTTGATGTCGAAGCCCTCCAGCGGTTCCTGGACCTCGCACTTCGGGCTCGGGTCCTTGCGCTCGGCCGGCGGCTTGATGTTGGTGCGCGGGCCCGCGACCGCCTCCACCGAGTCGTACTTCTTCGTGCCGAGGAAGCTGACCGTCACCGACGAGTCCGTCGAACTCGCCTTGATGTAGATCGGGTTGCCCGAGTCGTTGCGGAACTTCAGGTCCAGCGTCCCCCACGCGACCGTCGCCTCGCGGCCGGCCGGGTAGCGCTCGATGTAGAAGGAGTGCGCGCCGTGCTCGACCGGCTGCACACCGGCGAAGAACAGGGCGTTGTACATCGTGGTGGCCACCGCGGAGACGCCGCCGCCCGGCGCCTTCTGGTACTGGCCGTCCATGATCATCGTGCCGTCCACGAAGCCGTTGGCCTTCGTGCGCTCGCCGACCGTGCGGTTGAAGCTCCACACCTCGCCCGGCTTCACCACCGAGCCGTTGATCAGCTCGACGGCCCTGCCGATGTTGGTCGTCCGGTACGGAGCGCTCGGGAAGTTCACCGTGAACGTCGACATCTGCTCCTTGATGCCCAGCGCGGCCAGCGACTTCGACGACAGCTCGGGCTCGGTCACCTTCGTCGGCACCGCCGCCGTGCGTGCCGTCGTGCCCGCCTTCGTGAGCAGCGGTTCCACCGTCTGCCCGAAGGCCGCCGGCGACACCTCGCGGCCGGGCCGGCCCTCCTGCTCGACGACCACCTTGCCGTCCCGTACGCCGAGTTGGGCCTCGACCGGCGCACCGGTGAAGGCGTCCAGCGGGCGCGCGACATCGGGGTCGCGCAGCAGGGACGCGGTGTCGAGGGACGAGTTCAGGCGCCCGTCGGCCGACGTCACCTTCAGGTGGTCGCCGAGCGTCGCCGCGGAGATCGCGAGCCGCTTGTCGCCCGACGTCAGCGTCACCGGGCCGGACATGGCGGGGGAGGCGAACTCCTTCATGAAGCGGGAGACCTCCGCCGCCCGCACCTTCGGCTGCGTCACGGAGACCGGCAGCGTCACCGGGGCCGAGCCGCCGGCCGCGGGGTAGGCGCCGCGCAGGGCGTCCACCGCCGCCGTCGTGTCCAGCGCGCGTCCGTCACGCGGCTGGGTGGCGACCGCCTTGCCGTCCTTGAACGCCACGGCGCCCTCGCGGACCGTCCGGTCGTGCTCCTTGGCCGCGGCGTCGACGGCCGCGCGTGCCTTGGCGCCGTCGAAGGCGACGACCGGCTCGATGTCCCGTTCGGCCGAGGAGAAGAGGCGGCCGACCACGGTGACGGGGTCGCGCGAGGGGTCCGCCGCCTTGTCGGCGGTGGCCGCCACGTCGACGGTGAGTCCGGCGGCCTCCGGGTCGACGGTCGCGTCCGTGTCGCCGATACGGACCTTCAGCGGGTCCTTCCAGGCGGCGGGGGCGGCGGACGTCAGCCGGGCGGCGGCCTCGGCGCGGCTCAGCCCGCCTATGTCCACCCCGTCGACACGGGTGCCCGCGGATATGTCGTCCCCGGCGGCGACGAGGCCCGCCACGTACAGTCCGCCGGCGACGGCCGCGACCACGCCGGTCGCGAGCGCCGCCTTACGTATATGACCGCGGCGCCCACTGGGGGCCGCGGTGGCGTGGTCGGTCGTGGAGCGGCGCACACACCCTCCCGGTGCGTAAGGAGTCAGGGGTATCAGTACACCGTACGCTGAATCGGGCTTATCGGACTATGAGGATCATCTCACCCGGATCTGGTGGGCCGGTTGACTCGTTGAGTCGCCCTCCCGCCAGGCCCTAGGCTGGATCCGTGCCCTCGTCCCCGTCCGCTTCCTCGTCCCCGCCCGGACCCCAGTCCGTCGACCGTGCCCTCGCGCTGCTCGACGCCGTCGCCGACGCCGACCGGCCCGTCAGCGCCAAGGCGCTCGCCCGTACCCTCGGCTGCGCCCTGTCGACCGTCTATCACCTGGCCGGTCCGCTGATCACCCGGGGCCATCTCGTCCGCACCCCCGAGGGGTACGCGCCCGGGCCGCGCGTCCCGGCGCTCCACCGTGCCTACCAGCGCCATCACGGGCTCGGCGGCGGTGAGGCCGGTATCGGCGAGCTGCTCGGGCTGCTGCGGCGGACCTCCGGGGCCGAGGCGTACTTCACGGCCTACCGGGACGGGCGGATCACCGTCGTCGACACCACCGCCCCGGTCACCGACACCGCGCATCCCTTCGTGCCGGGCGCCGAGGCCCGCGCCCACGCCACCGCCCACGGCAAGGCCCTGCTCGCCGAGCTGCCCGCCGCGCAGCGCCGGCGGTATCTGGCCGTCCACGGCATGGCCCGGTTCACCGAGCGCACCATCACCAGCCCCGAGCGCTTCGAGGCGGAACTCGCCCGGGTGCGCGAGCGCGGCTTCGCCGTCTCCGTGGGGGAGGCGGACCCCGCGTACACCTGTCTCGCCACCGTGCTGCCGGCCGCCCGTCGGGACGGGGTCGTGCACGCCGTCTCGGTCTCCCTGCCCACCGACGGGTTCCGGCAGCGACACGGTGCCGTGCGCGCGGCCCTCGCCCGGGCCGTCCCGCTCTTCACCGCGGCCCTGCCCGGCGCCCCGTAGCCCCAGCCCCGTGTGACGGACTCCCCGTAGCCCCCGCACCATGTAACAACCTCCCCATAGCCCCACCCCGTGTGATGGCCTTCGCGTAGCCTCCGCCCCGTGTGACGGTCTCCGCGTAGCCTCCGCCCCATGTGACGGCCTCCCCGCACCCCCCCGATTCCGACCCTGCCGGAATCCCGGCCGCCCCGGCTGGCCGCGCGCCCGGTGGCGGCGCACCGTGGAGGCATGATCTTCATCGCCGTACGGTTCACCGCCCGCCCCGAGCACGCCGACACCTGGCTCGACCTGGTCGCCGACTTCACCCGCGCCACCCGCGAGGAGCCGGGCAACCTGTTCTTCGACTGGTCGCGCAGCGTCGACAACCCGCACCAGTACGTCCTCCTGGAGGCCTTCGCCGACGCCGAGGCGGGAGCCGCCCACGTCGCGTCCGCCCACTTCAAGGCCGGTCTGGAGACGATGGCCGGAGCCATCGCCTCCACCCCCGAGATCATCAACGTCGAGGTGCCGCAGCAGGGCTGGGGCGCCATGGCCGAGCTCGCCCGCTGACGCTCCCCGGTCTCCCGGGCGCCGCGAGATGCACGGCCCCGCCGTACCCGGGAGACTGGACGTACTCGGGGTCCCAAGGGCCACCTGGCAAGGGGGCGGTCGTCGATGCCGCTGCAGCAGCCGACCGGCGCACTGCGCCGGTGGACCCTCGTGTACGTGCTGTTCGTGGCCGCTCTGACCGTCGCCTACCTCCAGGTGCCGTCCCGGCACACCGTGCTCTGGGCGCTCATCGGCCTCAGCGGTGTCGCGGCCATCCTCACCGGCGTCCGGCTGCACCGGCCGGCCCGCCGCTGGCCCTGGCTCGTGCTCGCCGCCGCCAACTTCACCTTCGTCGCCGGCGACACCGCGTACAACGCGCTGGAAGCCTTCTTCCACCAGAGCCGGCCCTTCCCCTCGGTCGCGGACGCCTTCTACCTCGTCACCTATCCGCTGTTCGCCGTCGGTCTGTACGGCTTCATCCGCCACCGGGCCGCCGGACGGGACCTCGCGGTGGCGCTCGACGCGCTCATCCTCACCTCCGGGCTCGCCCTGCTCTCCTGGGTCAACCTGATCACCCCGCTCGCCACGTCCCCCGACATGACCTGGGTCGAGCGCGCGATCTCCATCGCCTACCCCCTCGGCGACGTCCTGATGCTCGCCATGCTCGCCCGCCTCCTCGTCCCCGGCGGGCTGCGCTCCCGCGCCGTCCAGCTCCTCACCCTCGGCACCTGCGGCATCCTCTTCTCCGACGTCGTGTACGGCATGCAGCAGATGGAGGGCACCTGGCAGGTCGGCACCCCCTGGGACCTCGGCTGGGTGGTCTTCTTCACCGCCTGGGGCCTCGCCGCCCTCCACCCCTCGATGACCGGCCTGACCGAGCCCGCGCCCGCACCGGCCCCCGGGATCGCCGAACGGCGGCTCCTCCTGCTGGCCGCCGCGTCCCTCATCGCGCCCGCCCTGCTGCTCTTCCAGTCCCTGCGCCGGGACCCCGACCGCGATGTCGGCGTCATCGCGATCTTCTCCGCGATCATGTTCCTGCTCGTGCTGGCCCGGCTCTGGGGCATGATGGCCGACCACCGCAAGGCCGAGGCCCGCGAACGCAGCCTGCGCGTCGCCGCGGCCTCCCTGGTCGCCGCCCTGAGCCCCCGCGAGGTCGCCGCGGCCGTCGAGACCGCGACCGCCACCCTCTTCGGCGCCGGCACCCCGCACCACACGATCCTCCTCGCCCGCGACCGGCGCGGCCGGCTCACCGCCGTGCCCACCGCCGGCCACCCCTGGAACATCCAGATCGCCGAGATCACCGGACCCGAACGCCGGGGGATCCCCTGGACCGAACTCCTCGGCGACGGGCGCCGCCTGCTCCCCGTCGACCGCCTCGACCCGGCCCTCGCCGCCGCGGCCGAGCCCGAGAGCCACGTCCTGGTCTGCCCGCTCGCCCTCCAGGCCCCCGCCGCCGGCGAACCGCTCCTCGGCGCGGTCCTCTTCGCCGGCACGGACAAGAAACTGTCCGAGATCGCCGGCCCCGCCCAGTCCCTCGCCTCCCAGGCGGCACTCGCCCTGGAGCGTTTCGGACTCAGCGAGGAGGTCAGCCGCCGCACCAGCGAGGCATACTTCCGCACCCTCGTGCACAACACCTCGGACGTCATCCTCATCGTCGACGACGACGACACCGTCCGGTACGCCAGCCCCTCCGCCGAGTCGATGTTCGGCCACTCCCTGCTGCCCGGCACCCCCCTCACCGAACTCCTCGCCCCCGGCGACGCGCAGAGCGCCCTGCGGATCCTCGCCGACGTCCGCGCCCGCGGCGACATCGACGCCCGCGACGACTGGAAGCTGCTCCACGGCGGCGCCGCCGACCTGGAGGTCGAGGTCCGCTGCAGCAACCTGCGCAACGAGGTCACCGTCCACGGCCTGGTCCTGACCCTCCGGGACGTCACCGAACAGCGCAAACTGGAGCGCGAACTCACCCACCGCGCCTTCCACGACTCGCTCACCGGCCTGCCCAACCGGGTGCTGCTCCTGGAACGCATCGAGCGGGCCCTGCTGCGCGGCCGTCGCGAAGCCACCCTGACCTGCATGCTCTTCGTCGACCTCGACGACTTCAAGGTCGTCAACGACACCATGGGCCACTCCGTCGGCGACGAACTCCTCGTCGCCGTCGCCCGCCGCCTCACCTCCGTGCTCCGGCTCACCGACACCGCCGCCCGGCTCGGCGGCGACGAGTTCGGCGTCCTCATCGAGGGCGCCCGCGAACCCGGCGACGCCGAGGCCCTCGCCGCCGAGATCGTGCACACCCTCAGCCAGCCCTTCCGCCTCACCGACGGCGCCGTCTCCGTCTCCACCAGCGTCGGCGTCGCCACCGTCCTCGACAGCGCCCACGCCGAGGAACTCCTCGGCCACGCCGACCTCGCCCTGTACGCGGCCAAGGCCGCCGGCAAGAAGCGCTGGCGCCGCTTCCGGCCCGAGCTGCACTCCCGGCTGGTCGCCCGTCACGAACTCCAGGCCGGCATGGACACCGCCATCGCCGACCACGCCTTCGCCCTGCGCTACCAGCCCATCGTCCAGGTCGACGACGGCGCCCTGGCCGGCTTCGAGGCCCTGATCCGCTGGCCGCACGCCCGCCGCGGGATGGTCCCGCCGGACCAGTTCATCACCCTCGCCGAGGAGAGCGGGCACATCATGCCGCTCGGCGCCTGGGTCCTCGACCACGCGGCCCGGGACATCTCCCGCTGGCAGCGCACCCGGCCCCGCACCCCGCCGCTCCGCGTCAACGTCAACGTCTCCGCCCGCCAGTTCCGCGACCCCGGGCTGCTCGACATCGTGCGGCGCACCCTGCGCTCCACCGGGCTCGCCGCCGACTCCCTCGTCCTGGAACTCACCGAGAGCGTCCTGATGCGCAGGGACGAGCAGATCGGCGCGACCATGCGGTCCCTGAAGGACCTCGGGGTCTCCATCGCCATCGACGACTTCGGCACCGGCTTCTCCTCGCTCAGCTATCTGCGCGAGTTCCCCATCGACGTCCTCAAGGTCGACAAGTCGTTCATCGACGACATCACCACCGACCGGCAACAGGTCGCCCTCGTCGAGGGCATCGTCCGCATCGCCGACGTCCTCGGACTCCAGGTCGTCGCCGAGGGCATCGAGAACGAGGAACAGCGGGCCCTCCTCGCCGACATGGGCTGCCGCTTCGGACAGGGCTTCCTCTTCGCCCGGCCGATGACCGCCCACCAGGCCGAGACCTTCCTGCACCGCGCCCCCGAACCGGCCGCGCACGCCGCCCGGGCCCGGGCCGCCGCCCCGCCCCCACCGCCCGAAGCCGCCGACACGACCCACACGACCCACACGCCTACACCCACTGCCTCCCCGTCCGTCGCCCGGACCCGCTCCTCCTTCTCCTCTTCCTCTTCCTCCCGCCCCGACGCCCGCTGGCACGACCTGGAACGGCTCAAGCGCACCAGCCCCATGTGCGACGCCGTCATCGACGAGATCGACGGGCGCAGGCTCCGCGTCGGCGACCACTGGCTGATCGACTTCGCGTCCTGCAACTACCTCGGCTTCGACCTCGACCCCGAGATCATGGCCGCCATCGACCCCCAGGTCCGCACCTGGGGCACCCACCCCAGCTGGTCCCGGCTCATCGGCAGCCCCCGCCTCTACCCCCGGATCGAGGAACGGCTCACCGACCTCCTCGGAGCCCCGGACACCCTGCTGCTGCCCACCATCACCCTCATCCACCAGTCGGTCATCCCGCTGCTCGCCGCCGGCGGCCGGATCTACGTCGAGGCCCAGGCGCACCGCACGATCTACGACGCCTGCGTCATCGCCCGCGGCCAGGGCGCCGAGGTGCACCGCTTCCACGCCGACCGGCCCTGGGAGCTCGACGCGATGCTGCGCGCGGCGCACGGCGGCGGCCCCCGGCTGGTGTGCATGGACGGCGTCAACAGCATGACCGGCAACTATCCCGACCTGCCGGGACTCGCCCGCGTCTGCCGGGCGCACGGCGCCCTGCTGTACGTCGACGACGCCCACGGCTTCGGCGTCATCGGCGAACGCGGCCCGGGCGAGACCAGCCCCTACGGGTCGCGCGGCAACGGCATCGTCCGGCACCTCGGCGAGAGTTACGACGGCATCGTCCTGGTCGGCGGCTTCTCCAAGGCGTACTCCTCGCTCCTCGCCTTCCTCGCCGTGCCCCGGCGCCTCAAGGAGCACCTCAAGGTGGCCGCCGCCCCGTACCTGTACTCCGGCCCCTCGCCGACCGCCTCGCTCGCCACCGCCCTCGCCGGACTCCACGTCAACGACGAACGCGGCGACGCGCTCCGCGCCGACCTGCACCGCAGGACCGCCCGCGTCCTCCACCACGTACGCGGTCTGGGCATCGACACCCCCAACACCGACGGACTGCCCATCGTCGAGATCCCCCTCGCCCGAGCGGACGACCTCGCGGCCGTCGCCGCCTTCCTGTGGGAGCGCGGCATCTACGTCACCCTGGCCAGCTACCCGCTGGTGCCGCGCGACCGGGTCGGCTTCCGGGTCCAGATCACCGCCGCCAACACCGACGAGGAGATCGACCAGCTGGACGACGCGCT
Organism: Streptomyces sp. NPDC093111; assembly: GCF_040683955.1. NCBI lineage: Bacteria > Bacillati > Actinomycetota > Actinomycetes > Kitasatosporales > Streptomycetaceae > Streptomyces > Streptomyces sp. NPDC093111. The sequence goes on along the minus strand of NZ_JBFBNW010000031.1, from coordinate 47,299 downwards.
CACCGCCCTCGCCCGGCACTTCCCGCTCCAGCACAGCGCGCCCGGCCCGCCTCGCGCGGTGCCGGCCGGACGGTCCACGGAGCCGTGATGTCCGAGGCCCGCCGCCCCGCCCTCCGACCGGCCACGCCCCGCCGCAACCGCGACGCGGACTGGGACGCCTGGCCCGTCGACGCCTACCTGGCCGAGAACTACCGCCGGCTGCACCCCTGCGACATCGGCGTCATCCACCACCACTCCACCTTCTACCGCGGGTTCGCCCCCCGGGGCACGGCCCGCTCCCTGGAACTCGGCGCGGGCCCCAACCTCTACCCGCTGATGCTCGCCGCCGGGGCCGTCCGCCGCGTCGACGCCCTCGAACCCTCCGCCGCCTGCCGCGCCTACCTCCGCGAGCAGCTCACCCACGGCCCCGACGCCTCCTGGGTGACCTTCTACGACCTGTGCCGGACCCTGAACCCCACGCTCCCCGCCACCCTGCCCGAGGCGCTCGCCCGGGTCCGGGTCGTCGCCGGCGACGCGGGCGACCTCGCCGACGGCGTCTACGACAGCGCCTCCATGAACTTCGTCGCCGAGAGCGTCACCGAGGACTTCGCCGAGTTCACCGTCCTCTGCGAGGCGTTCGTCCGCGCGGTCCGCCCCGGCGGACGGCTCGTCGCCGCCTTCATGGAATGCATGCCCAGCTACCGCGTCGGGGACGGGCCGGTGTGGCCCGCCTGCCCGGTCGACGAGACCGCGCTGCGCACCGTGTTCGCCCCGCGCACCACCGCGCTGCGCATCGCCCGGCTGGCCAAGGACCGCACCCTGCCCGAGTACGGGGACACCGGCGTCCTCCTCCTCACCGCCGAGCGGCCCGCGTCCTGAGCCCGCCCCTGAGCCCGCCCCTGAGCCCGCCCCCTGAGCCCGGCCCGGTCCCTCACCTCCCCTCCGTGCGCGCCCGGACCATCGCCGTGTACGCCTCCAGCGAGGAACCCGGCGTCCCGTCGTACAGGTTGTGGTCGAAGGCCCACATCAGCCCTTCGAGACGGCACGAGTCGAACTGGCGGAAGGCCGCCGCCATGACACCGGGCCCGTACGGGGCCACCTGCTGGCCCGCGCTCTCCCCGTCCAGGTGGGCGAAGCCCTCGGAGCGGGCCACCGCCGCCACCCAGCGCGGCGAGGACCAGGAGCGGACCGCGTCGTCGGCGGCGGGCGCACCGCCCGCGACGGCGGCGGCGACCGTCCTCGGGTCGCCCGGGGCGCAGCCGTTGTCGACGGGGACGCCGGTGCCGTCCACCAGGGCGGTGGTGACGAGGTGCACGTCGGCCCGGTGGTCGAGCAGCCCCAGGGTGACGAAGAAGCCGACGCCCCGGCCGATCAGCCGCGCCGAGCGGGTCCCGTCCAGGTACCCGGAGACGGCGGCCCTGTAGTCGGACGGATGGAAACCCGCGCCCGGTACGAGCACCTTCAGCGGCCCGTGGTGACCGAGCCCGCCGTACAGGCCGATCTCCCAGTTCACCGCGTCGGCGAGGGACGCGAGGTACCAGTCGTACCAGCGCCGCACCTGGCGCTCGGTGAACGGCGCCCCCTGGTACGTGCGCTCCCCGGGCCGCCAGCCGGGGTACGGGCTCGCCGCCTGGGCGTGCCGGTCGTAGGCCCAGAACTCGGCGTCGGCGTGCCCCTCGGACACGGGCGCCGGATAGCCGAACTCTCCGTTCTCGTCGACGCCGAGCCGGATCGCCCACACCTCGTCGAGCCCGATCCGGTCCTTCACCTGCCGGACGTACGAGGCGACCTCGGCCCGGACGGGGGCGCTGAACACGATGTTCGGCGTGGTCGACGACGTCTCCCCGTACTGGTTGCGCCACACCGACTCGGGGTAGGCGTCGACCAGCCAGTCCGGCGGATGGTTGAGCCCGAGCCCCGCCTCCACCCGCAGCCCCGCGTCCCGGAAGGCCCGCAGCCGCTCCTTCACCTGCCGCGCGTACCCCGCGTCGTACACGCCCTTCTCGGGCTCGAACCGGCTCCAGTCGATCTGGAGATGGGCGACCCGCAGCCCGTGCGCGTACTCGGTGGCCGCCCGCTCCGGATCGGTCTGGAGCGTGCCGAAGGCGTACGGGGAGGCCGCCGGTTCCGGCGTGCTCCGGTGCAGGGCGCCGAGGGCCGCGGCGACCAGCGCGAGCGCCGCGAGGAGCGCGAGGAGACCGAGCGACAGGTGCCCGGCCGGCCGGGGGAGCCTCATGTCAGCAGCTCCCGGTAGAGCGCGGCGTACTGCGCGGCGAACCGCTCGGGCCCGAAGTGCTCCTCCACCGCGGCCCGCCCGCGCTCCGCCAGCACGTCCCAGGAGCGCGGCTGGTCGAGCAGCCACACCAGCTGCTGCCCGGTGCGGCGCGCGTCGCCCGCCGGGGCCCGCAGCACCGCGTTGCCGAAGTCCGCGAACTGCGGCAGGTCGCTGAGGATCACCGGCCGGCCGGTGGCCAGCGCCTGGAGCACGGTCAGCGGGATGTCCGCCTTGCCGCCGATCACCGGCGGCGGGAACAGCAGCACGTGCGCGGAGGCGATCAGCTCCCGCATGTCGTCGACGTAGCCGCGGACCTCCACGTCCACCAGCCCCTCGGCCCCCGCCTTCTCGCGCAGCGCCTCCTCCAGGGCGCGGGCGTCCTGCCCCGGGCGCCCGCGCATCGCGAGCACCAGCCGGAACGCGGCCCCCGAACGGGCGGCCTCCGCCGCCGCCTCCACGGCGATCTCCGCCCCGCCCTGCGGGTCGTGGTGACCCGCGTACAGGACCAGCGGCACCCCGCGGGGACGGGGCCGCGGCGGCCAGTCCTCCAGTGGGATCATCGGCGGGATCACCCGTACGTCATCGAAGCGCGCGGCCCGCAGCCGGCGCGCCATCGACTCGGACAGCGCCACCGTCGTCCCCAGCGGCCGGACCCGGGGCAGCAGCCGCGGGTCCATCACCCCGGGGACGGTGTGCACCACCGGCCGGGCGCCGAGGAGCAGCGGGCGCAGCCGGGAGAACGCCGGAAGCGTGCGGCCGACGGTCAGGAAGGCGTGCACCAGGTCGCAGCGGCGCGCGAACACCGCCCCGGCCAGCGCCGACTGCACCCGCTCGGGCACGTGCGGCACCCCGTCCCGGGACAGGATCCGCACCGTGTGCGCCCCGTGCGGGTGCGATGGCGGGCGCCCGCGCCGGTGCGGCCACTGCGAGAACCACACGAACTCGACGTCGGGCAGCGCCCCCAGCACGTCCGAGGCGAGCCGCACGTCGGCGCCGTCCGCCCCGTCCAGCGGGCTGCTGGTCAGGAGCAGGACGCGCGGGCGGCGCGGCAGGGTGCTCATCGCGGCCCCGCCGGACGGTCGGGCAGCGGCGGGAGCTCGTACAGCGCGAGCGATCCGTAGGTGGGACCGTGGAAGTCGAACAGCAGCCGGGCCCCGCGGGTCAGTTCGCGGACCTCGGGCAGCGGGGTGCGCCCGTACCCCTGCTCGACGACCTTCCAGGGCACGATCGCGTACTGGGCGCGGTTCGCGCTCCGCTCCCCGGGGGTGACCCAGTTGCCGAGGCGGTAGCGGTCCTCGAAGGTCCAGTAGCTGACGCCACGGGTCCGCTGCCCGTCGACCGTCACGATGCCGCTGCCGGCCGGGACGTGCGTCCGCAGGTACGCCTGGAGCTTCGCGAAGCCGTCGTCGGGCTGCCAGCGGTCCGAGGCGTACACCACCGCCGGGGTGACGAGCACGCCGAGGAGGCCGGCTACCGCCAGTAGCCGCAGCGCGGGGCGGTGCCGGGGCACCGGGACGGTGACGGCGAGCGCCACCAGGTTCGGCACGAACAGCAGGTACAGGGCCTGTTCCTCCAGGGTGCCGAGCCCCAGCGCGTACGCCAGGGTGAGGATCGCGCAGGCGTGGAACAGGGCGAGCAGCCGGTACACCGGCTCGCGGCGGCGCAGCAGCAGGTACAGCGCCACCGGCGTGAGCAGGAGCAGCAGGTACGTGGTCGCGTACCCGGGGAGTTCCGCGAACAGGCGTCCCGAGAGGGAGGGGGTGCCGGGCGCGTTGAACCCGGTCTCCTGGACGAAGCCGAGCAGCCGCCGCACACCGTGGGACTTCTCGTCCCAGAACAGCGTCCCGTGGCCGAAGCCCAGCACCAGGCTCACGTACACGGTGTACGGCAGCACCGCGCACAGCGCCGCCAGCGCGGTCAGCCGGCGTGGCGGCCCCCAGCCCAGCGCCAGCGCGAGCAGCAGCGGAAGCACCGTGATCAGCGCCGAGTGGTCCTTCGTCAGGACGGCCGTGCCGAGGAGCAGTCCGGTGGCGGCGGCCCGGAGCCGGGGCCCGCGCGGCAGCGGATCCCGGCACAGCGGCACCAGGACCAGGAAACCGGCGAGCACCCACACCATCGTGTCGGTCTCCAGGAGCACCCGGTTGTTCTGCCGGATGCAGAACTGGTCCAGGGCGAAGACCAGACCGGCGACCAGGCCCGCCGGACGCGACCGGATGCGCGCCACCAGGGCCACGAGGAGCGCGGCCGTCACCCCGGCGAGCAGCGCGTTGAGCACCCGCAGCGAGTGCACCTGGGCGACGACGTCCTGGTGCTCCCCGAACAGCTTCATCCAGCCGGCCTCCAGGTAGAAGAACCCGGGCGGATGGAGGAAGAACAGGCCCTCCTCGGTGCCGGGAAAGCCGCCGTGCAGCGCGCCCCGCCCCAGTTCCTGGTAGATCGTCTCGTCCACGAACAGGTCACCGGCCCGGCCCACCTGCACCAGCCGCAGCGTCACCGTCAGGGCCGCCGCGAACAGCGCGTACACGAACGTGGGGACCGGCCGCCGCGGGGCCCGGGCGCGCACGGGTCCGGGCGGCTCGGCGGCCCGCTCCGACGCCTGTGCGGTGAAGGGGCGGGGGAGGGTCATGACGGGCCTCCGGCGGTACGGGCCGCCGCGTCCGGCACCCCGGCGGGCAGCAGGTACACCTCGGGGACGCGGGGGATGCGCCCGCCGGGGAACAGGGCGTCCACCTGGGTCCGGTAGCCCCGGATCAGCTCCGCCTTGGCGTCGAGCCCCCGGTCCCAGGTCGCCTCGGTGGCGCCGAGCCCGGCGGTGAACGCCGGGTCGGCGGCGGCCCGCAGGCAGTACGGGAAGTCGCTGTAGTAGACGGCCGGCAGCCCGCTCAGCGCCGCCGCCGTGCGCACCAGCACGTGATCGGCGTGCCCGCCCACGCCGAGCGGCGCGAGCAGCAGACCCCGCCCGCGCGGCAGCAGCTCCCGGATGGTCTCGGTCACCCGGTGCAGCGTCTCGCCGTCCCGGGAGGAGAGCCGGCCGCGGGACAGGTGCAGCCGGTACGTCGGGTAGACGTGCCCCAGTTCGGGCACCAGCCGCGCGGCCCGGACGCGCCACCGCCCCGGATCGGGACGGGGCCGGAACAGGCCGTCGACGAAGCCCGCGTGGAAGCGGACCACGCCGAGGCGGGCCAGCACCGCCCGGTCCTCGGCGCGCCGCTCCGCGTACAGCTCGTCGGCGTGCGCGGCGCCCGTCTGCCGCAGGTACTGCCGGGCGGACAGGGTGTGCGGCGGCGGCGCGGCTTCGGTGAACACCGTCAGGACGGTCACCGCCGCCGGTCTGCGCACCGCGGCGAGCAGGGCGCCGCAGGACAGCACGGCGTCGTCCGGGTGCGGTGAGAGGACGAGGAGCGGGGCCGTACGGGCGGTGAGCACCGTCAGCGGGTCGTCTGCCATGGCACACCCCTGTCCTTCCTCGGCCGCCGCGGCACGGCGGGCGCCTCCACGAGTCGCCGGACCAGGGCCAGGTAGCGGCCCGTCATCTCGTCCCACGTGTAGTGCTGGGCGGCCAGACCGGCCTGCCGGCCGAGCCGCCTGCGCAGCGCCGGATCGGTCGCCAGCGCCCGCATGCGCGCGCCGTACGCCGCCGTGTCGAAGGGCGGTACGGCGATGTCGCCGCCGCCGCGCATCCAGCGCAGCGCCGGCAGGTCGAAGTGCAGCACCGGCTTGCCGTACGTCATGCCCTCCAGGGCCACCAGGCCGAAGGTCTCGTGACGCGAGGGCAGCACCACGAAGGCGCTGTCCCGCAGCAGGCGCCGCTTGTGCTCCTCGTCCGCGTACCCCACCCAGCGGACCCCCGGGCCCTGCCCGGCGAGGAGCTGGCGCAGCCGCCGCTCCTCGGCGGGGGTGCCGCCGCCGGCCAGGACGAGGTCCATCGGCGGACGGGCCCGCCGGTAGGCGTCCAGGAGCAGGTCGAGGCCCTTGACCCAGGTGTCGACGCGGCCCAGGAAGAGGATGGTGTCGCCGCTGCCGAGGCGCGCGTCGTCGAGCTGCCGCTGTTCCACCCCGTTGGCGATGACATGGACGTCGGCGCGCGGGCTCAGCAGCCGTTCGGCGGAGGCGTCGGCCTCGTTCAGGGTCACGATGTGCCGGTAGCAGCGCAGCCCCAGCCGCTCCACCAGCGTGAACGGCAGGTGGTAGCGGCGGGACAGCGCCTCGGCGGCCCGGCCCTGGTCGATGCCGACGACGGGGGAGCGGGTGACCAGCGGCAGGAAGCTGGTCGAGAAGGGCGGGGTGAAGCTCTCCAGCCACACGTCGTGCGGGATCCGGCGCGCCACCACCGGCAGCAGCATCAGGAACAGCAGCTGCCCGGCCCGGGGACCGGCCCGGCACACCGGCAGCCGGACGTAGCGGACGCCGTCGCGCTGCCGGGTCCCGCCCCGGCGCCCGGCGGTCACCACCGTCACCCGGTACTGCTCGGCGAGCCGCCGGGCCAGCTTCTCCACCACCAGCGCCCCGCCGCCCCGGTAGTCGCTGTTGTCCGCGTCGTCGTAGATGGACACCACGACCCGCTTGCGCCCGCCGGACCGCGGATCCGGCGGACGTTCCTCGGGTCGTACGGAGTCCAGGACGTGCTCCAGGGCGGCGTCCGCCACCAGCCGGGCCGGGCGCTCGGCGTCGACCCGCGCCACCCGGTCCAGCCGGGCCGCCCACGCGCGGTACCGCGCCCACCAGGCGGCGGCGGAGCCCGCGGCGGCCTCCCAGCCGCGCTCGTTCAGGGTGTCGGGGCAGGCCTCCAGGAGCAGGGTCAGGTCATAGCCCTCGGCCGCCCGGGCGAAGGTCCGGGCCGCGCCACGGCCGGGCGGCAGGTCGAACTTCACCAGGCCGTCCAGCGGGCCGCGGTCGGTGACGACGACGGCCGGACGGCCCCGGGAGACCAGGCCGACGCGCAGCCGGGCCACCCGGATCCGCAGGGTCAGCTCGCCCGCGTCGAGGAACGCGTGGGCACGCCGGAACCACGATCCCCGGCGCTCGGGATGCGCGGACCGCCGTGCCCACTCGTCCTCCCCCGTTCTCCCCGACCTCCCCGTCCCGCCCGGTCCCTCTTCGTCCCTCACCCGTGGGGGGACCGGGAAGCCCCGGCAGAGGAAGCATCCGTAGCAGTGCGTCGTGGCCACCGCGAAGCCGCGCTCCCGCAGCAGGCCCGCGAGGGCGTGCACCAGCGAGGACTTGCCGGTGTTGTCCGGCCCGGACACGGCCACCCGCAGGGGCCCGCGCGGGCCGCGGCCGGGCGGCGCCCCCGGGTTCGTGATCCTGGTCATGGCACCCGCCTCCGCACCCGTTTGGTCACCACGAGCGGCACCCGCAGCGAGGCCTCGCGGGCCGCCGTGCGCACCCGACCCGCGCCGAGGAGATGGCCCGAGTGCTCGGCCCCGGCCCGCAGCGAGGTCGCCACGGGCAGCGGCACCGGCAGCGGCACCGGCTCCCCGCGGTCGAGCCGTTCCATCGCCGCGAGGGCCGTGGCGAGGGCGCGCGCGCCACCCGCCGACCAGCCCTCGCGGGCCGCCTCCCGGCGGGCCTCGGCGACCACCGGGGGGCTCAGCAGCTCGCGCAGGGCGAGCAGTTCGGACAGGTCGAGGGTGAGGTTCTGGAACAGGGCGTGGGCGAGCCAGATCCGCAGCCGGTCGGCGGGACAGGGCACCAGCCAGCCGACGCCGTCACCATGCCCGTTGCCGCCGTTGCCGCCGTTGCCGCCGTCGCCGTCGGCGCCTTGGCCGGGAACGGCGCGCGCGAACAGGCGGTCGGTCGGCACCACCGGGACCCCGAACCACGAGACCGCGATGTGCAGATGGGCCGAGGGACCCGTCGGCGGCTCCAGGAGCACCTTGCTGGAACGCTCCAGCCAGTACCGCTCCCGGTGCACGTACCAGCCCGCGAGCGCCTCCTGTGCCTGCTCCCAGCGGCCGGTCGGGACCACCAGGTCGAAGTTGCCATACACGTAGTCGCCCGACAGGTCGGCCTTGATGAGGACGGTGGGGATGCCGGCGGACCGCAGCAGCGCGGTCGACTCCGTCAGATTGCGCCGGAACAGACCGGTGGCGGCGTCCACTTCGGCCCGGACGGCGGCCAGCCGGTCCGGGTACGCGCGCGCCAGCAGGCCCTCGACCTGGTTGCGCCGCGCCACGGCCAGCGCCCCGAGCAGCTCCGTGTCCCCGGCGGGTCCCGGGCGCCCCCGCCACACCGCGTCCACCAGCAGCCGCACGGACCGCTCCTCGTCCGACGGGGACGCGGGCCCGGGCCTCGCCGGCTCCGGCGCCCCGTCCCCGGTCGGCTCGCTGCGCCGCCCGAAGAACCACCACAGCGCCAGGGCCGTGACGGTGAGGGCGGCGAGCAGCCACGCCACGGTGTGCGGGCGCAGCAGGGCCAGCGCCGCCACGAGCACCGGCGGCCACAGCAGCGACACCCCGAACAGGCCCTTCGGCGGGCCGAACCCGTACCGGCGCGCGTGCCGGACCGCGAACAGCGCCAGCGCCGTCACGGTGCCGCACATGCCGCCGACCGCCATGCCGAACACGCCGTTCGCCGACCAGCCCACGGCGAGCCCCGTCACGTACAGCAGGAGCCCCGCGAGCAGCGGCAGCACGCACGCGTAGTCGTTGACGGCCTGGCAGAACGTCACCAGCAGGGCGAGTGCCCCGAGCGCGAGACCGGTGACGGCGGTGAGCGCGAGGAGCGTGCTGACCCGGGCGTAGCCGGAGGGGAAGAGGAGGTCCAGGAGGGCGGCGGGTGTGGTGGCGGCGACCGCCGTCAGCGGCAGCGCCACCATCAGGTACATCCGCAGCGCGTCGCCCGCGAGGGCGGTGCCGGCCCGGCGCCGCGACAGGGCGGGCAGGAAGGCGATCGACACCGCGCCCGCGAGGAACAGCGGCACCCGGCCCAGCATCACCGCGGCCTGGTAGCTCGCCGCGGCGGAGCGGTCGGTGGGGAGGATCGCCACGAGGATCACGTCCACCGCCGCCATCAGCGCGACCACGCCCTGGAGGGAGGCGACCCCGACGGCCCGCCGCCACAGTTCACGGTTGCCGGCCGCCGTCAGCCACGGGCGGCCCCGGCCGCCGCGCGGACGGCGGGGGCGCCAGAAGAAGTACGGCACGACGGCGACGGCGAAGGCCGCGAGGGCGCCCGTCTCGCCCAGGCCCAGGACCGAGACGAACAGCAGCCCCACGGCCAGCTTCAGCACCGCCTCGGCGGCGGTCAGGACCGCGAGGGTGCGCAGCCGCTCGGTGCCCTGGAGCCACCCCGCGCTGACCCGGGTCACGTAGATGAGGAAGGTCGCGGCCGAGATCACGGCGACCGTCGCCGCGCCCGCGAACTGCGCGGACACCGTGCCGACCACGAGCGCCGCGACCAGCCCGCCGGCCACCCCGGTCACCACCGCGAACCGCACCGCCTCGGCCCGCTCGTCCTCCGACCGGGCCCGCGCCAGCGCCTGCGCCAGCATCCACGGCACGGTCACCACGGCGACCGCCGCCGTGCACACGACGAGGCCCTGCCCCGCCGCGAACGTGGCGTACGCGGAGACGTCGAGGAGTCGGGTCAGGGCCAGCGCGTACACGTAGTTGAGCACCCCGGCGGCGACCGCGGCCGTCGCGATCCAGCGGGCGCCCCGTACCGCGGTGACCGCGTCCGGGAGCGCTTCGGAGCGGGCGGCGACGGGCTGGGCGGAGGTCATGACGCGGCCTCCCGCCCGGAGCCGGGGGCCTCCCGCCCGGAGCCGGGGCGAGGCGGCCGAGGGGTGCGCCGTGCCGTGCCGGGGAGGTGCCGGGACGCCCCGCCCACCAGGACGTCCCGGCCGCCGGCCAGTGCCACGGACGCGTCGCGCACGCCGAGCCGGGCGAGCGCGGCCAGTGCCTGCACCTCGTCGCAGCCGTGCAGCAGCACCTGGAAGGAGTCGCCCTCGCGGCGCCACACGTCGGTCTGGCGCAGCGCGTCGCGGGCGGCCCGCTCGACGGCCTCCGCGTCCGGGGCGGTGAACCGGCCGAGCACGGCGAGGTCGTTGGGGCCGCGCCGGGAGCGCCGGTGCCGGTGGATGCGCCGCAGCTCCTCCAGGAGGACCTGCGCGAGCCGTTCTGCGCTGGCGTCCCAGGAGAAGGCGGCGGCCCAGGCGCGGCAGCGCGCGGCGGCGAGTCGCCGGGCGTCCGGGGCGGCGAGTTCGGCGAGGGCCGCCGCGACGCCGTCGGCGAGGTCGGCCGAGGGATCGAGCAGGCGCCCGTTGACACCCGGCTGGATGGCGTCGCGCAGGCCCGGCACGTCGTAGGCGAGGGCGGGGGTGCCGACGGCGTTCGCCTCGATCACGGTGAGGCCCCAGCCCTCGGCGACGGACGGCACGACGGTCAGCCACGCGTGGTGGAAGAGCTCGGCCCGGCGCGCGTCGCTGACGCGCCCGTGGAAGACGACGGCGGAGGCCACTCCGAGGCGGCTCGCGAGCTCCTTCAGCGCGGCCAGCTCGGGCCCGTCGCCGCACACGTCCACGCGCAGCGCGGGGATCCGGCGCAGCAGCGCGGGCATGGCCCGCACCAGCAGGTCGACCCGCTTCTGCGGCATCAGGCGGCTGACCACGGTCAGCGCGGGCGTCTCGCTACGGGCGCCGGAGGGCGCGTCCGGCGCCCCGGCGGGGCGCCCGTTGGGCACGATGTGCAGGGTGTTGCCGAAGCCGAGCTCGCGCCGGGCGCCCTCGCGGGTGGAGGGGGAGACCACGACGACCGGCCGGCCCCGGTAGACGGTCCGGCTGACCTGCTTCTCCAGGAGCCTGCCCACCGCGTTCATCGGCCAGTGGAACCGCACGTCGAACTGGTGCTGGTGGACGTGGTGGATGACGCACAGGTCGGCGGTCCAGCGCGGGGTGAACAGCGGCGAGAAGAACGGGATGCCGTTCTGGAAGTCGACGACGGCGTCGTACGCGTGCCGGTTGCGCAGCAGGTGGGCCGCGGCCGCCGCGTACACGCCGAAGGTGCCGCCGCCCCGGACGATCCGCAGCCCGTCGCGGTACTCCCGGGCGCGCGAGCCGGGGTACCGCGACGAGACGAAGGTGACGTGCGCCCCGGCCGCCGAGAAGCGCCGGGCGATCTCGTGGGCGTACGCCTCGGCGCCGCCGGCGTCCGGATGCCAGGGGTCGCGCCAGTTCAGGAACGCGATGTCCATGCGGGCGAGCCGGGCGAGCGCGGTGGCGCTCCGCGCGGCGGCCTCGGGGCCGGAGCCCGCGACGGGGCCGGGAACGGGGTGCGAGGACGTGGTCATGGCACTCACCTGGCCAGCGAGATCCGCAGCAGATCGGCCATCGACCGCAGGCCGTCCCGGCGCGCCGAGAACGTCGAGCCGTCCTTGTCGGTCCACTCCACCGGCACCTCGACGACGTCCCGCCCGGCCTTCACCACGTGAGCGAGCAGTTCGACGTCGAAGGCGAAGCCGTCGATGCGGCAGTCGCGGACGATCTCGCGGGCGAGCGGCCCGGGGAAGAACTTGAAGCCGCACTGGGTGTCGGCGATCTCCGGCAGCGTGAGGTGGGCGAGCGTCCGGAAGAGCGCGCCGCCGCCGCGCCGCAGCGTGCCCTGCTCGACCTCCAGGTGGGCACCGGGGGCGTGCCGGGAGGCGATGACCGCGCCGTGGCCCGCGCGCAGCAGCTCCACGACCCGGTCGAGGGTGTCGATGGGGGTGGCGTTGTCGGCGTCGGCGAAGCCGATGAAGCGGGCGGAGGAGGTCTCGATGCCGCGCCGCACGGCGGCGCCCTTGCCCTGCTCGCCGCAGCCGATCACATGGAACCCCACGTCGAGCCCGGTCGCCGGAAGACCGGTCGGGGTGCCGGTGAACCGGTCGAGCGCGTCCAGGGTGCCGTCGACGCTGTTGTTGTCGACCACCACGACGGAGGAGGACCACGGGCGCCCGGCGAGGTAGCGCAGGGTCGCGGTGATCGTCGAGGGCAGGCGCCGCTGTTCGTTGAAGGCGGGGATGATCAGCTCGAGTTCGACCGGGGGCCGGGTGAGCGAGCGGGGGAGCGGGGGGTGCGCGCGGACCGCGGTCATCGCGCCTCGCCTCCTCGGGGGAAGGCCCGGCGCGCGGGTCGCGCGGGGGTACGGGCGCGGATGCGGGGGGCCACGGCGGGGACGAGCGCGGGCACCGGGATCAGGCGGCGCGCGGGAGTGGCGGGAGTGGCCGGGGCGGCTGGGGCGGTGGGCGTGGGCGTACGGGCCCGGGGGCCGTGGTGCGGGGGACGGGCGTGCCGGACCGGGTCATCGCATGCCGGGTCATGGCGTGCCGGGTCGGCCTGGGTCCCGTGGTGCGGGTGCCCGTCGGCGGTGGCTGGGCCGGAGGGGCTGTCCGACCGTCGCCGGCCACCCGTGGCACGGGTGCGGACGGCGCGGGAGCGCCGGCGACGGGGGGTCGGGCGGGTCCTGCGCGCGTCGGTGGCGCGGCGGCAGAGCCGGGCCGCGTCACGGACGCGGTCGGACGCGCGGCGCGCGGGGTGCGCGGTCGGCGTGGCCGGTCGGGTGCGCGCGCGGGGGGAACGGCGGCGCGCGTCGGCAGTGGGCCAGTCGGTCACCCGCCGCAGAGGATGCGGTGCGGGCGCCACCGGCACTCGGCTGATGGGGAGGGAGGTCATGACGCGCCTCTTCCGACAACCGACCCTGCCGAGGGTCAGGTGTGCATCCGGTCGATGCACTGTCCTCCACGCTTAGCATCCGCGGTGAGCTTCGTCAACCGCTGGCCGTCCGACCTGGGCCTCCGCCGCGCCGGTTCGCCGGGGCGAGCCGGAGCAGCGCGTTGTGCGGTCGCTCGGCGAGCAGGGTGCCGAGGATGCGGGTGCCGTCGCGGAGGGTGCGGGGGTGCGACGGGCCGTGGCGGCGCGGGAGTTCGAGGCTGGGGACCTCGGCGACGCGCAGCCCGTAATGCAGGGCGTGGGCGACGAGTTCGGCGCCGAGTTCCACGCCGTCCTCGCGCAGGGCGAGGAGGTCGACGAATCCGCGCCGGAAGGCGCAGAATCCGTACCAGAGATCGGTCAGGTGCTGGCCGTACAAGCGGCGGGCGACGCTCAGCAGCGCGCTGTGGCCGAGCCGCCGGTGCAGCGGATAGGCGGTGAAATCGCCGCCCGCGATGAAACGCGATCCCTTGACGAAGTCGAACCCGCTCTCCAGGTAGTGCAGGTAATGCGGGATCTCCCGCGGGGACATGCTGCCGTCGGCGCCCATGAGGACCACGTGGTCCCCGGTCGCGGCCCGCAGACCGGCGTGCGGCACGTCGCCGGACGCCCAGTCCCACGCGCCGAGCCGGCGCACCGACACCCCGCGCGGGGCGGGCTCCGGGTCCGTCCGTACGTCTCCGACCAGCACGACCTCCCGTACGGCGGGCGGGATCTGGGCGAGCAGCCAGTCCGTCGCGCGGTCGTCCGGCCGGACCGCGACCACCAGGCTCACCGTGGGGGTGGCGGTGGCGGGCAGGCGGTCGGTCGAGCGGCGCAGGGGGTGCGGTTCACTGCTCATGGTTCGGCCTTCGGGGTCTCCGCTGTGCGCGGCTGCCTTTCAGCATCGTGCGCGTGCGGCCCCGGGTCAAGGAACGCGCGATATCGGCCCCGTGGCGTACGCGTGGCGTGCGCGATATCCGTCTGGTCGACGTTCGCGAAATGCGCATCGATACGTACTCCTCGCATTCATTTTATGCGTCGGGCCGTGAATCTATGAGCAGCTGCCGGACCGTCGAGGAAGGAATCTCCTTTGCTCCCGCGGCCCGTGCGCTCCTGCGCTTCGCTTGCGCCGGGATTAGAATCCCGACATGGCTGGGCGCATCGAGGACTACGCCCTCATCGGCGATCTGGAGACCGCCGCTCTCGTCGGCAGGGACGGCTCGGTCGACTGGTGGTGCGCGCCGCGCTTCGACTCGCCGGCCTGCTTCGCCGCCCTCCTCGGGGACGAGCGGCACGGCCGTTGGCGCCTCGCCCCGGCCGGCGGTCTCCCGTGCAGCCGCCGGAGTTACCGCGGCGACACCCTCGTCCTGGAGACGGTCTGGGAATCCGTCACCGGCACCGTCCGGGTCACCGACTTCATGCCGCCGCGCCAGCGCACCCCGCGCATCGTCCGGGTCGTCGACGGGATCGCCGGACGGGTCGACATGCGGGGCGAGTTGAGGGTCCGTTTCAACCACGGCAGCGTGGCGCCCTGGACCCGCGCCGTGGACCGGCGCACCCTCGCCTCGGTCGCCGGGCCCGACGCGACCCGGCTGCACTGCGGCCCCGGCGCGGGCGACCCCGTCGTCACCGCGGACCGGGCCACCTTCGCGTTCCCCGTCACCGCGGGCCGGCGCGTCACCTTCGTCCTCGGCTGGCACCCCTCGCACACCCCGCCGCCCGCCGCCCCCGACGTGGCCGTGGCCCTGGAGAGGACCCTCGCCTTCTGGGACGAATGGGCCGCCCGACTCCGGTACGAGGGGCCCGCCCGTGACGCCGTGATCCGCTCGCTGGTCACCCTGAAGGCGCTCACGTACGAGCCGACCGGCGGCGTCATTGCCGCCCCCACCGCCTCCCTGCCGGAGTGCATCGGCGGCCTGCGCAACTGGGACTACCGCTTCTGCTGGCTGCGCGACTCCACCTTCACCCTCTCCTGCCTGCTGCGCAGCGGCTACCGCGGGGAGGCCCTCGCCTGGAAGGACTGGCTGGTCCGCGCCGTCGCCGGCGACCCGGCCGACCTCCAGCCGCTGTACGGCGTCGCGGGACAGCGCCGGCTGCCCGAGTCCCAGGCCGACTGGCTGCCCGGCTACGAGAACTCACGGCCCGTCAGATTCGGCAACGCGGCCGTCGACCAGTTCCAGCTCGACATCTACGGCGAGGTGCTGAGCACCATCTACTCCGCCGTACGGGCCGGGGTCACCCTCGACGCGCACGTGTGGAGCTTGGTGGCGGCGCTCCTGGAGTACCTCGGCGAACGCTGGCGGGAGCCCGACGAGGGCATCTGGGAAGTCCGGGGCCCCCGACGGCACTTCGTCCACTCCAAGGTGATGGCCTGGGTCGCCGCCGACCGCGCCGTGCGCCTCGCCCGGGTCGCCGGCCTGCGCGGCTCCGTGCACCGCTGGCAGGCGCTGCGCGCCGAACTGCGCACGGAGGTCTGCGCGCGGGGCTGGAGCGAATCCCAGCAGTCCTTCGTCCAGTACTACGGCGCGAGCCGGCTCGACGCCACCGCCCTGCTGATCCCGCGGCTCGGCTTCCTGCCTCCCGACGACCCGCGCGTCCTCGGCACCGTACGGGCCATGGGCCGCCTCGACGACCACGGCTTCCTGCGCCGCTACGCCGACACCGGGAACGGGCACGTCCACGACGTCGACGGCCTCGGCGGCGGCGAAGGGGCCTTCCTGGCCTGCACGTTCTGGTACGCCGACGCCCTCGCCCTGACCGGCCGCCCGGCCGACGCCCGCACCGTCTTCGAGCGGGTCCTGGACGTCCGCAACGACGTCGGCCTCCTCTCCGAGGAATGGGACCCCGCCGCCGGCCGCCAACTCGGCAACACTCCGCAGGCGTTGAGCCACGTCGCCCTGGTCAACACCGCCTTCACCCTGGACGGGACGAGACGCCGGGCGCGCAACGGGGGGCGGCACGTGGCTGTGGCATGATCGCGAGGACAGTGTGAACGCGGGACCTGGGGGGTTATCCGTGCATATGTCTATAGCCATCGCCACGATCGTGTTGGGGATCGCCTTCCTCGCCGGCGGCATCGCCGCGATCCGCACCGGCTGGCTGCTGCCCCTGCAGCGCCGGCACGTGCGGCGTCCCGAGCTGTTCGGCTGGGCGCAGATCGTGATGGCCACGGCCTTCTTCGTCCAGGGCGGCAGTCTGCTGCTCGGCGACGCGGGCGTCCGCATGGGCGGCTCCACCATCGGGATGGGCCTCCTCTTCATCGGCCTGCTCGCCTCCGTCGTCGCCCAGATGTCGCGGCGCACGCCCTGACCCGTGCCACGCTCGGGCGCGTGTCGTTCGGGTGAGTCCAGCGGGCGCGCGCGCCCCCGCCGGGGTCGAATCGTGGCATGGCACCCTTCGACAGGTCCCGCCCCGGCGGCTCCCAGCGGAGCGTCGCGACGGCCGGTGACACCTGGTGGTACGCCGCCGTCGCCGCCGAGGCCGCCGGATCGTTCAGCGCCCGTATCCGCATACGCATGCGGCGCGCCTGCCTCGCCGCCGTGCTCCTGCTCACCGTCGCCTACGCCGGGCTCGTCCTCACGGCGACCGGCAGACGCTGGGGGGACGCCGCGCTCGCCGGCCGGCTCGCCGACCCCGCCGTCGCCCAGTTCCTCCGCGAGCACCCCTCGCTGCGCGGCCTCGGCACCCTCTCCCTGGTCCTCGCCGTCGTGCTGCTCGCCGCCGTCGGCGCGCTGCGCAAGCGGTACGGACTCACCGGCCTGGCCCTCGGCACGGTGGCCGCCGCCCTCCTCGCTGCCGCGCTCCTCCAGCGGTACGCGCCGGGGCCGCACCTCGTCGACGCCTCGGGCGCGACCGTACGGAGCGGCTTCCCCAGCGGCACCTCGGTGCTCGCCACCGGCACCGCCCTCGGCCTCCTCCTCGTCGTCCCGCACCGGCTGCGGACCGGCGTCGTGGGCCTCGCCGCCCTGTGGGCCGTCGCCCTCGGCGCGTACGACATCGCCTCCGGCCGGCACCACCCCGGCGACGTGATCGCCGCCGATCTCCTCGTGCTCGCCGCCTTCTCCGCGGTCGTCGCCCTTCTCGCCCGCAAGGGCAAGATCCGCCCCGCCACCCGGCGCCGGCTGCCCCCGCAGCGCCTGCTCGTGGCCGTCCCGCTCGTCCTGGTCGCCGCCGCCGGGCTCGCCGTCGGGGCCTATCTGCTGCCCGGCTGCCTGCCGGGCGCCGGGCCCGTACCCGCCGACCTGCCCCGCATCGCCCACCGCTGCGGCCAGGCCCTCGCCGCGGGCACCGGAGCGGCCGTCGCCGCCGTCCTGCTCGGCCTGGTGCGCCGGGTCGACCTCGACCCGGGACCCGCGCCGTACCGGCTCGCGAGTCCGGTTCCCGAGGACCCCTTTCCCGAGGAGCCCGATCACGAGATATCTTGATGTCGAGCAATCTCGCAGACGCAGACGTGGAGCGGAGCACACCCGGTGACTGACTCGACCATCATTTACACGCACACTGACGAGGCGCCCGCCCTGGCGACGTACTCGTTCCTGCCCGTGATCAAGGCCTACGCCTCGACGGCCGGGATCAACGTCGAGACGCGTGACATCTCCCTGGCCGGGCGCATCATCGCCAGCTTCCCCGAGTGGCTCGAAGAGGGCCAGCGCATCGCGGACGCCCTCGCCGAGCTCGGCGAGCTCGCCAAGACGCCCGAGGCGAACATCATCAAGCTGCCGAACGTCTCGGCCTCGATCCCGCAGCTCAAGGCCGCGGTCGCCGAGCTCCAGGCGCAGGGCTACGCCCTCCCGGACTACCCGGACGACCCGCAGAGCGACCAGGACAAGGACGTCCGCGCGCGCTACGACAAGATCAAGGGCAGCGCCGTCAACCCGGTCCTGCGCGAGGGCAACTCCGACCGCCGCGCGCCCGGCTCGGTCAAGAACTACGCCAAGACCCACCCGCACCGCATGGGCGCCTGGAGCTCCGAGTCCCGGACCAACGTGGCGACGATGGGCGAGAACGACTTCCGCTCCACCGAGAAGTCCGCGGTCGTCGCCGAGGCCGGTGCCCTGCGCATCGAGCACGTCGCCGCCGACGGCGCCGTCACCGTGCTGCGCGAGTCCGTCCCGGTCCTCGCCGGCGAGGTCGTCGACGCCTCCGTCATGCGCGTCGAGGCCCTGCGCACCTTCCTCTCCGAGCAGGTCGCCCGCGCCAAGGCCGAGGGCGTGCTCTTCTCCGTGCACCTCAAGGCCACGATGATGAAGGTCTCCGACCCGATCGTCTTCGGCCACGTCGTGCGCGCCTTCTTCCCGCAGACCTTCGCCAAGTACGGCGAGGTCCTCGCGGGCGCCGGTCTGTCCCCCAACGACGGCCTCGGCACCGTGCTCAAGGGCCTGGAGTCCCTCCCGCACGGCCTCGGCGAGGAGATCAAGGCCTCCTTCGACGCCGAGCTGGCCGAGGGCCCCGCCCTCGCCATGGTCGACTCCGACAAGGGCATCACCAACCTGCACGTGCCGTCCGACGTCATCGTCGACGCCTCGATGCCGGCCATGATCCGCACCTCCGGCCACATGTGGGGCCCGGACGGCCAGGAGGCCGACACCCTCGCCGTCCTCCCGGACAGCTCCTACTCCGGCGTCTACCAGGCCGTGATCGAGGACTGCCGCGCCCACGGCGCCTTCGACCCGTCGACCATGGGCTCCGTCCCGAACGTCGGCCTCATGGCGCAGAAGGCCGAGGAGTACGGCTCCCACGACAAGACCTTCGAGATCGCCGCGGCCGGCACCGTCCGCCTCGTCGACGCCTCCGGCGCCACCGTGCTGGAGCAGGAGGTCGCCGAGGGCGACATCTTCCGCGCCTGCCAGACCAAGGACCTCCCGATCCAGGACTGGGTCAAGCTGGCCGTCACCCGCGCCCGCGCCACCGGCGACCCGGCCGTCTTCTGGCTCGACGCCGAGCGCGCCCACGACGCGCAGCTGATCGAGAAGGTCAACGCGTACCTGCCGGAGCACGACACCGAGGGCCTGGAGATCAAGGTCCTGTCCCCGGTCGAGGCCACGAAGTTCTCCCTGGAGCGCATCCGCCGCGGCGAGAACACCATCTCGGTCACCGGCAACGTCCTCCGCGACTACCTGACCGACCTCTTCCCGATCCTGGAGCTCGGCACCAGCGCCAAGATGCTCTCCGTGGTCCCGCTGATGGCGGGCGGCGGCCTGTTCGAGACGGGCGCCGGCGGCTCCGCGCCGAAGCACGTCCAGCAGCTCGTCAAGGAGAACTACCTGCGCTGGGACAGCCTCGGCGAGTTCTTCGCCCTGGCCGCGTCCTTCGAGCACCTGTCCACCACCACGGACAACGCCCGCGCCCAGGTCCTCGCCGACACCCTCGACCGCGCCACCGGCACCTTCCTCAACGAGGACAAGTCGCCGACCCGTCGCCTCGGCGGCATCGACAACCGCGGCAGCCACTTCTACCTGGCCCTGTACTGGGCCCAGGAGCTGGCCGGCCAGACCGACGACGCCGAGCTCGCCAAGGCCTTCGGCCCGCTGGCCGAGACGCTCGCCGCCAACGAGCAGAAGATCGTCGACGAGCTGATCGCCGTCCAGGGCTCCCCGGCCGAGATCGGCGGCTACTACCAGCCCGACCCGGCCAAGGCCGAGGCCGTGATGCGCCCGTCCGCGACCTTCAACGAGGCCGTCGCGACCCTCGCCTGATCCGCGAGGGCCCCGACGCGGGACCAGCGCCGCCCCGGCCGGACATCCGTCCGGCCGGGGCGGTCGCGTCGGTGGCGCATCCGCCGTCCGGGTGTGAGTCTGGATGGATGAGCTGGGCATCATGGACGACCGCCGGTGTCTACACCGGGCGTGGCGGGGTCCTGACCGTCGAGGGCGGTGTGGTCACGGGCGATCTGACCGTGCACACCACCTTCGTCGAGCGGGAAGCACGTGTGGCCGTGCAGTACAGCGGCGCCTCCGACTGGTTCACCATGTCGGGCAGTCCGGTTCCCTGCGGATCGGAGGAGGAGAGCCGCGACCTGCACGACGCCGTCGTCGCGGCGGTACGGGAAGGGGGCGGGGCGACCGTGCCGACCCTGCCGCACCTGTCGGGATAGCGGCCCCCTCGGGGGACACAGGACACGTGCCGCCGGGAAAAGTGTTGTCCCGGCCGCTCCCCGCGCTCTCCCGACGACGGCCCGCACCGGGCGGCAGCCGTCACCGGGGACGAGGGAGCACAGCACATGGACAGCGTCGAGCACCGCACCGCCGAGCTGGTCGAGGCGGCGCGGGCCGGTGACGCGCGCGCCGGCGACGATCTCGTACGGGCCTACCTGCCGCTCGTCTACAACATCGTCGGCCGCGCCCTCGACGGTCACGCCGACGTGGACGATCTCGTCCAGGACACGATGGTCCGCGCCCTCGACGGCCTGCCGGGCCTGCGGGATCCCGCACGGTTCCGGTCCTGGCTCGTCGCCATCGCCATGAACCGCATACGGCACCGCTGGCGCGAGCGCCAGCAGGCGCCGCTGCCCGGCCTCGACGGCGCCGCCACCCTCGCCGACCCGGCCGGCGACTTCACCGAGCTCACCATCCTGCGCCTCGGCCTCACCGGCCAGCGCCGCGAGGTCGCCGAGGCGACCCGCTGGCTCGACGACGAGGACCGGGAACTCCTCTCCCTGTGGTGGCTGGAGGCCGCGGGCGAACTCACCCGCGCCGAACTCTCCGCCGCCCTCGACGTGCCGCCCCGGCACGCCGCCGTCCGCGTCCAGCGCATGAAGGCCCGCTTGGAGACCGGCCGCACCGTCGTCCGCGCCCTCGCCGCCGTACCGCCCTGCCCGTGGCTCGCCGAGACCACCGCCGGCTGGGACGGACACCCCTCCCCGCTCTGGCGGAAACGCCTCGCCCGCCACCTCGACACCTGCCCCCACTGCGCCCCCACCCGCAGGGGCCTCGCCCCCGCCGAAGGACTGCTCGTCGGCTTCGGCCTCGTACCCCCGCTGCTGCTGTGGGCGGGCCGGGACGGGGGCGCGGTCGCGGCCGGGGGGATGGAGACGGTGGGGTGGGCGGCGGAGGGGCCGGAGACGGGATCCGATATCCCGGACATCGGATCCCATGTACCCGGGACCGGATCCGGGACCACGGAGAACGGATCCGGGACCACGGAGAACGGATCCGGGACCCAGGAGATCGGATCCAACATCCCCGACCCGGGATCCAACCTCCCGGACCCGGGATCCAACCTCCCGGACATCGGATCCAGTCCAGGGACCCGCCGCCACCTCTGGCCCGTCGGCGTGGCGGCTCTCGCGATCCTCGGTGCCATGCTCCTGCTCGTGCCGGGGGACCCGGAGCGGGGCACGGAGCTGCGGAAGCCCGCGCCCGCGCCGCCCGCCCCGGCGACGCCGGCCGTCACGCGCACCGCCGCCCCGCCTCCCGCGCCGCGCCCGACGCCGTCGCCGAGCCGGAGCCGGGCGCCGCGTCCGAGTGTGGAGGAGCGGGTGAACGCCCTGGTGAACAGGCATCGGGCCGAGGTGGGGTGTGCCCCGCTGCGGCGCGATCCGAAGCTGTCCGCGGCGGCCAAGGCGTACGGGCGGGACATGGCGGCCCGGGGCTACTACGGGCACACGACCCCCGAGGGGACGGACGCGGGGAGCCGGTTCGAGGGCGTCGGCTACTCCTGGAGCGCCTGGGCCGAGAACCTGGCCCGGGGGCAGGGCGATCCGGCGTCGGTCGTGGCCGACTGGATGGCCGACCCCCCGCACCGCCGGAACCTCCTCGACTGCGCGTACCGGGACACCGGCGTCGCCGCGGTACCCGGGCCCGACGGCACGCTCTGGGTGCAGGAGCTGGCCGCGCCCCTCGGCTGAGGAGCCGCGGCGGCGGCCCTCACGGGGAGGCGAAGTCCTGTACCCACCAAGGGCCGTTGGAGGTGAGGTTCACTCCCACGCCCATCTCCTTGAACGCGCAGTTGAGGATGTTCTTGCGGTGCCCCTCGCTGTTCATCCAGCCGTCGACCGCCTCGGCCGGCGTATGCGGGCCGCGGAAGATGTTCTCGCCCCAGGTCGACCACTCGTATCCCGCCGCGGTGATCCGGTCGCCGGGGCTGCGCCCCTCCGGGGTGTCGTGGGCGTAGTAGTCGCGGTCGGACATGTCGTCGGCGTGCCGTTGCGCCGCCGTCCGCAGCTTGGCGTCGGACCGGAGCGGTTCGCAACCGGCCTTCCGGCGCTCGGTGTTGGCGAGGGTGAGGATCTGGTCGATGTACTGGGCGGCGGTCCCGGCCGCGGCGGGCGCCGCCTGCGCCCTCCGCCGCGGCCCCTCGCCCGTCGCGTGCCGTACGGCGACCATGCGCGTGACCGGGGTCGAGGAGGGCTCCACGGCGGGCGCGGACGACGGCGCGGCCGTCGTGGTCCCGGACGGTGCCGGTGCCACGGGCAGCGGGGCCAGGAGGCCGGCCGCCGTCGGGTGGGTCCCGGCGTCGGCGGTGCCGAGGGCCGCCACGTACACGCCGGTCGTGACGGTGAGCGCGGCGGCGACCGCTCCCGCCGTCGTCACCACCGCGCGGAAGGACGGGGCTCCGCGCCGGGTCCTTCGGTGCCGGGGCCGGTGTCCGCCCGTGCCCTTGCGGTGCCGGCCGGGCGCGCCCTCGGGCGGCGTTCCGGGACGGACGTCCGGGACGCCTGCGTCGTACGCGTCGTGCTGCATGGGCTCCGCTCTCTTTTCGAGGCCGCCGGATCATCCGGCCCTGGGGAGAGCCACCGGGGCGACGGCGATAACACTTTCCGGCCCCGGACAGCGCGACACTCCTCGTCAATCCTGTGCGTCAACCTCGTGCGGGACCACTGCGACCGGGCAGGGGGCGAGGTGGAGGGCCGCGTGGGCCACCGACCCGATGCGGCTGCCGAGCGCCCCGCGCCGGACCCGCCGTCCCACCACGAGCAGCTGTGCGGCGCCCGAACCCGACACCAGCACCTGCCCGGCGCTGCCCAGCTCCACGTGCTCGGTCACCGGGACCTCGGGGTACCGCTCCCGCCACGGGGCGAGCGCCTCGCGCAGCGCCTTCTCCTCGTACGGGACGAGCCCGCCGGCCTCGTCGGCCAGCGCCAGCGAGCCCGGGCTGTACGCGAACAGCGGCGGCAGGCTCCAGGCGCGCACCGCCCGGAGGGCCGCCCCGCGGGCCGCGGCCGCCTCGAAGGCGAACCGCAGCACGGGTGCGCTGTCCTCGGGGCTGCCCTGCTGGCCGACCAGGACCTCCCCGGCGGGCGGCTCGGCGGCGGCGCCGTCGCGGGAGCGGACCGCGACGACGGGGCATCGCGCGGCGGCGATGATCTGCTGCCCGTACGAGCCGAGGAGGTACCCCGTGACGGCGCCGTGCCCGCGCGAGCCGAGGACGAGCAGCGCGGCCTCGCGCGAGGTGTCGAGCAGCGCGGCGACCGGGGTGTCGCCGATGACCTGCGCGGTCGGCGTGAGGCCGGGGTGGCGTGCGGTGACCGCGGCCTCGGCCTCGCGGAGCACGGCCTGGGCGGCCTGCTGCTGCGTCGTCGGGTCCTGGAGGAGGGGCAGGTCGAGCGGCTCCCAGCGCCAGGCGTGCACCAGGCGCAGCGGGAGCTCCCGGAGCAGTGCCTCGCGCGCGGCCCAGTCCGCCGCGGCCAGGCTCTCGGGGGAACCGTCCACTCCCGCGACGATCTCACGACTCATCAGGCTGCCTCCGTCGGCTCGTTGCCGGGCCCGCCGGGGGCGGCCGGCCCGTTGCTCCCAGCTTGGGCCCATCGGCCGTCCGCCGAGAGGGCCGGAGGTCCCGTACCGGCGTGCCGTCCGGCCCCTTTCGACGCGAGGGCGTCCGCATTTCCGTGGGTACGGGTTACGCCAGCAGGGTGAGGCGGGCGTGGGTCCCGTTGAGGTAGTGGTCGCCGATGTCGCGCAGCCGGTGGTCGGGGGAGACCGGGGCGGTCAGGGCCCGGACATTGCGCCAGAAGCGGTCGAAGCCCTGGCCGCCGGAGTGCGCGCGGACGGCGGTCGCCGGGTCGACCAGTTCGAGGATGCGGGTGGTGATGTCCACGGCCGCCCGGTTGGTGACGGTCTCGGCCGCGGCGACCAGGACGGCGATGTCCGCGAGGTCCTCGACGTCGAGTCCCCGTTCGTCGACGAGACCGCGGGCGAGGGCGTCCGTGGCCCGCTCGACCACCGCGGCGGCGGCGTGCGCGGCCGTCGCCAACTCCCCGTAGGCGAGCAGGAGATAGGGGTCGTCCCCCGGTCCGCCGCCGGCGAAGCCCTCGATGCGCTGGGGCCGGAAGCCGGTGCCCGGCAGTCCCGGGAGCCCGGTGAGGCCCGGGCGCCCCCGGCGGGCGCCGGGGCCGGTGGCGGCGTAGTCCGCCGCGAAGCCGTCCGCGAAGTCCGCCGCGAACGCGGCCCGCCCCCGTGCCCCTTCGCCGGGCGGTGCCGCCGCCTGGGTGGCCCGGCTGATGTCCCGGGCCTCGGCGAGCGCGCCCTCGGCGATGCCGAGCCCGACGTGGACCAGGAGCAGCCGCAGCGCGAGCGGTGCCAGGGTCGAGTACGGGGCGACGGCGTGCTCGTCCTGGGGGAGCGCGCCGAGCACCTGCTCCGCCCCGACCGGCACCTGGTCGAAGGTGACCGTCCCGGCGCCCGCGAGGCGCTGGCCGACCCGCTCGGCGCCCGCGTCGGTGAACACGGCCGGGTGGGCCGGGTCGACGAGGACGACGAGCAGGTCCCCCGTCTCCGTACAGCGGGCGCCGACGACGAGCCGGTCGGCGACGGTGACGCCGGAGGCGAAGGCGCGCCGCCCGTCGAGGACGTAGGCGCCGCCCCCGGCCGGGGTCAGGGCGAGTCCGGCCGGTGCCGAGTCCAGGCGCGGCGGCTCGACCGCCCCGGCGAGCAGCCAGTGCTCCTCGGCGGTGCGGGTGTCGAGGTCGAGCGGCCCGGCGGCGGGGCCGAGGAACCGCGAGGTCCAGGACAGGACGCAGTGGTGGGCGAGGAGTTCGCCGATCGAACCGTCGGCGGCGGCGATCTCGCGGATCACCCCGCACGCCGTCCGCCAGTCGGCGCCGCGGCCGCTGGGCCCGGGCGCGGTGAGCAGGGCCGGCAGTCCCGCCTCCTGGAGCCGCGCCACCTCGTCGAAGGGTGCCTTGCCCGCGCGGTCCCTGGTCAGGGCGTCGACGGCGAGGTCGTCGGCGAGTTCTCTGGTGACGCGGGGCCAGATCTCGTCGTCGGCCGGGCGGTCGGCCTGCGCGGAGGTGGACCGTATCGCTGACTTCTTCGGCGTTCTCACGTCACCTCACATGATCCCTAGTATTCCCACTGGAATAGTAGGGATCCTGGCAGAGGGGTGGCCCGCGCCCCAAGGGGCGTCCGCATCACGGACAATGGGATCTCGAAAGCTGGAATGGAAGGCCGTCGACCAGCGGTTCCGTGGGCGGCCGGACGGTTACGGATTGGTCCAGGCGTCCGGGTCCTCGGCCAGCGCCACGACCTCGGGCGGCAGCTTCGCCGAGGCCAGCTCCGCCAGCGAGACCCCGTCGAGCACATGGCGCACATTGGCCCGCAGTGCCACCCACAGGGTGAGCAGCGACTCGGCCGGACCGGTGTACGACAGCTCGGGCGGGCGCACCCCGCGCACCGAGACCAGCGGCCCCTCCACGCAGCGGATCACGTCCGCGACCGAGATCTCCGCGGCCGGCTTCGCCAGCCAGTAGCCGCCGTTGCCGCCGCGCTGGCTCTGCACCAGGCCGCCCTTGCGCATGTCGCCGAGGATGCCTTCCAGGAACTTGTGCGAGATCCCCTGGCAGTCGGCGATCGCCTCGGCCTTCAACGGCCCCGCGTCCTGGGCCGCCGCGAGCTGGAGGGCGGCCCGCACGGCGTAATCGGCCCTGGCTGAAATGCGCATAGGAGCATTATTCCGCAGTCTTGACGGAGGACGCGGACGATCCCACACTCGTGGACGGGAAACCGAGCGAACAGGTAGGGAACCATGGGAGCCACGGACGCGGCGGAGACGGCACACGCCCCCCGCCTGCCCCGCTCCCTGCCGCTGACCTCCCGCCGCCACATCGACCTGCTGCGGGTGTGCAGCGCGGCGTAGCGCCCGTACGGCGGGCCGGTGGCGGACCCGCCGGCCGATCACCGGCGGACCGCTCCGCCTCTTCACCTCTCCGCCCCAGCACTTTTCCGCCTCTCCGCGCGATTCCTCCTTCCCGTACTTCTGCTGCCTCCGGGCGCGCGCCGACGCCGTCGTGCGCCACCGCGACCCAGCACCGAGCACCCCTGGGAGAAGCATGTCCGTCGTCCCGCCCGCCGCCCCCTGCGCCTTCCCCGGCGCCCCCTCCGTCGTCCCGTCGATCGTCCCCGCCACCGCCACCCCGGCCTTCCGCGGCCGGATCGGCCGCGCCGTGGGCAGCGGCCACTACGCCGCACCGCACCGCTACCGGCTCCATCTGGCACCCGCCGACCCCAGTTGTCTGGGCATCGCCGTGACCCACAGCCTCCTGGGCCTCGACGCGACGCTGCCGCTGACCGTCCTGCCCGCCACCCCCGACACGCCCGACGGCGGATACGCCGTCCTGCGCCCGCTGTACGAGGCCAGCGCCCACCAGTACGCGGGACCCGCCACCGCTCCCGTCCTCAGCGACGGCTGGACCGGCCGCATCGTCTCCACGCACGTGCCGGACATCCTGCGCGACCTCGCCCTGCGCTTCCGCGGCGACGGACCCGAACTCCTCCCCGAGGCGCACCAGGAGGAGATCCGGGCCGTCGCCGACCTGTGCGCGCGCAGCGTGCACGCCGCCGCCCAGCGCGCGGGCGAGCTCGGCCTCGACGACCAGGCCGCCCACCACGACCCGCTCACCGTGCTCTTCGCCGCCCTCGGCTCACTCGAACGGCGGCTCGCCCGCCACCCCTACGTCCTCGGCGACGCGCCCACCGCCGCCGACGTCACCGTCTGGGTCACCCTCGTCCAGCTCGACACCGTCCACCGCTGGCACCTCGACGCCGCCGCCATGGAGCGGGTCGCCGGACACCCCGCGCTCTGGGCCTACGCCCAACGGCTCGCCGCGCTGCCCGCGTTCGGCCGCCACCTCGACATCGACGGCGTCCTCGCCCACCACCGCGCCCACTGCCGTGGCCGGGAGGCGGCCGGCGCCGCCATGCGGATCGTCGACTGGGGCTGACGGGCCCCCGGGCCCGGCGGATCAGCCGGCCCGCCGACCGGCGAGCGGCTCCGTCGCGTCGCCCGCACCCGTGCGCACCCCGCGCAGGAACGCCTCCAGGGCCTCGACCGAGGTCCTGGAGGGCGCCCACTCCAGCTCCCGCCGCGCCCGCTCCGTGGCCAGCAGCGGCAGGCGCAGCACCGCGTCGAAGAGGCCGGGCGACGACGGCACGACCCGCAGCCGCCACGCCGTCGCCAGTGCGCCCCGCACGGCGGCGTTCGGCACCTTCACCGGACGGGCGTCGAGCAGCGCGCCGAGCGCCGGAGCGTCGATCACCGGATCCGCCGCCAGGTTGAACGCGCCCCGCACGTCCCGCAGCAGCGCCCGCCGGTACGCGTCGGCGGCGTCGTCGGTGTGCAGGGCCTGGAAGCGCAGACCGGAGAGCTCCGGTACGAGCGGCAACAGGTCCGGCCGGAACAGCCGGCCCGGGAAGAAACGCCCCGCGAACAGGCGCCGCTGCTCGCTCGCCGACTCCTCCTTGAACAGGAAGGCGGGCCGCATCCGGACCACCCGCGTCTGCGGATGGTCGCGCTCGAACGTGTCCAGGACCCGCTCCAGATACGCCTTCTCCCGGGTGTACGCGGACCCCGGCCAGCCGTGCGTCGGCCAGGACTCCGAGACCGGCGCGCCGCCTTCGGGCCCGGGGGAGTAGGCGCCGACCGACGAGGCGTGCACCAGGACCGGGACGTGCGCGGCGGCCACCGCGTCGAACACCCGGACCGCGCCCAGGACGTTGGTCTCCCAGGTCGCCACCGGATCGTGCGTCGGCTGGAAGCGCCAGGCCAGGTGGACGACGACGTCCGCGTCCTCCAGGTGCTGGGCGAGCCGGGGCCCGGCGTCCTCCCGCGACAGGTCCACCTCCGCCCACTCCGTCTTCGCCACGGCCAGGGCCGGCCGGCGCCGGGCCAGACCCAGCACGGACGCGACCCTCGGCTCGCGCTCCAGGGCCCGGACCAGACTCGTCCCGACGTTCCCCGTGGCGCCGGTGACGACGACACGCAGCCGATCGCTCGGGTTCATGACCTCGGCCTCCGACCTCCCCCCGCCCCGCCCTTCCTCTTCCTTTCGACCTTCCGCCCTCGGCGGCGCCCGCGCACGTGGGGACACCCCGGACGTCCCGGGCGTCACGGAGCGTGGCGCTGCGGGTCGCGTCGGTGAGAATCCGGCCCCACGATGGTGGGGCCGGGGGGATGGCGTGTACCAGGAGGAACGGATGCTGCACCCTGACCGCAACACGATCGACCGGCTGCTGCGGAGCTACCGCACCCAGGAACGCCAGTCCCTGGCCCTGCCGTGCGACCCCTCGCTCCTGCGCCGGTTCGAGGACACCGCGTACACGCTCTGCGTCCTCATGGGAGTCCGCACCGCCCGCGAGGCGGTGCGCGCCGCCGAGCGCTACCTGGCCGAGCCCCGCCCGGTCGTCGCGATCATGGCCCCGGGGGTGGTTGGCCGGGAGTGTGCGGGGTAGGCGCAGGGTAGGGAGCGCGGGCGCCCACGGCCCGCCGAGCGCCCGGGCCGCGCGGCGGCCCCGGGCGCACGCCCGCATGGAGGTGTCGGCGATGGACGAGGCACGGCTCTCGCCGCGGGAGCGGCGCATCCTGGAGGAGATCGAGCAGGGCCTGGGCACGGACCGGTCCTTCGCCCGGGGCCTGCGCGCCGGGCACCCCGGCCCCCGGCTCCGCCGCCCCGGCGGGCGCGCCACCGCCCTCCTCGGCGCCGTCGCGCTCACCCTCTTCGTGACCGCCGTCGCCACCGAGTCGCCCCCGCTGATCTGGGCCTTCGCCGCGGTATGGGTGGTGACCCTGGTGTGTCTGCTCCGGCTGCTCCTGGACTGGTCGCGCCGGCACCTCACGGGGGCGGAGCGGCCCCGCCCGGACGAGCCGGACCGCTGACTCGGGGGCGTCGGGCTCAGTTCGCGCGCGCCCCGAAGCGCCGCCAGAGCCACAGGGAGAGCGCCGCGCCGAGCGCCGAGCCGACCAGGGCCAGCGGGAGCCCGGCCGCCTTGCCCGACGGGGTGGCCTGCCGGTGCGGGTCGCGGTCCGCCGTCGCGGCCGTGGCGGCCGGCGAGGCGGCCTCGGCGGCCTCCGCCCCCGCCCCGGTCACGTTCCGCGCGGCGGCGCGTACAGGGAGCGGCGCTTCCCGCCGCGGGGCCCTCGCCGGCGTGAGCGACCCCACCGGCTGGACCCGGCCCGCCGCGTCGAAGCCCCAGTCGAGCAGCTCGCGGGCCTCCTCGTACACCGCCATCCCGCCGCCGCCCTGCGGGTTCATCACCGACACGACCAGCGTGCGGGCCCCCCGCCGCGCCCCCACGACCAGGGTGTTCCCGGCGTTGCTGGTGTAGCCGTTCTTGATGCCGATGAGCCCGGGATAGCGGGCCACCCCGTCCGCGCCGGTGAGCAGCCGGTTCGTGTTCGCGATGCCGAACGACCAGGACCCGGCCGGGAAGTCCGCGTACCGCGTGGAGCAGTAGCGGGTGAACCGCGGGTCCTGGAGCCCCGCCCGCCCGAAGACCGCCAGATCGTACGCGGAGGACACCTGGCCCGGTGCGTCGTAGCCGTCCGGCGAGACCACGTGCGTGTCACGGGCGCCCAGGGCGCGGGCCTTCTCCTGCATCTGCCGGGTCATCGACTCCCAGCCGCCGTTCATGGCCGCGAGGACGTGCACGGCGTCGTTGCCGGAGCTGAGGAAGACGCCGTTCCACAGGTCCGACACCTTGTACGTGTAGCCCTCCTTCACGCCGACGAGGCTGCTCCCCTCGCCGATGCCGGTGAGCTCCTCGTCGCTGACGGTGTGCCGCTCGGTCCCGTCGTGGTGCGGCAGCGCGGTCAGCGCGAACAGCGTCTTCAGGGTGCTCGCGGGCGGCAGCGGCCGGTGCGCGTCGCGCGCCGCGAGGACCTCGCCCGTGGCCGCGTCGGCCACCACCCAGGACAGCGCCGACACGGACGGCAGCCGGGGCGCGCCGCTCAGCGGCTGCACCTGGGTGCCGGAACGGTCGAGCCGGGCGCGGTCGACGAAGGACCGCACGGGCGGGGTGGGCTCGCCGACCGAGGAGGCCGAGGAGGTCGAGGAGGTCGAGGAGGCCAAGGAGGCTGACGGGGCCAAGGAGGCTGTTGAGGCGACAGCGGCGGCAGTGGTGGCGGCGGAGGCCGGAACCGAGGCCGCGGCCGTGGGGACCGGCAGGACGAACAGCAGCACCGCGGCACCGGCGGTGGCATGACGGACAGCTGGCGTGACGATCATTCGGCCACGGTAGGAACGCGACGGGGCGCGCGCAGACCGGAGTGCGCCGACCGGCGTAGCGGCTGTGCCGGAGGGTGGGCGCGTCGCCACGCGGACGGCCGGACCGGGCGCCGTCCGGAGTGTCGGTGGCGCAGGGCATCCTGGTGACGTGTCCTCATTCCCGAACCAGAGCAGGCCCGTTGTCCCGGCGGGCGCCGACGTCCCCGACCTCGTCGAACACATGATCGTCTGCGGTGACGACGTGCTGGCCCACCGGCTCGCGGCGGAGCTCCACGAGATGTACGGGGAGCGCGTCACCCTGCTCGTCCCCGCACCCGTCGGCACGCCCAGCCGGCCCGTGTCCCGCACGGGACGCGCCGCTGCGCTGTTCGGCCGGGTCACCGCGGCCGTCAGCCGCACCGCCGGAGCCGGAGCCGGAGCGGGCGCCGGAGCAGCGGGCCCGACCGGCGCGGGCGACGCGCGCGGCGCCGCCCAGGCCCGCGCGATCCGCGTCATGGAGACCGGTGAGGCCGACGACCAGGCGCTGCTCGACGCGGGGGTGGAGCGCGCCGCCGCGCTCGCGCTGGTCCACGAGGACGACGAGCGCAACATCCGGGCCGCGCTGGCCGCCCGCCGGCTCAACCCCAGGCTGCGCCTGGTCATCCGGCTCTACAACCGCAAGCTGGGACAGCACCTGGCCACCCTCCTCGACCAGGCGGCGGCCGTCTCCGAACCCGGTCTCGACCCCGAGAAGCTGGACGCGGCGACCACCGTCCTCTCCGACGCCGACACCGCCGCGCCCGCCCTGGCCGCCACCGCCATCGCCGGGAGCAAGAAGGTCATCCAGGCCGGCGGGCTGCTGCTGCACGCCGTCGACCGGCTCCCGCCCGCCCGGGGCGAGGTCGCCGACCCCGGCCTGTGCACCCTGGCGCTGCTCTCCGCGACGGCCAGCGACCCGGCCGGCAGCGAGGGCTCCGAACGCAGCGGCGACCAGGGCCCGCAGCTGCTCCCCGACGACGCGGCCGTCGCCGCCGCCACCGGGCGCGGCATCGTCGCCCTGGAGGCCGTGAGCTACGAGGGCCCCGCCCAGGCCACCGGCTGGCTCGGAGCCTCCGTGCTGCCCGTCGGCTCGCTGTTCTCCCGGCGGCTGCGCTGGTCCCTCGCCGGAGTGGCGGCGGCCGTCCTCGGGCTCGCCCTGGCGTCGACGTTCGCCACCGGCGACAACCCGCTGCACGCCGCCTACCTGACGCTGCTCGACGTCTTCGCCATCGGCGACCCCGCCGTGGGCGAGCCCACCAGCCGTCAGGTGCTCCAGATCCTCGCCGGGTTCGTGGGACTGCTCCTGCTTCCCGTCCTCGTCGCCGCGCTCCTCGAAGCCCTCGGCACCTTCCGCTCGGCGACCACCCTGCGCCGCCCGCCGCGCGGCCTGTCCGGGCACGTCGTGCTGCTCGGCCTCGGCAAGGTCGGCACCCGGGTGCTGGCCCGGCTCCGCAGGATGGACATCCCGGTGGTCTGCGTGGAGGCCGACCCGGAGGCCCGCGGCCTCGCGCTCGCCCGCCGGCTGCGGGTGCCCACCGTCATCGGCGACGTCACCGAGGAAGGCGTCCTGGAGGCCGCCCGTATCCACCGGGCCCGCGCCCTCCTCGCCCTGACCAGCGTCGACATCACCAACCTGGAGGCGGCGCTGCACGCCCGGTCGATCAGCCCCGACCTGCGGGTGGCGCTGCGTCTGTACGACGACGACTTCGCCACCGCCGTCTACCGCACCCTGCGCGCCGCGCACCCCGGCGCCCTCACCCGCAGCCGCAGCGTGTCCCACCTGGCCGCGCCCGCGTTCGCCGGGGCGATGATGGGCCGCCAGGTCCTGGGCGCCATCCCGGTGGAGCGCCGGGTGCTGCTCTTCGCCGCGCTCGACGTCAAGGACCACCCGCTCCTGGAGGGGCGGACCGTCGCCCAGGCCTTCCGGCCCGGCGCCTGGCGGGTCATCGCGCGCGGCGCCGCCGGTGCGCCCGCGAACCGCTCGGGCTACGGCCTCGCCTGGCAGCTGCCGCCCGGCGACCTCCTCGGCCCCGGCGACCGGGTCGTGGTCGCCGCCACCCGCCGCGGCCTCGCCGAACTCCTCGGCCGGCGCCCCCGGCACGAGGACCCGGCGGACCGGCGCGAGGACGGGCGGGTGGGCTGACGGCGGCGGGGGGGCCGCCCCCGCCTCACACGGGCCTGCCCCGTTCCACGGCGGGGGAGGCCCGCAGGGCCGCCACGAGGTGCAGCAGATGCGCCTCGTTCCCCGAGAAGCCCGCCTCGCGCAGCGCCTCGTCGGCCTCGGCCATCGGATGCGTCAGCATCGCCGCCGCGTACGGCTCCAGGCGCGGATCGGCGAGCACCGCCTGGGTGGATTCGAGCAGGCGCAGGTATGCCTGGGCGGCGGCGCGCTCACGGCCGGTGATCGTCGTCATGTCGAGCTCCCTGTCGAGTGTGCGGCGGTCGTCCCCACCACCCTCTCGTACGGGTCTGACAATCAGGCCCCTGGCCCGCCGAGGTGG
This sequence comes from Streptomyces sp. NPDC093111, assembly GCF_040683955.1. Classification (NCBI taxonomy): domain Bacteria; kingdom Bacillati; phylum Actinomycetota; class Actinomycetes; order Kitasatosporales; family Streptomycetaceae; genus Streptomyces; species Streptomyces sp. NPDC093111. Next base: position 14,426 of record NZ_JBFBNW010000031.1, on the reverse strand, counting down.
GTCGCGAGGCGCTCCAGGAACGTCTGCTGACCCGCCACCAGCAGGGGCGCGGCGGCCTCGAAGGAGAACCAGCCCACCCGGTCGAGCTCCGGGAACTCCCGTACGGTGCCGGAGCCGCGCGGCCACTCCATGGTGAAGGTGCCCGGCACCACGTCCGCCGGGTCGAGATCGGCCTCGATCGCCCACACGGTGACGGTCTTTCCGTTGGCCTGCCGGATCTCGCCGAGGGGGACGGTCTCCCCGTCCGGCGGCCGGAGCCCGAGCTCCTCCTCGAACTCGCGCCGCGCGGCGGCCTCGGGCGGCTCGTCCGGCCCGTACTCGCCCTTCGGGACCGACCAGGCGGCCGTGGACCGACCGGCCCAGAAGGGCCCTCCCATATGGCCGATGAGCACCTCCGTACCGCCGTCGGCGGTCCTGCGGTACAGGAGGAGACCGGCACTGCGCTTGTCGGACATACCGCCCAGTGTGGAGGAATCCGCGCGCCAAGGGAACAGGGCGCGGGCTACGGCTCGTCGAGCCGCATCACCACGGGTCCGCCCGCCGGGTCCACGTCCGCCGCCCAGCCGGTGGGCGGGCGGACCGAGCGGTGCGCGTCCACGCGGCCCGAGAGCCGCGCCTCGTACAGCACGCGCCCGTCCTGGAGCACCGTCAGGACCGGGCGGAGCAGTCGGCCGGCCGGGCGGAGCAGCAGGGTCGGGGCCGGCCCGGTGAGACGGTGGGGGGAGACCCAGCGCACGGCGCCCCCGGCGGCGACCGGAACGCCCGGGCCGGGCCAGGGCGCACCCGCGAGCAGGTCGAGGACGGCGGCGGCGACCGCCCGGCCCTCCGCCGCGGCCACCACCGCGGGCTCCACCCCCCGCAGCAGGTTCCCGACGGCGAAGACCCCCGGCACGGCGGTGCGGAACGCCGGGTCGACGGCCGGGCCACGGGTGGCGCGGTCGAGGGGGACACCACCGGTGCGGGCGAGTTCGTGGTCGGGGATCCAGTCGCCGGTGAAGACGACCGTGTCGCAGCGCAGCAGCCCGGTCCGGCCGTCCGCCCCGCGCACCAGGACCCCCGACAGGCGCCCCCGCCCCACGAGTTCGAGGACCGTCGCGCCGCGCAGCACGGGTCCCGGCAGCCGCGCCCCGCGCGCCCGCTCCGACACGACGGCCACCACCGGGACCCCGGCCCGGCGCAGGGTGCGCACCGCGTGCCGGGCGACCGGCTCCGACCCGACGACGACCGCCCGGCGCCCGATCCCCTCCCGGCGCAGCCCGAACAGCACGACGGACTGCTGGAGTTCACCGGTGCTGAACACCCCGGCGGGGCGGCTGCCCGGCACCAGGCGGGCACTGCGGGACCGTTCGCGGGCCCCGGTGGCGAGGACCACGGCCCGTGCGGTGATCCGTTCGGGGCCGGTGGGCGCGGTGACCTCCAGCGTCAGCGGCCCGGCCCAGCCGGTCGCGCCGACCCCGGTGCGGACCACCGCCCCGGCCCGTACGGCGGCGCGCACCGCCCGCCGCGCGTAGCCGGGCCCGGTGTACGCCCCGAAGCCGGGGCGCGCGCAGTGCCGCGGCACCCCGCCCGCGGTCCGCTCCCGCTCCAGGACCTCGACCCGGCCCGCGCCCGCCGCCGCGAGCCGGGCGGCGGCGGCCAGACCGGCCGGTCCCGCGCCGACGACCAGCACGTCGACGGCCCGCTCCACCACACCGTCGCCGGTCACCGCGCCCCCTCCTCGAACAGCGCCCGCACGGTCGCCCCGCAGGAGAAGCCCTGGCAGCGCCCGGCCCGGGCGCGGGTCCGGCGGCGCAGGCCGTCCAGGGAGGCGGGCGGCACCGTGGAGGCGAGCGCGTCGCGGATCTCGCCCCGGGTGACCCGCTCGCAGTGGCAGACGATGTCGCCGTACGCGGGATCGCGGGCGATGCGGGCGGCGTCCCGGTACGGGCGGGGGAAGGCCTCGCCGAGGTTCGGCATCGACACCGGGGCGAGCGGGCGTTCGGGCCCGAGCTCCAGGCCCGCGTCGGCGAGCAGGTCCACGGTGTGCCGGCCGAGGGCGAGGGAGGCGGTGAGCCCGGTGGACCGGATCCCGCCGACCGTGACGTACCGCAGCTCCGGGTGGGCGGCGATCCGGTAGTCCTCCGAGCCCGTCGCGGCCCGCAGCCCGGCGTAGACGGCCGTGACCTCCTCGTCCAGGAGCGCGGGCAGGATCCGGCGCCCCTGGGCGCGCAGCCCGGCGAGCCCTTCGGCGGTGGAGCCGGTGGCGGTCTTGTCGTCGAGGTCCTCGGCGGTCGGGCCGAGCATCACGTTGCCGTAGACGGTCGGCGCGATGAGCACGCCCTTGCCGAGGGCACCGGGCACGGGCAGCAGGATGTGCCGGACGAGCCCGCGCGCGAACTTGTCGAAGACGAGGAGCTGCCCGCGCCGCGGGGTGACGGTGAAGTCGTACCGCCCGACCAGCGCGTCGAACGCGTCCGCGTACAGGCCGCAGGCGTTGACCAGATAGCGGGTGCGCAGGACGCCGCGCCGGGTGATCAGCCGGTGCGGGGTCCCGGGGCCGCCGGTCCGCACCTTCTCCACGGGGCAGTCGAGGTGCAGGTCGACCCCGGACCGTACGGCCTGGGTGGCGTAGGCGAGCGGGGTGGTCCAGGGGCAGACGATCGACTCGTCGGGCACGGCCAGCGCGCCGAGCGCCCCCGGCCCCAGGTGCGGTTCGAGGGCGCGCAGTTCGGCGGCGTCGACGAGACGGGTGCCGTGGTGTCCGTTGCGGGCGGCCTTCGCGGCGAGCCGGGGGAGCGCGGCGAGCTGCTCCGCGTCCCAGGCGACCAGGAGCGCGCCGACGGGCTCGACGGGGATGCCGGTCTCCCGGGCGTACGCGGCGAGCAGCCGGCCGCCCTCGCGGACGAGCCGGGCCTCCAGGGAGCCGGGGACGGCGTCGAAGCCGGTGTGCAGGATCGCCGTGTTGGCCTTGGAGCTGCCCTCGCCGATGTCGCCGGACGCCTCGACGAGCGCGACCCGCAGCGAACGGCGGGCCAGCTCGCGGGCGATGGCGCAGCCCACCACGCCCGCGCCGACCACGGTGACGTCGTACGCGCCGCCCGGGTCCGAGGTGTCGGGCAGCGCCCCGCGCCGGGTGACGCTCACGCGGCGGACCCGCCCGGGGCGGCCCCGGGCGCCTCGTCGGCCAGCAGCCGCGCCACCGCCGTACGGAAGCGGTCCAGGCGCTCCGCGGCCTCGGCGGGGGTGATCCGCGGCTCGTACACGGCGGACGGCTTCCATTCCGGCACGGCCTCGTGGACGGCGAGCCCGGGGGAGTGGCCGAGCCGGGCGACCGCCGCCACGCCGAGCGCGGTGGCGTCGGGGAGCGCGGAGACCTCGACGGGCCGCTGGAGGAGGTCGGCCTGCGTCTGCATGAGCAGCGCGGACCGGGTCAGGCCGCCGTCCACCCGCAGCGTGGTGAGCGGCGCGCCCAGGTCGGTCGCCGCCGCCCCGGCGAGCTCCACCACCTGCGCGGCGATCCCCTCGCACAGGGCCCGGACCAGCTGGCCGGGGCCGGTGTCCAGGCCGAGCCCGGTGAGCGAGCCGCGCACCTCGCCGCGCCACCAGGGGGCGGCGAGCCCGGCCAGCGCCGGGACGAAGGTGACGCCGCCGGCGTCCGGGACGGCGCCGCCGACGGTGTCGAGGTCGGCCGCGCCCGTGATCACGCCGAGGCCGGTCAGCCACTGGACGGCGGAGGCGGCCGTGAACACCTGTCCGTCGAGGCAGTAGCTGGTGCGGTCGCGCAGCCGCCAGGCGACGCAGGACACCAGGCCGGAGTCGCCGCGGCGCGGCACGGGCCCGGTCTGGGCGAGCAGGAACGCCCCCGTGCCGTACGTGCACTTCGCCGCGCCCGGCTCGGTCACGTCCTGGGCGAGCAGCGCCGCCTGCTGGTCGACGAGGAGCCCGGTCAGCGGGAGCGGCGGGCCGAAGGCGGTGGTGGTGCCGACGGGGGTGTCGCAGTCCACGACGCGCGGCAGCCGCTCCCCGCCGAGGCCGAAGACGTCGAGCGCGGGCTCGGACCAGGCGGCGGTGTCGAGGTCGAGCAGTCCGGTGCGGCCCGCGGTGGCGGCGTCGGTGACGAAGGCGCCCGTGAGCCGGTGCACGAGCCAGGCGTCGCTCGTGGTGACGACCCCGGCGCCGGTGAGGCTGCGGCGGATCCAGGCCATCTTGGGAGCGGCGAAGTACGGATCGAGCGGCAGACCGGTGATACGTTTCAACTCGGCTTTGTGCGTGGCGAGTTGGGCGCACAGGCCGGCGGCTCTGCGGTCCTGCCAGACGAGGGCGTCGGTGAGGGGCGCCCCGGTCGACGGGTCCCAGGCGAGCACCGTCTCGCCCTGGTTGGCGAGGCCCACCGCCACGACGGGTTCTCCGGCCGCGGCGAGCGCCGCGCGTCCGGCCGTGACCACGGAGTCGTACAGCTCACGGGGGTCGACCTCGACCAGACCGCCGGGGAGGGCGCGCGGGTGCACCGGGGCGGATCCGCTCCCGATCACCCCGCGTTCGGGGCAGACGACGAGGGCCTTGGTGCCCGACGTGCCCTGGTCGACGGCGAGTACCGGGCCCGTCATGCGCGCGACTCCCTGCTGCTGTGCGGTGGGTGGAGGTCCTTGATCGTGGAACCGGTCAGCCTGATGCAGCGGGAGCGCGGCGTCAAGGCTTGGGCGGTGAACCCGTCAGTTTCCGAAACATCGCTGACATCAAGTCAAATTCAGTCTCTGGCTGGATAGTTACGGTCACAGATGAAAGTGGACCGGTCACGTCCAGCGACCTCTATAGTGATCGCCGATCACCGGCCGGGATGGCCACGGGGACTGACCACCCCCTCCGCTCACCTCACCGAGGAACCATGTCGCCCACCCCCCGCACGGCCGCCTGATGGCCGCGCAAGGCTTCCGGCCCGTCTACCACCCGGCGGGTCACGACCATGCCCTGCGGGGCGCCGTCCAGGACCTGCGCACCGGCCGCTGGGTGGCCATGGCCCGGCTCCTCGACGAGACGACCGGCTGGCCCGCGTGGACCCGGCGCACCCAGGTCCTCGCCGCCGTCGCGGCCGGCACCGACGTGGTCGCCAGCTGGCGGACGGAGCAGCCCGACTCCATCGCCGCCACCGTCATGCACTCCCGCGTCGCCGTCGAGCGCGCCGTCCGCGCCCACCGCGCCGGCCACCCCCGTACCCGCGAACTGTGGCAGGAGGCGTGGACCGCCTGCCGGGAGGCCGTCGAGCGCGCCCCGGCCGACCCCGTGCCCTGGGTGTGCCGGCTCGCCCTGTCCTTACTCGACGCGCGGCAGAGCATGGAGGAGCACCGGCTCCAGCCGCCCGCCCCCATGCTGCCGCCGGGGCCCTGGGGACTGCTCAACGAGGCCGAGAAGCGCGACCCGCACAACCGCGAGGCGCACCACCGGATGCTCCAGTTCCTCTACGCCCGCAGGACGGGACCGCTCTCCGAGGCGGTCAACTACGCCCAGTGGGCCTCCTCCTCCGCCCCCGTCGGCTCCGCGCTGCACGCCCTGCCGCTGTACGTGCGCGTCGAGCGCTACCGGCGGGACAAGGGCCACGAGCGCGCGCTCGACCTGCACTGGGTCGCCGAGGACGCCGTCCGCGACGCCCGCCGGGCCATGGAGACCTGGTTCCTCTTCTGCGCCACCGAGGAAGCCAGCCTGCTCGACCTCAACTACTTGGCCCACGCCCTGTACGGCGCCCTCAAGTTCGCCGACGCGACCCGCGTGTTCGAGGCCCTCGGCCCGTACTGGACCCCGCAGCCCTGGGCGTACCGCACCGCCGTCCCCGACGAACGCGGCCCCGCCGAGGAGGTCTTCCTGCGGGCGAGGGCCCGCTGCCTCGGCGCCCCGGAGTCCCGGCCGGGTCCCTGAGGCCGCCCCGCATCTCCCCCCCCACACACACACCCGAACACCCCCGTCCCCGGAGGAACGCATGTCCCGCACCGCCCCCACCGACGCGATACGCAAGCCACCTCCGGTCAAGGACGACGAGGAGGCGCGGCTCAGAGAGCTCGGCTACCAGCCGGTCCTGGCCCGTCGGATGGGCGGCTTCGGCAACTTCGCCATCAGCTTCTCGGTCATCTCCGTCCTCTCCGGCTGCATGACCCTCTACGGCTTCGGCCTGGGCACCGGCGGCCCCGCCGTCATGCTCTGGGGCTGGGCCGGCGTCGGGCTCTTCGTGCTGTGCGTCGGCCTCGCCCTCGCCGAGGTCACCAGCGCCTACCCGACCTCGGGCGCGCTCTACTACATGGCCGACCGGCTCGGCGGGCGCCGCTGGGGCTGGTACACGGGCTGGCTCAACCTCCTCGGTCTGCTCGGCGCCATCGCGGGCATCGACTACGGCGCCGCCCTGTTCACCGGCGCCTTCCTCAACCTCCAGTGGGGCATCGTCCCCACCGCCGGGTCGACCTTCCTGATCTTCCTGGCGATCCTGCTGCTGCACGCCGTGCTCAACCTCTACGGCGTCCGGCTGGTCAGCGTGCTCAACTCGATCAGCGTCTGGTGGCACCTCGGCGGCGTCGCCGTCATCGTGGGCGCGCTCGCCCTCGTCCCCGACCACCACCAGTCCGCCTCGTTCGTCTTCACCCAGTTCGTGAACGACACCGGCTGGAGCAACCCGCTCTACGTCGCCGCGATCGGTCTGCTCCTCGCCCAATACACCTTCTCCGGGTACGACGCCTCCGCCCACCTCTCGGAGGAGACCGCGAACGCCTCGGTGACCGCCGCCAAGGGCATCGTCCGCTCCATCTGGGCCTCCTGGATCGCCGGCTTCGCGCTCCTCGCCGGGCTCACCTTCGCCATCCAGGACTACGCGGGCACGCAGAACAGCGCCACCGGCGTGCCGCCCGCCCAGATCCTCCTGGACGCGCTGGGCGCCGGTGGCGCCAAGGCCCTGCTGCTCGTCGTGATCGTGGCCCAGCTTTTCTGCGGCAACGCCGAGGTCGCCGCCGCCAGCCGCATGGTCTTCGCCTTCAGCCGCGACAACGCCCTGCCGGGCTCCGCGCTCTGGCGCCGGGTCAGCAGCCGCACCCAGACCCCCGTGCCGGCCGTCTGGCTCTCCGTCGCGGTGGCCGCGCTGCTCGCCCTGCCGTCGCTGTACTCCGCCACCGCCTACGGCGCGGTGACCGCCATCAACGTCATCGGCATCACCCCCGCCTACGCCATCCCGATCTACCTGCGGCTGCGGGCCGGCCGGAACTTCGTCCCCGGCCCCTGGAGCCTGGGCCGCTGGAGCCGGCCGGTCGGCTGGATCGCGGTGATCTGGGTGGCCTGCGTGACCGTCCTGTTCTGCCTGCCGCAGAAGTCCCCGGTGACGGTGGACAGCATGAACTACGCCGTGATCGCCCTGGCCGTCGTGCTCGTCCTCGCCAGCGTCTGGTGGTACGTCGCCCGCCGCTCGTACGGGACGCCGTCGGCGTACGGCAACGCGCGCGAGGAGGCGGAGATCGCGGAGGGCATCGTCTGAGCCGGCCCCCGAAGCGGGTGGTCGGCGGTCGGGTACCGGCGGGCGGGTCCCGGCGGGCGGCGCGCGGGCGGGCGGCGCGCGGTGCGCGGGTGCCGGGCCCGCCGCCCGGTCGGGTTCGGGCCGTCCCCGCCCGGGTGCGGCCCGCACCCGGGCGTCAGCCGCTGAACTCGTAGGTCCAGGAGCCCGTCCGGGCCGCGACATCGATGTCCGTGACCTCCAGGGCGTGCCCGTGCTGGTCGCTCACCACCCGGTGGACGCTCAGCCGGGTCGCGCCGCCGGCCGCCCGGTCCGCCGGACGGCCCGCCGGGTCCTGCGGCACCCCGACGGACTCCCGGTGGGTGGTGCGCAGCCCCGCGTGGTGCATCCAGTGGTAGAGCAGCCGCAGGTCGGGCTGCTGCTGGTAGCGCTCGGCGCCGCGCCGGTAGCGGCCCAGCTGCGGGATCTCCGCCAGGGCGGGCCGGGAGAACCAGGACACCGACCGCTGGAGCGAGACCCCGGAGGGCGCGAGCACCGCGTGCCGGTGCACCAGCGTCGGCTCCCCGGGCGCGAGTGAGAGCCGCGCGGCGAGCGCGACCGGCGGGGCCTCCCAGGCGAGCGCGGCCCGCACCAGGGCGTCGGCCGCCCGGGGGCCGCCCGGGAAGGAGCGCCGGAGCGCCGCCGGCGACCCGCCGCGCTGGTCCTGCTCGGCGGCGAAGGTGCCCCGCCGGTCGGTGACCACGAGCCGCTCGTCCCGCAGCAGCTGGAGCGCGCCGCGGACGGTCTGGCGGTTGACGTGGAAGCGGTGGGCGAGGTGGCGCTCGGACGGCAGTCGGCTGCCGGGGGAGATGCGCCGCTGGATGAGGTCGTCCCGCAGTACCGCGGCGACCCGGAGGTAGAGCGGAAGCGCCGCCCTCGGTCCGGGCTCGGAAACTGGCTCGGCCATGTCACGGACCCTCTCTGTGATGCATGGTTCAACCATTGCTCGGTGTGACCACCTGAACCGTGTGGGTGAGCAATTCCTATCATTGGTCTAAACCATTCGGGAAGTCCGGTCGCCGGAAGTGGCCGAATCGGGCAGCCCGTTTTGTAATGGATCGCAACGGATCAGTCGAGGCCGCGGCGCTGGAAGAAGTGGGTGAGGCCGGATGACGACACCGTCAGAACGGGCCGAGAGGGGCCGCGCGGCACGCAAGCGCGTCCCCCGCTCCTCGCACGGGCGCTGGATACCCTCCTCGCAGCGCCCGGACCCCCTGGGCGTCCTGGAACGCCAGTCCGTCGACCGGGTCCCCGAACTCGTCCCGATCCGCTACGGCCGCATGGCCGTGTCCCCCTTCGCCTTCCTGCGCGGCGCGGCCGCCGTCATGGCCGCCGACCTCGCCGCCCAGCGTCACACCGGACTGACCGTCCAGCTCTGCGGAGACGCCCATCTGCTCAACTTCGGGGTGTACGCCTCACCCGAACGGACGCTCCTGTTCGACGTGAACGACTTCGACGAGACACTGCCCGGCCCCTTCGAATGGGACGTCAAACGCCTCGCCGCGTCCATCGCCGTCGCCTCCCTCCAGAACGGCACCTCCAAGGCCAAGGCCCACCGCGCCGCCCAGCTCTCCGCCGAGGGCTACCGCACCCACATGCGCCGCCTCGCCGGACTCGCCGAACTGGAGGTCTGGTACGAGCGGATCTCCGCCGAGGACGTCGCCGGAGTCATCCGCGGCGCCGACCGCAAACGCCTGGAGAACAGGCTCGCCCGCGCCCGGCGCCGCACCAGCCTCCAGGCCTTCGGCAAACTCACCGAGGACGACGGCAACGGCCGGCGCATCGTCGAGGACCCGCCGCTCCTCGAACGGGTCACCGACGTCGACCGGGTCACCATCGGAAAGATCTTCAGCGACTACCGCAGCTCCCTCTCCGAGGAACGCCGACTGCTCCTCGACCGGTTCCACTTCGTCGACGCGGCCCGCAAGGTCGTCGGCGTCGGCAGCGTCGGCACCCGCTGCTTCATCCTGCTCCTCGAAGGCCGCGACGAGACCGACCCGCTCTTCCTCCAGATCAAGGAAGCCGTCCCCTCCGTCCTGGAGCAGTACCTCAGCCCCAGCGCCTTCACCCACCAGGGCCGCCGGGTCGTCTCCGGCCAGCGGCTCACCCAGGCCGCCAGCGACATCTTCCTCGGCTGGATGACCGGACCCGAACAACGCCACTTCTACTGGCGCCAGTTGCGCGACATGAAAGGCTCGGCCGAGGTCGAGACCATGTCCCCGGCCATCCTCCGCGAGTACGCGCGGCTGTGCGGCTGGGCCCTCGCCCGCGCCCACGCCCGCTCCGGCGACCGCATCGCCATCGCCGCCTACCTCGGCTCCTCCGACGTCTTCGACCGGGGCATCGCCGACTTCGCCCTGCGCTACGCGGCGCAGAACGCCGACGACTACGCGGCGCTGAGCGCGGGCATCGCGGCGGGCGTGGTGACGGCGGCGCCGGGGGTCTGAACGGGCATTCCGTTTTCCGGCTCCGGCTCCGGCTCCGGTTCCGGTCCCGATCCTGATCCCGAGCCGCCGTCGGCCCCCCCCCGAGGCCCTCGCATCGGGGCCTCGGGGGACCTTCGCCCGTAGGGCTAGCGGCCCTCGTCCCCGCGGCGGAGCAGCGGCGGCGCGTCCGGCGTGTGCGGCACCGGGCCGAACAGCACCTCACGGGCCACCGCCGGCGCGAACAGGCCCGTCAACGGAGCCGTCAGCGTCAGCGCCGCCCGGAACGGGGTGCCCACCACCGGGTTGCCCGAAGCCCGGTCCTGTACCCGCCGCAGGTACCAGCCCGTCACCTTGTCGGCGGCGCCCGACCTGGCCGCGTCACCCGTCGCGCCCGGCATCTTCTTGTCGGCACCCGCCGAGATGTCCCACGCCTGCTTCGACGCGTCCAACAGGGCCCGCTGCACCCGCCGCGTGGTCGGCGTACGCCGGGAACCGGCCAGCGCCTCGCGCAGCGCGACCGCGGTGAGCGCCGCTACCGCCATGCCCTGCCCGTAGATCGGATTGAACGCGCACAACGCGTCACCCGTCGCCAGGAAACCCGCCGGACGCCGGCCCGGACGGTCGTACCGGCGGCGGATGTTGGACGTCTTCCGGAAGCCGTACACCGGCGACAGCGGCTCCGCCTTCGCGATCCAGTCGCTCACCACCGGGTGCGGCAGCTTCCGCGCGTACTCCTCGAACAGGTTCTCGTCCGTCGGCGGTTCGTCCCCGCGCAGACCCGACAACGTGACCAGATGCCGCCCGTCACCGAGCGGCAGCACCACACCGCCGTACACCTGGCCCGGGTTGGGCACCACGTAATAGCCGAGCGCGTCCGTCGACGCGTCCTCCGCCGGCCCCCGGTACACCCGCGTGCCGTACGCCAGACCCGTGTCCAGGGTCTCCTCGTGCGGAGCCTCCGCGCCGATCGCCACCAGCCAGTCCGGCGCCCGGGTCGAACGGCCCGACGCGTCCACCACCAGATCCGCCTCCAGCGCGCGCGGCTCCTTGTCCGCGCCCGCCCCGCGCTCCCGCACCAGCACACCGCGCACCCGCGCCGCGTCCCCGAGCAGCCCCACCGTCTCGGTGCCGTCGACCAGCTCGATCCGCGGATCCGCCAGCACCCGCTGCCGCACCAGCCACTCCAACTGCGGCCGGGGGCCGGTGTAGAAATGCGCCGTCGCCTCCGTGCGCACGTACCACTGGCCGTTCTGCCACTGGATCATGTCCCGCGGCACGCCCACCTTCGGCGCGCCCAGCCCCCGCAGCTCGTCCATGAAGCCCGGCAGCAGCTCGTCCAGCGCCCGCTGCCCGCCCTCGATCAGCACATGCAGATGCCGGCCCTGAGGCACACCGGGCCGCGCGTCCGGCCCCTCCGGGTAGCGGTCGCGCTCGACGACCGTGACCCGCTCGGCGTGCTCGCTCAGCACCCGCGCGGCCAGCAACCCCGCGAGGCTTCCCCCGATGACCACCGCATGACGTGTCCTGCGGTGACCCAACTCGTCGGCCATGCTCGCCCTTTCACCCGACTGGTCGTGACTGGTCTGGACTGACCAGTATCCACCGTGGGCCAGAGCCGGGAGCCAGTGCCGGGCACGATGGCTCAGTACCGCTTCACCGCTCGTCCTCCCGTGCGGCGGCCGCCAGTTCCGCCAGCGCGTGCGTCAGCCACTCCACCCAGAAGCGCTCCAGGTCGATACCGCCCCGCAGGACCAGGTGTCGCAGCCGGTCCGGCTCCGTGCGGCGGCGCTCCGCCGGGAAGTCCCTCGTCTCGATCGCCAGGTACTCCTCCAACTGGGCCCGGTGCAGACCCAGATGCCGCTCCAGCTCCTCCCGCAGCCCTGTACCGCCCACCACGGCCGCCGCCCGCATCCGCAGCAGCAGCGCCGCGCGCAACGGCTTCGGGTCCTCCGGCGTGTCCACCCAGCCGGCGAGCTCCTCACGGCCCGCCGGCAACACCTCGTACTCCTTCCGCTGCCCCCGCGCCGGTACGGCGGCGGGCAGGGCGCGGATGTACCCCGCCTGCTCCAGCTTCCCCAGCTCCCGGTAGATCTGCTGGTGGGTGGACGACCAGAAATAGCCGATCGACCGGTCGAAGCGGCGCGTCAGTTCGAGACCCGACGAGGGCTTCTCGAGCAGCGCCGTCAGGATCGCGTGCGGGAGGGACATGCAGGCATCCTAGGTTCGGCCGGCCGAGGCCCTCACAGCGTGGCCGCGAGCCGCGTGCCCTGGTCGATCGCCCGCTTCGCGTCCAGCTCCGCGGCGACGTCCGCCCCGCCGATCAGGTGCGCCGCACGGCCCGCCGCGACCAGCTCCTCGTACAGCCCGCGCCGCGGATCCTGGCCCGTGCACAGCACCACCGTGTCCACCGGCAGGACCTGCGCCTCGCCGTCGATCGTCAGGTGCAGACCCTCGTCGTCGATGCGCGTGTACGAGGCTCCCGCCACCATCGTCACGCCCCGGTGCTTCAGCTCCGTGCGGTGGATCCAGCCCGTCGTCTTGCCCAGGCCCGCGCCGACCTTCGTGGTCTTCCGCTGGAGCAGGTGCACCTGGCGCGGCGGCCGGGGCCGCTCCGGGGTGCGCAGACCGCCCCGCGACGCGTACGAGGTGTCGACGCCCCACTGCCGGAAGTACGTCTCCGGGTCCTGGCTCGCGCCCTCGCCGCCGTCCGTCAGGAACTCGGCCACATCGAAGCCGATGCCGCCCGCGCCCAGGATCGCCACCCGCTCGCCGACCGGCGCGCCGTGACGCAGCACGTCCAGGTAGCCCACCACGCTCGGGTGGTCCACGCCCTCGATCTCCGGCGTCCGGGGCGTGACGCCCGTCGCGACCACCACCTCGTCGTACCCCTCCAGGTCCGACGCCCCGACGAACGTGTTCAGCCGGACCTCGACACCCCGCTCCGCGAGCTGCACCCGGAAGTAGCGCAGGGTCTCGTCGAACTCCTCCTTGCCCGGCACCCGCTTCGCGACGTTCAGCTGGCCGCCGATCTCGTCGGCGCCGTCGAACAGCGTCACCGCGTGGCCGCGCTCCGCCGCCGACACCGCGCAGGCCAGGCCCGCCGGGCCCGCGCCGACCACGGCGACCCGCTTGGCGAGGCGGGTCGGGGACAGGACCAGCTCCGTCTCGTGGCAGGCCCGCGGGTTCACCAGACAGGACGTGATCTTCAGGCTGAACGTGTGGTCCAGGCACGCCTGGTTGCAGCCGATGCAGGTGTTGATGGTCTCCGCGCGGTCCGCCGCCGCCTTCGCCACGAAGTCCGGGTCCGCCAGGAACGGGCGGGCCATCGACACCATGTCGGCGCGGCCCCCGGCCAGGATCTCCTCCGCCACCTCGGGCGTGTTGATGCGGTTGCTCGTCACCAGCGGCACCGACACCGCGCCCATCAGGCGCTTCGTCACCCACGTGTACGCCCCGCGCGGGACCGAGGTCGCGATGGTGGGGATGCGGGCCTCGTGCCAGCCGATGCCCGTGTTGATGATCGTGGCGCCGGCCGCCTCGATCTCCTTCGCCAGCGCGACCACCTCGTCCAGGGTCGAGCCGCCCGGGATCAGGTCCAGCATCGAGAGGCGGTACACCAGGATGAACTCCGCGCCGACGCGCTCGCGGATGCGGCGCACGATCTCCAGCGGGAAGCGGACCCGGTTCTCGTACGAGCCGCCCCAGCGGTCGGTACGCTGGTTGGTGGCCGCCGCGATGAACTCGTTGATCAGGTAGCCCTCGGAGCCCATCACCTCGACGCCGTCGTACCCCGCCTCCTTCGCGAGCTCCGCGCAGCGCACGTAGTCCTCGACGGTCTGCTCGACCTCGGCGTCCGTCAGCTCGTTCGGCGCGAACGGGCTGATCGGGGCCTTCAGCGGGCTCGGGGCCACCAGACCCGGGTGGTATGCGTAGCGGCCGAAGTGCAGGATCTGCATCGCGATCCTGCCGCCCGCCCCGTGCACGGCGTCCGTGATCAGACGGTGCTCGGCGACCTCCTCGGCGGTGGTCAGCTTGGCGCCGCCGTCCCAGGGGCGGCCGGCCTCGTTCGGGGCGATGCCGCCCGTGACGATCAGGCCGACGCCGCCGCGGGCCCGCTCGGCGTAGAACGCGGCCATCCGCTCGAATCCGTGCTCGGCCTCCTCCAGACCGACGTGCATCGATCCCATGAGCACCCGGTTGGGCAGGGTGGTGAACCCGAGGTCCAGCGGGCTCAGCAGGTGCGGGTACGGGGTGGTCTGGGGCTGGGGCTGGGCCATGGGGCGTCTCCTCGCGCGGGTCGTCACCGACTGTTGTAGACGACCGGCCGAGGCTTGTGCAACAAGTTGCATAAGGGTGGGGGTGGGATGTGCGCCATGCCACAGCTGGTGTGGGTGGGGGGAGAGACCCGTGGGTTCGCGGGGGCCGGTGCCTCCGCGGGGGTAGGGGGTGTCCGGACTGCGACCTTCACTTCGCTGCGCTCGTTACGGGCGCCGCCACGTCCG